>JAJUHJ010000115.1 GCA_029279965.1 Phyllobacteriaceae bacterium
AAGGGCAAGAATGCAATCGTCTGCGCGTCGAGTCGCGGCCTTGGCCGAGGCTGTGCCATGGCGCTGGCGGAGGCAGGCTGCAATCTGGTCGTCAACGGCCGCAATCCCGAAACACTTCAGGCAACCGCGCGGGAGATCCGCGAGCGGTTCGGCGTCTCCGTCGCCGAAGTGGCCGCCGATGTTTCAACGCCGGATGGGCAGAAGGCATTGCTGGAGGTCTGCCCTGCCCCGGATATTCTGGTGAACAACAATGCCGGTCCACCGCTGCGCAATTTCAAGGCCCTTTCGCGCCAGGATATGCTTGACGGAGTGACGCAGAACATGGTCACGCCGCTGGAACTCATACAGGCGGTTGTTGATGGCATGGCCGAACGCGGTTTCGGCCGCATCGTCAATATAACGTCCCTGTCCGTCTATATGCCCATTTCCGGCCTCGACCTGTCCTCGGGCGCGCGAGCCGGGCTGACGGCGTTTCTTGCGGGCGTCGCGCGGCAAGTCGCGGATAAAAATGTCACCATCAACAATATGCTGCCGGGAAAACTGGACACCGACCGGCTGAAGGCCAACATTCGTCACAGCGCCGAAAAGGCGGGCGTGCCGATCGAAGAGCGCACGCAGCAGCAGATCAACGAGGTGCCGGCGCGCCGCTTCGGAACGTCGGAGGAATTCGGGCAGGTTTGCGCCTTTCTTTGTTCGGTTCATGCGGGCTATATCACCGGACAGAATTTTCGGTTGGACGGCGGTCTTTTCCCGAGCGCCTTTTGATCAAGCCGCCATGCGGCCAATCATGTAGAGGAGGTTGATCTTGAAGCTTTTGCGTTTTGGCAACAAGGGTGCGGAAAAGCCCGCTGTGCTGCATACGGATGGGACCATTCGAGACGTCTCTTCGCTCGTTGCCGATTACACGCCAGCGACAATCTCGCCGGAGCTGCTTCGTATCCTGCAATCGGCGGACATCGGTTCGTTGCCGGAGGTGCCGTCGGTCACCCGAATTGGCGCCCCTGTCGCCCGCACCGGGCACTTCATTGCCATCGGCCTGAATTACGCCGACCACGCAGCCGAGTCAGGACTGCCGGTGCCCAATGAGCCAGTGGTTTTCTCAAAGGCACCCAGCTCACTTTCGGGTCCGAACGATGATGTGATGCTGCCGAAAGACTCCCTCAAGTCCGACTGGGAAGTCGAGCTTGCCGTCGTCATCGGCGAGCGCTGCGACTACGTTTCCGAGGAGGAAGCACTTTCCCGCATATTCGGATACGCGGTGTGCAACGACGTATCCGAGCGCGAATACCAGGCAGAGCGCGGCGGCCAGTGGATCAAGGGCAAAAGCGCACCGACGTTTGGGCCGCTCGGCCCCTGGATCGTCACGCCGGACGAGATTGCCGACCCGCAGGACCTCGACATGTTCCTGGACGTCAATGGCGAGCGGCGGCAAACCGGCTCCACGAAAACCATGATCTTCTCGGTCGCCCATATCATATCGTACCTATCCCGCTTTATGGTTCTGGAGCCCGGAGACGTGATCACAACCGGAACCCCGCCCGGCGTCGGGATGGGCATGAAGCCGCAAGTGTTCCTTAAAAGCGGGGATGAAATGCGACTCGGTATTTCCGGACTCGGGGAGCAGAAGCAACGGGTCGTGGCTCGTTAGTTCCGGAAAGAGGCAGGGGCAAACGGCGGGAACGATATGGCAGACGAGCGTTCGGAACTGGATGAAGCGGCTCTCTTTTTCCACCGCTATCCACTACCGGGCAAGCTGGAGATAAAGCCGACGAAATCGCTCGGCAATCAACGCGATCTCGCGCTTGCCTATACACCCGGCGTGGCCGCACCCTGCCTTGCCATTCGCGACAATCCCCATCTTGCGGCTGAGTACACCTCGCGGGCCAATCTGGTGGGCGTTGTTTCCAATGGCTCTGCTGTGCTCGGTCTGGGGAATATAGGGCCGCTGGCGTCGAAGCCGGTGATGGAAGGCAAGGCAGTTCTCTTCAAGAAATTCGCCAATATCGACGTGTTCGATATCGAGATCGACGCTCCGGATGTGGATCGCATGGTCGAGACCATTTCGGCCCTGGAGCCGACTTTCGGCGGCATCAATCTTGAGGATATCAAAGCGCCAGAATGCTTCGACGTGGAGGAGCGGCTGAAGGCGCGCATGAAGATCCCCGTCTTCCATGACGACCAGCACGGCACCGCAATCATCGTTGCCGCCGCAATCCTCAACGGGCTCGAACTGGCTGGCAAGGACATCGGTGAAGCGAAGATCGTCACCTCGGGTGCCGGCGCGGCCGCCCTCGCCTGCCTCAATCTGCTCGTCTCGCTCGGCGCCAGGACCGAAAACATCTGGATCACAGACCGGCATGGCGTTGCCTGGCGCGGGCGCGTGGAGGAAATGGATCGCTGGAAGGAGCCATACCTCAAAGAAACCAACGCGCGCAGCCTGGCTGAGGTTATCGGCGGGACTGACGTGTTTCTGGGACTTTCAGCCGGTGGTATCCTGAAGCCGGATATGCTTGCCGAAATGGCCGAGCGCCCGCTGATCCTGGCCCTTGCCAATCCCGAGCCTGAAATCATGCCGGAGCTTGCGCGCAAGGCTCGCCCCGATGCCATGATCTGCACCGGCCGGTCGGATTTTCCCAACCAGGTCAACAATGTCCTTTGCTTCCCCTACATTTTCCGGGGTGCTCTCGATGTCGGCGCCACTGCGATCAACGAAGAGATGAAACTGGCCGCCGTGCGCGCCATCGCCGCCCTTGCCCGCGAAGAGCCTTCCGACGTCGCAGCACGCGCTTACTCCGGTGAAACGCCGATATTCGGGCCTGATTTCCTGATCCCGTCTCCCTTTGATCCCCGGCTGATCCTGCGTATCGCGCCGGCCGTGGCGAAGGCGGCGATGGACACCGGCGCGGCTTCCCGACCCATCGAGGATATGGATGCCTATCTCGATCGGTTGAACCGTTTCGTTTTCCGCTCGGGCCTGGTCATGAAGCCGGTGTTTTCCGCTGCCAAGCAGGCCGGACGGAAACGGGTGATCTATGCGGACGGTGAGGACGAGCGCGTGCTGCGTGCCGCGCAGGTGGTTCTCGAAGAGGGGCTCGCCGAACCCATCATCATCGGACGGCCGAGCGTGGTCGAAATGCGACTGAAGCGCTATGGCCTGAAAATCCGGCCAGGCGAGGATTTCGAGATCATCAATCCCGAGGATGATCCGCGCTATCGGGACTATGTGGATCTGCTTATCCGCATTGCTGGCCGTCGCGGCGTGACAACGGAGGTTGCGCGCGCCCTGGTGCGCACCAATCCGACCGTGATTGCGGCTCTTGCCATGATGCGCGATGAGGCCGATGCCATGATCTGCGGGCTGGAAGGCCGGTTCGAGCGGCATTTGCGCTATGTCGACGCGATCATTGGCAGGCGCGAGGGGGTGCACGAACTGTCCGCGCTTTCGATGCTGATTGCGCAACAGGGCGTCATGTTCTTCACGGACACCTACGTCACGCTCGATCCCACTGCGGCGGAGATTGCCGAAACAACGGTCCTTGCCGCCGAGGAAATCAGCCGTTTTGGCATAAAGCCCAAGGCGGCGCTTCTATCCCACTCCGACTTCGGCTCTCGCGATTCGGAAAGCGCGCTGAAGATGCGCGAGGCGGTTGCCATTCTGCACCGTATCGCGCCGGATCTCGTGGCCGATGGCGAAATGCACGGGGACGCTGCTCTTTCAGAAGAACTGCGTAAACGTGTCTTTCCTCATGCGGAGCTGACAGGCGAAGCCAATCTGCTCGTTTTCCCGAACCTCGATGCGGCCAATATTACGCTGACGACGGTAAAGGCAATGACCGATGCCCTGCATGTGGGGCCGATCCTGCTCGGGCTGGCACGCCCGGCGCATATCCTTACCCCGTCCGTCACTTCGCGCGGTGTCGTTAATATGACCGCCCTTGCCGCCGTCGAGATCCTACAGAGCCAGAACCAGCCGATGGCACATATCGAACCATGATGGCCTGAAAGGGTGCTTCAGGGTTTGCGGGCCAGTACCCGCTCCCTCCCCAAAAGAGGCAGGAGATCGGCGAGTTCCGGACCGGACTCCCTGCCCGTCAGCGCCAGCCGCAATGGCTGGAAAAGCGCCCTTCCCTTGCGGCCTGTCTCTTCCTTCACGCGGCGCGTCCACTCACGCCATGTCTGGTGATCCCAAGGCTCGCCTGGCAGGAGGTCGAATGCCGCCGCGACAAAGTCACGGTCTTCTGGCGAAAGTGTCGCCGGTTCTGGTCCTTCCGTTACAACACGCCACCAGAAGTCCGCTTGCGCTACGGTTTCGATGTTGCCGCGCACCGCGTTCCAGAAAGGCTCGGCAACAGGCCCGGATATCCCCATTTCTTCAAGCCGCGACGCAGCCTCGTCATACGGCATAGCGTGCACGAGACTGCGGCTTAGGACCTGAAGCTCCGCCGGATCGAACCTGGCAGCCGAACGGGAACTCGATGCTGGGTCGAAACGCCCTGCAAGTGCATCCATATCGGGGCAGGCCGTGACCGCTTCAGACGTGCCAATCAGCACAGCGAGCGAGGCGACGGCCATCGGCTCGACGCCCTCTTCGCGGAGGCTTGCGATCGAAAGAGCGCCGGCACGTTTGGAAAGCCCCTCACCCGTGCTGGTCGTCAGAAGATTGTGATGGCCAAAGGCCGGCGCCTCAGCGCTCAGGGCTCGAAACAGCGCAATCTGCGCTCCTGTATTGGTCACGTGGTCGTCACCCCGGATGATGTGGGTGATGCCCAGCTCCATGTCATCCACCACCGAAGGGAGGGTGTAAAGATAACTGCCATCCTCGCGCACCAGAACCGGATCGGACATGGAAGCAAGATCAACTGCCTGCGGACCCCGCACCACATCTTCCCAATGAATTTCCGTGCGAGTGGGTGCGAAGGGATCATGATCGAAATTCGGCAGGAGAAAGCGCCAATGGGGTCTTCGCCCTTCCGCCTCCAGAGCGGCTTTTGCTTCGTCCGTCAGCTTCAACGCTTCGCGGCCGTATACGGGCGGCAGGCGACGCGATAGACGCACCTTGCGGCGCAGTTCCAATTCCTCGGGTGTTTCGTAGCACGGGTAGAGCAGTCCCGCTTCCTTCAGCCTTGTTGCCGCCTGACCATAAAGCGCGAAGCGATCGGATTGGCGCACGACGAGATCGGGCTTTATGCCGAGCCAGGCAAGATCGGCCTCGATCGCGTCGGCATACTCCTCACGAGAGCGCTCCACATCCGTATCGTCGAAGCGCAGCACGAAACGCCCGTGCGCTTTCCTGGCGAAAAGCCAATTGAAAAGCGCCGTTCGCGCATTCCCGATGTGAATCCGTCCGGTCGGGGACGGTGCGAAGCGGACAGTGACACTCATGGCGCGGACGTAACGGAGGCTCGCGCCGTTGGCAAGGCGCGTGCGCGAAGGCGGCGTGAAACCATGAGCATTACAAATGCGGCCGCAAAGCAATAAAGACCCATGACGGCAATCTGCAGCGGATAGGAAACGCCGAAATCTATCAGGTAACCTGTCAGTCCGGGACCAACCGCCGTTGCGAAAACCAGGATCGCAACCACGAGCGCACGCACCGCACCGAGATAACGAACCCCGTAAATTTCCGGCCACAACGCTCCCATCAAGGTCGAGGAGAAGCCGTTGGACATGCCCAAAAGCCCCATGAACAGAAAGATGCTCCACTGCCCGTCGAACAATGCGAGTGCAAAACAGGCTGCACCGAGTGGCAGAAGGAAACCCGGCAGAACGGAAACGGCAGAAAAGCGATCGATAAGCTGGCCAGAGATGAGCGCAAACAGGATCGTCATTGTCGCGGAGACCGTGAAGGCGGAAGCGAAAATGCCGAGCGTCCATTCCCGCAACTCCACCAGATAAACCTGATGGAAGGCGATGGTGGTGCTGATGAAGCCCGGCGCCATGACACCGAGCAGAAGGGCGTAGAACAGCGGGTCGCGAATGACCTCCCCACGCGTCCAGTCGCGCCCCGTCGTCACGCGTGCAGCAGGATCGCTCGAGCGCGGGGTCCGTTCCACCGCCATGAGAGCGGCGATGGCCGGCAACGCCACGAGCATCAGGAAGGCAGCGCCGAGGAACCAGCCATTACGCCAGCCGAATGCACCGGCAACCGCAACGAATGTCAACGGCAACGTTGCCTCGCCTGCATTGTGCCCCAGCGTGGTAATGGAAACCGCACGCCCGCGCTGGGCGGAGAACCAGCGGCCCATTGCGGTAAAGGCGTTCTGCGTCATCATGCCCTGTCCGAACAGGCGCAGGAGATAAATCGTCACGCAAAGAACGATAACGGATGAAGACAGGGCCATCGATACGCAGGCGGCCGCCAGAATTGGCACGATGATGAAGGTTACGGTCTTGACGGAATAGCGGTCGACGATTTGGCCGACGCGCGTGAGAGTGAAGGCGCTGGCCAGCGTCGCCAGCATGTAGATCATTCCGAACTGGCCGTGGGAGAGGTCATATTCCGCGCGAATATTGCCCGCTGAGATGGATATGAAGAAGGTCTGCCCGAAGGACGAAAAATAGGTCAGCAGGAACCCACCGGCAAGCCAGCGGGCATTCTCGCGAAGAAAGACAAGAAAGGACATCGGTTTCTCTGGGAAGGAATGCATGCAGCCGCTGCGCATGCAGGATTGGGAACTAGTCCCTGGTATGGTAGGCGCTTATCCGGGGGAGGCAAGCCGCCACATGACACGAATGAGCAGATTTCTCAGCTCCGATCCCTGAACTTGTTGGTGATCGGGTAGCGCCTGTCACGTCCGAAATTCTTTTTGGTAATCTTCACCCCGGGTGCGGCCTGCCGGCGCTTGTATTCGGCGATATAGAGCAGGTGCTCGATGCGATGAACCGTCTCGCGATCATGGCCGAGAGCGATGATCTCATCGACGCCCATCTCGTTTTCCACCAGACATTCGAGAATTTCATCGAGCACCGGATAGGGCGGAAGAGATTCCTGATCCGTCTGGTTTTCGCGCAGTTCGGCCGATGGCGCCTTGTCGATGATGTTGACCGGGATCACCTCGCCGGAAGGACCGAGCGCGTCGGGCGGCACATGCCCGTTGCGCCAACGGCAGAGAGCGTAGACCTGCAATTTGTAAAGGTCCTTGATCGGATTAAACCCGCCGTTCATATCGCCGTAGAGCGTGGCGTAGCCCACAGACATTTCCGACTTGTTGCCCGTGGTCACCACCATAGAACCGAATTTGTTGGAGATCGCCATCAAGAGCGTGCCGCGTGTGCGACTTTGCAGGTTCTCCTCAGTCACGCCATCGTCGGTGCCCTGAAAGACTTGCGACAGCGCGTTGGAAAATCCTTCTACCGGTTCGAAAATGGGGACAATATCATAGCGGCAGCCGAGCGCCCGCGCGCACGCCTCGGCATCGGCAAGCGATTCGCTGGACGTGTAGCGGTAGGGCATCATCACCGCCCTCACCCGCTCTGCGCCCAGCGCATCCACCGCAAGGGCAGCACAGATTGCCGAGTCGACACCGCCCGAAAGGCCAAGCACGACGTCCTTGAAACCGTTCTTGTTCACATAATCGCGCAAGCCCAGCATGCATGCACGATAATCAGCTTCCTCGTCTTCCGGAATGGTGGACATGGGGCCTTCGGTGCATACCCATCCATCGCCGCTTCTGCGCCAGGTGGTGACAGCCAGCGCTTCCTCGAATTGGCTCATCTGGAAAGCGAGTGACTTGTCGGCATGAATGGCGAAGGAGGCGCCGTCGAAGACCAATTCGTCCTGCCCCCCCAGCATGTTGGCATAGACAAGTGGCAGCCCGCTTTCGATCACCTGGACAATGGCGATTTGCTGGCGTACGTCCACCTTGCCGCGACAGTATGGTGAGCCGTTGGGCACGAGCAGGATTTCCGCACCCGATTCAGCCAACGTCTCGCACACGTCGAGCTCGCCCCAGATATCTTCGCAGATGGGAATTCCCAGCCGGACGCCGCGAAAATTCACCGGTCCAGGCATGCTGGGACCAGGTTGAAAAACGCGCTTTTCGTCAAACTCGCCATAGTTCGGAAGGTCCAGCTTGTAGCGCTCGGCAATCACCTTGCCGCCTTCTAGAACCATGATGGCATTGTGGACGCCGCTTTCGCGCCTGACCGGCGTTCCGATGATGACGCCCGGTCCACCATCGGCGGTGTCCGCGGTGAATTCCGATACCGCCGCCTCGCAAGCGTCGACGAAGGCGGGCTTCAGCACCAGATCCTCCGGCGGATAGCCAGCAATGAAGAGTTCGGTGAAGAGAACAAGCTCCGCGCCCTGCCGGGCAGCGTCCGCGCGCGCCGCGCGCGCGCGTGCAAGGTTGCCCTGAACGTCGCCCACGGTCGGATTGAGCTGGGCGACGGCAATGCGCAGCGTCTCGGGAGAGGAAGGGTCGGTCATGGAAGCTGATGTAGCCTGCGTCCCCACGGCTTGCAACACGCTGGCATGCCTCAGCCGGTGAGACTTTCTTCGCCCCGATCCAGCATCAAAGGAATGATGATGTCTTCCTCGTCATACAAGTGACGGGTGAGCATCTCGATCAGGCGTGCATTCTCATCCGCGTAAGCGTCCGCCGCGAAACGCTTGGCGTCATCATCCTGTTGCAGGGCCATCAGAAATGCGCGGGCCGTCTCGCCGTTGCGCTCCAATGCGTCGTGAATGACATGATGATCGCTGTCCAGAATGTCAAAGCCGCGTTGCAGCCGCGGTTCAGCGCGCGCAAACACCGGAAAATAGTGCAGGTCCTCCACTTCATGATGACCGTGAAGCTGCTGCAGAAAAAAGCGCAGCCGGGGCGCGAACCAACGGGCGAACTCCGGTGGCTGCAAAAGGCCCTCGCGATAATCTCCTACGCTCTTTTGCAGCATACCGCTCAATTCGCGGAACATGTCGTGCCGCTGCAGCCAAAAGCGCGCCATATCGCCGATGTTTGCATGCCCTTCCCAGGTCTCGCGCGGATATTTCTCCACCAGAAAACGCAAGTCTTCCGGCAATTTCTTGCGGCTCTCGATGCGAAGATCTTTCGGCAATTCGATCATGACTGTCCTTCGCCGGCTTTGGTCGCGTTCTCCTTGACTGGCACAGACGCACTGGAGCGTGCGTATTGCGGTAAACCGTCCTCGATCTCGTAATAATCGGCCTTTTCCGCGACGAAAATATGTGTTTCGCCTTTCAGCCCGCTTGGCATGTCGAAGCTGCCTGCGAGGATCGAGGTAACATCCGCCCCGTTCCGTTTCCAGAACAGGGCCGAGCCGCATGTGCGGCAAAACCCGCGTTTTGCGTCGTCGGATGCGGCATACCAGGTCAGCATCTCCGCCCCGTCTATTTCAAGGCGCGTATCGTCCAGACTTGTTGCGGCATAGACGTGCCCCGTCTGCTTGCGGCATTGCGAGCAGTGGCAATACACGACGCCGCGCAATACACCTCTTGTGCGGAATCGCACCGCGCCGCAAAGGCATCCGCCGGTTCTGATCTCTTCCAACGGCATCCTTCAGGCTCCTAGAGCTATCCTGCACGAGGAATGCGCCGCCCAAAGTCGAGCCTAAGCCGCGCTTACCC
>JAJUHJ010000116.1 GCA_029279965.1 Phyllobacteriaceae bacterium
AGCAACTGCGACGCGCTGCTGTTCGACGATGTCCTGTGGGTAGACAACGCCAAGCGCGACCATTTCGATTTTGTGACCAAGATGCGCGACCGCGGCGTCGAGGTCGTGGAGATGCACAACCTGCTTGCTGCGACGGTCGCAATTCCCGAAGCGAAACAGTGGATCCTCGACAACCAGGTCGTGCCCAACCAGGTCGGTCTCGGCCTCCTCGACGAATTGCGCAGTTATCTTGAAGGACTGTCCGCGCGCGAATTGGCAGAGACGCTGATCGGCGGCCTTTCTACCGTGGAGTTCCCTGAAGAAGTCGGCGGCGAGATGCTGACCATGATCCGGGATGCGGCGGGCGTGACCGAATATCTCCTGCCGCCTCTGCCGAATACGCTCTATACACGAGACACGACCTGCTGGATCTATGGCGGCGTTACCCTCAACGCCTTGTTCTGGCCGGCACGCCATGAGGAGACCATCCTCGCCGCCGCGATCTACAAGTTCCATCCCGATTTCGCCGGCAAGGTGAATGTGTGGTGGGGCGATCCGCTTCTCGATCATGGTCTTGCGACCTTCGAGGGTGGCGACGTGATGCCGATCGGCAAGGGCAACGTACTCATCGGCATGAGCGAGCGCACCTCCCGGCAGGCAATCAGCCAGGTGGCGCAGGCATTGTTCGATAAGGGCGCGGCGGAGCGGGTCATCGTCGCCGCGATGCCGAAGCTGCGCGCGGCGATGCATTTGGACACCGTCTTCACCTTCGCCGATCGCGATTGCGTGCTGATTTATCCCGACATCGTCGACCAAATTCACGCCTATTCCTATAGGCCCGGCGACACGCCAGACACGATCGACCTGCGCAAGGACGAAGGGTCTTTCGTCGACACGGTCCGCGACGCGCTCGGCCTGAAGGAAATGCGCGTAATCGAGACCGGTGGAACCGACTACATGCGCGAGCGTACGCAGTGGGACAGCGGCGCCAATCTGGTCTGTGTCTCGCCCGGCGTCGTCTTCGCCTACGACCGCAACGTCTATACCAACACGCTGCTACGCAAGGCGGGCATTGAGGTGATCACCATTGCCGGAGCGGAGCTGGGCCGCGGGCGCGGCGGTGGACATTGCATGACCTGCCCGATCATCCGCGATCCAGTGGACTATTAGCTGAACCCAGGAGACGCCAATTTTCAGGGCCGAACAGAGGAGTGGTATGAAATGTCCGACCTGATTGCGATTGTCTATCCCACCGAGGCCAAGGCGGAAGAAGTGCGCCAGCGCGTGCTGAACCTGCAGAAAGAATACCTCATTCAGGTCGGCGACGCCGTGATCGCCACGAAAACAGAAAAGGGCGATGTGAAGCTCAATCAGCTGTTCAGCATGACCGGAGCGGGCGCAACCTCCGGCGGCTTCTGGGGGCTGCTCATCGGCATACTGTTCCTCAACCCGCTATTGGGCGTCGCCGTGGGTGCTGCATCGGGCGCTCTGGGCGGCAAGCTGACGGACGTAGGCATAAACGACAAGTTCATGAAGGAGCTTTCCTCCACCCTGCAGCCGGGCAACGCCGCCCTGTTCCTGCTCGTGCGTCAGATGACGTCCGACAAGGTCATGAAGGACCTCAGCCAGTTCGGAGGCACGGTCCTCAAGACATCCTTGAACGAAGATAAGGAACAGGCGCTGCGCGATGCACTCGCCGGCGCCGTGGCTGCGTGAGGGCGGACCGCACGCAGGAACATCTGCAAGTGGGGACCTGGCGCAGGAAATGACCGAGAGCGAGTTCGCCCTCCTGTTCGCTGTAGAGGCGGCCTGCGGAGCAGCGGGCGGCGTTGCAGCAAGCCGATGGACGAAGGCCGGCGTAAGCCGGGCGGCCAGCATGTTCGCCGGCGCATTCGGCGGGGTGCTCCTGGCCTGGCTGACCGGCTTCGTTCCGTCATTGGCGCGGTTCGTCGGCTATGTCGAGACTGCCGGCGACGCGACATTGAGAGCCACGGGCGGCCTCACTCCTGGGATGCTCGTCGGCGCAGGCATTGCGGGTCTCCTAGGCGGCACACTTCTCGCCGGTGTCGTCGGCCTGGTCTCCCAGCGTGCTGCCAAGAGGCTTTGATGGGAGGTTGGAATGAGAGCACTGCGGAAACGATGTTTGTCGTTCGCATGGACAATGGTTCCGGCCGGCATCCTTACGCTTGCAGCCTGTACCGCAACGATCGAGCCGGGTCCGTCGCGGCCGCAGGCCTGCACTATGGAACGCGCGCCTGTCTGCGGACAGCGTGGCGGCCGGATGAGCACGTTCCAGAACGCTTGCATCGCGCGTTCTCAGGGATTCCGGGTTCTTCACACCGGCGAATGCCGACCCATCATGGCCTGCACGAGGGAATTCCAGCCCGTTTGCGGCGTGCGCGGAGGCCAGTCACGGACCTTCGACAACTCGTGCCTTGCGCGCGCGTCCGGCTTTGCCGTCCGCCATCAAGGCGAATGCCTACGCTTGTCCCCGGAACCCGCCCCGGTGGCCTGTCCGCTGATCGAGGCGCCTGTATGCGCAGCACGCGGCAACCGTATGCGCTCATTCGCCAATGAATGCCTCGCCCGCGCCGAGGGCTATCGCGTCGTCCGCGCGGGCAATTGTCGGTGAGCGGCCGGACACCATCACGTCCGGGACGGCGGCCGGACTTGTCACGGCCAGTAGCTTTGCGCCGGGTGGGCGATGACTCAGGCATATGACTACAGGATGCCGCTTTACATCGTGACCGGCATTCTCCTTCTCGGGCTGATGAAGGTTGCCGAAGCGATCTTCATTCCGCTGGCGCTGTCGCTCTTCGCCATTGCTCTTGTCTGGCCGCTCCAGGCTCGACTGCAGCGGCTGATTCCGAAGCTTCTGGCCTTGCTCATCTCGCTCCTCGTGATGGTGGCGGTCATTGTTGCGGTTGCTTCCGCCGTTGCATGGGGGTTCGGCAAGCTGATCCAGTGGCTCTTCGCCAACGCTGCCGAATTGCAGGCCGTCTGGCTCGGCTGGCTGGCATGGCTCGATGAACACGGGCTGGCCATCGCGGCGCCGCTGTCGGAGCGCTACAATGTCGGCTGGCTGATCGGCTTCATGCAGAATGTCGTCGGACGGCTCAACGGGATGATCGGATACGGCTTTCTGGTTGTGATCTTCGTGATGCTCGGCCTGCTCGAAGTCGATTCCTTTGGCGAGCGGCTGCTTGCTCCAGGCGCTCAGCCGTTCGGAAGGCGGCTGCTCCACTCCAACCGCTTGCTCGGACAGAAGCTGCGGCGTTACATGCTGGTGCGCACCTTCGCCAGCGTCCTCACGGGCCTCGTGGTCTGGGGTCTCGCACTCTTCGCCGGCCTCGAACTCGCCGCCGCATGGGGCGCCATCGCCTTCGCGCTCAACTATATCCCGTTTCTGGGGCCACTGATCGCGACCGTATTTCCAACCTTGTTCGCGATTGTGCAGTTCGATTCATGGCATATGGCGGTCGTCATCTTCATCGGCCTGAATCTGGTGCAGTTCGTGATCGGCAGCTATCTGGAGCCGCTCATGACAGGCGTCACCTTGGCGATCTCGCCCTTCGCGGTCGTCTTCGCCGTATTCTTCGGAAGCTTCCTGTGGGGCGTTGCCGGAGCC
This sequence comes from Phyllobacteriaceae bacterium, assembly GCA_029279965.1. Lineage (GTDB taxonomy): Bacteria > Pseudomonadota > Alphaproteobacteria > Rhizobiales > Rhizobiaceae > Chelativorans. The sequence goes on from JAJUHJ010000116.1 coordinate 3,608, forward strand.
TTCATCGGCGTGCCGATCCTGATTGCGATCGTCGTCTACTGCCGTGAGAGTTCGTCGACCAGATGGCTGGCCGACCTGCTTTCCGCCACCGGTCTCGGCGCCATGGAGGATCATGTCGGCGTCAAGGACGCCTGAGTATGCCGGCAGCCGAACAGTTCGCCAGGCGAAGGAGAGCATCAGTGGGCTGGCAACCCGTAATCGATGTGCGCTAGGTTCTCGCCTGAGCAATCATCCTGGGCGCAGGCTTCGCCGGGTAAGCCGGCCGTAATTTTTCGAAGAAAAAGCATATCCTTGTGGGCAGCAGGTCCCAAGCGACATACGTTGGTCTATGTGCAGAGATTTCGGGAGTAGCTGATATGAACTACATTCTGCGTAACCTGGGACGCCTTCTTATCCTTCCTGGCGACTGGGCTGCTGATCGGCTGGGCGTGAGCCGTGAGGAGAACCGTGACCTGGTGCGCATGCTCATCAACGGCTTGTTCTGGATTTTCATTGCAATTTTTGGACTGGCGATCTGGACGTCCACCTTGTCGATCTACAATTAACGTACCAACGCGCTATGATCGTTATGGCAGGAAAAATCACCACAGGGGATGCCTGAATGCTGCGATCCCGGTTGTTTGCCGTCTCCAGCCTTATGATGTTGCTTGCCGGTTGTGCGACGCTGACGCCGGAGGAGCGACGCGCCATGGACGAGCAGGAATGCCGTTCTTACGGATTCGTGTCAGGCACCACAGCTTTTGCCGAGTGCCTGCAGCGGATCGAACTCGATCGAAGGGCTGAACGACGCGCGAGAATGATCGAATGGGCCCATTGGCATGAACCGATGGTGATCTATCGACCGGTTATCGTCCATCGCGACGACTGAACCTCTCCGCGCAGCGGCGAAAGGAACCGATCCATGGCCTCCGCGTTGTTGTGATGGCGGCCATCGGGGGGTGGGCGTATCCCAAGCAGCTAGTGAAAGAGCAATTCTATGGCGAGACTTACCAAGGACAATCTGTTCAAGCCGCCGCTCTCACGTATGGAAGCCAAGAACAAGACCACCGACGAAATCTCGCGGGCCATCACGCAAGACGAGAGTGTGCAGCGTCACCGCAAAACAGAACGCCTGAAGGCGTTGCGGCTGGAGAAAGAAGCGCAGGAGAAAGAGCGCGCTCCGGATGTGACGGCCAAATCCGTTGCATCCTCCAGACGGAGCCGGAAAAAGGCATAGGTGCCGGTGCCTAAAGCATCGGCCCGAAAGCGCGATGCAACCAGGTAGCGTGTCATTGTGCGTTCGAAAAGACGCACGGCGCTATGCCCTCCCCGATCTGCGACTGCGCTAAACTGGTGCGCCACCCGCCATCATCTGCTTGAAGAAGGGCATTTCTGCCGCCATTTCCGCGTCCTTTTCCGTTGACCGCTTAAAAGCTGGACGGTCGGTCACCCGACCGAGATATTCGCGAAACACCTGCCGTTCCGGCAATGCCTTCAGCGTGTTCATGACGTAGTTGATGCCAGTACCCAGAACGACGTCCGCCAGCGTGAAGCGCTCGCCCGCTGCAAAGGGTTGTTCCGACAGCCGCCGCTCCAGATAGGCTACCATGTCGTCGAAAAGGCCGAACGGATAGTCATTGCTGACATAGTTAAGGCCATGCACCTTCGCGCACACGACAGGGTCGAACACCGCATCGTGATAGACGAGCGTGGATATGTAAGCGGCGCGCTCGGGATCGCCGATAGCCGGCGCGAGGCCGCTGTCTGAAAACGTGTCTCCGAGATAGATGGTGATGGCAGCGCGTTCGGTGACAATTGAGCCGTTGTGTTCGATTGCCGGCACCTTCTTGTTCGGGTGGATCTTCCTATATTCTTCCGCTGCGCCGCCCTCGCCGCGGATGTCCACGAGTTCCATCCTATAGTCGATGCCGAGTTCCTCCAGCAGCCAGAAGACCGTCGAGGATCGGGACCACGGCGCGTGATAAAATGTAAGCATCTCGTCTATCCCTGTTGGTAACGGATGCACTGTAATGCACCCCTCCTGACAGCCATCTGTCAGGAGGTGCCGCCCGTCTCAAGGAATGATGACAGTGGTGCCGGCGGTGCGCCGTGCTTCAAGATCTTCGTGGGCTCGTCCGGTCTCGGCAAGGGCGTAGCGTTGATTGATGACGATCTTCACGGCACCGGCCTTGACCACGGCAAACAGGTCCTCGGCTGCCTGTTCAAGGTCTTCTCTGGCGGCGATATAGGAAAAGAGCGTCGGTCGCGTAGCAAACAGCGAGCCCTTCTGCGCCAGCAGATTGATGCTGAAAGGCGGCACGACACCGGACGATTGGCCGAAGCTCACAAACATGCCAAGCGGCCGCAGGCAATCGAGCGAGCCGGGGAAAGTGTCCATGCCGACCGAGTCATAGACTACGTCGCACATGCGCCCTTCCGTCAGATCGCGCACGGCGGTTGTGAAATCCTCTTTCGTATATTCAATCACGTGGTCGAATCCGTGAGCACGGGCAAGGTCCACCTTTTCCGCCGAACCCGCCGTGCCGATCACGGTCGCGCCGAGATGCTTTGCCCACTGCCCCAGGATCAGGCCGACACCACCGGCCGCCGCGTGACAGAGAATGGTATCGCCGGCCTTTACCTTGTATGTGCGGCGTAAAAGATACCAGGCAGTCATGCCCTTGAGCATCATGCCGGCAGCCTGCTCGTCGGATATGCCTTCCGGCACCCGCACGAGCCGGTCTGCCGCGATCAGCCGCTTATCGGCATAGCCGCCCCCACCATTGACGCAGTAAGCCACGCGATCGCCGGGCCGAAGCCCTTCGACGCCTTCACCGGCTTCCAGAACAACGCCGGCAGCTTCGCTACCCGGCGTAAACGGCTTTTCCGTTGGGTAGAGGCCGGTACGTTGGTAGACTTCGATGAAGTTGAGGCCAATGGCTCTGTGTTCGATCAGCACCTCGCCGGCGGCGGGCCTGCCTGTTTCGACCTCTTCGAGCTGGAGGACTTCTGGTCCGCCATTTTCATGGATGCGGATTGCCCTGGCCATGTCTACGGCCTCTTTCGCCCCAATTGCGGCAGTGCCTGCATGACGGCGCCGATGAAATAGAGATAGATGGATGTAACGCCGAGACCTACCTTGATGTACGTGTGTGCCTGCAGCCCCTGGAGAAGGGCGATCAAAGCAAGCCCGCACCACCCAAGAAAGATGCTCAGGTTCAACACACGGAGCCGCACCACGCGGACCGGGTGCAGGAAGTGGATCGGAGCAAAGGTAAGGATGGCCGAGACCACTACCGCGCCCATCGCAACATATTCTCCCGGTTGGACGACGAACAGCACGAAGACGACCATGTTCCAGACGACCGGAAAGCCCTTGAAAAAGTTTTCCGTCGTCTTGATGCCGGTATCGGCATAGTAGATCGCGCTGGAGACGACGATGATGGCCGCAGCGAGAAAGGAGAGCCCCTCGCCCATGAAGCCACTCTGATAGAGCGCAAAGGCCGGGATCAGCACGTAGGTTACATAATCGATGATGTTGTCCAGCATGTCGCCGGACCAGGTCGGCAGCACGTCCTTGACCTGCAGCCTGCGCGCGATCGGTCCGTCGATGCCGTCGACGAGCAGCGCCAGTCCCAGCCACCAGAACATAGCCAACCAACGCTCCTCACTCGCGGCAACGAGTGACAGAAACGCGAGGAAAGAGCCGGACGCAGTAAGAAGATGTACGGAGAACGCTTTCGCCTGCGGTGCGGTAACCTTTTTCTTCTTCATCAGTGTCGGCAGTCCAGACAATATAGAAACGCGATTGGCAGCGGGCGCGATCCGAACGACTCATCCCGTCTTTCCGGCAATAGTTCTGCCGTGTCCAGCATGTTTTGCCTCCCGGCGCGAGATTTGCAACGCCGGAACGGCTTAGCATGACAACCCGGCGCACGCAGCATAAAGTGGTTATGCATGTGGACAATCCACTTGCCGCCGGCGGGGAACATTCTGAGTGTTTCTGCCGCGCCCGCCCCGCGTTGAACCTGACCCGGCAATTGCTATATCTGCCTGGCAACCAATATTCACGGCGGTGCGAACGGTGAGCGAATACATTGATGTTCCGATTCTGGTGGCCGGAAGCGGCCCGGCGGGCCTCGCGACCGCCTTGGCGCTTTCCGGTGATGGGCGTCGTGTGCTGCTTGCCGGCCCTCCGCCCTCCGTGCAGGATCGGCGCACAACGGCGCTGATGCGCCCGGCGCTTGCGTTTCTCGACCAGCTTGGGCTGGGCGATCAGGTGCGCGCGGTCGCAGCACCACTTTCCGTGATGCGCATCGTCGATATGACGGGGCGGCTGATACGCAGCCCTGCGGTGACATTCCGCGCAGCGGAGATCGGTGAGGAATTCTTCGGCCTTAACATCCCGAACGCAGATCTGAATGGGGCGCTCGCCGAGGCTGTGCGCAGGCGTGAGAACATCGCCTGGCACGAGTGCATGGTCGGAGAATGGATGCCGCATGCTGATCATGTGGAGGTCCACCTTGCCGATGGCACCATTGTCCGAGCGCGGCTTGCGGTCGCCGCGGACGGACGCGATTCACCGGGACGCACTGCTGCAGGGATCTCGATCAGGCACCGCCGTCTTCCCCAAAGCGCTCTGGTGTTCAACTTCGCGCATGGGCGGCACCATGGTTTCACCTCCACCGAATTCCATACCGAACATGGCCCCTGCACGCAGGTGCCATTGCCAGGCGGCTTTCGTTCCAGCCTTGTCTGGGTGACACGGCCGGCCCACGCGGACGAGTTGGCTACGCTTGATGATGAGGCTCTGTCGCTGCGCCTTGAAGAACGTCAGCAATCCTTCCTTGGGAAAGTAACGGTGGAGCCCGGACGGCAGGTGTTCCCGCTTTCATCCGCCCTGCCCTCGCGTTTTGCGGCACGTCGCATCGCTCTGGTGGGAGAAGCGGCACACGTCTTTCCTCCCATAACCGCGCAAGGGCTCAATCTCAGCCTGCGCGATGTAAAGGAACTGACCGACATCACGCATGCGCACCCCGACGACCCTGGCGCCCCCGCCGTGCTCCAGCGCTACGATGCACGCCGCCGGCCCGACATTCTTGCGCGCAGCAATGCGGTCAACCTCGTGAATGCCTCGCTCATTTCAAGTGCCCTTCCCGCGCAGTTTGCCAGAAGCGCCGGCCTCGGCCTGCTCGGCAGAGCGCCGGGGTTGCGAGGCTTCTTCATGCGTGAAGGAATGCATCCGGGCAGTGGCTTCGCCGCTCTCGTGCCTGCCTTTGCGCGCCGCACCTGAGATGTCACTGCGTCCGATGTCCACGAACTTCTTGCTTCCCGCCGGGATTGAAATGTGGTGCAAGCTACGCCACAACGGGACAAAGGCAGCGTAATATGCACAAGATCAAGACCGCAAAATTCTCAATCGGACAGGTGGTCCGCCACCGATTGTTTCCCTTCCGGGGCATCATCTTCGATGTCGATCCGGAGTTCAGCAACAGCGAGGAATGGTATCAGGCCATTCCCGCCGAGGTTCGTCCCGCCAAAGACCAGCCATTTTATCATCTGCTCGCCGAAAACGAGGAGACGGAATACGTTGCCTATGTATCCGAGCAGAACCTTCTGAGGGACGAGTCCGGGGAGCCGGTACGTCATCCGCAGATTTCCGAGTTGTTCGTCAAGACGGCCGACGGCAAGTATGCGCCCCGGTCGAGGCAGCATCATTAGCCGGACCTTCTAGGCGAATTCCATGACTACGGCGTCCACCGCGAGGCTATCACCCGGTGCGACGTTGACGGCGGTGATGGTGCAGTCGCGCTCAGCGCGAAGCACATTTTCCATTTTCATGGCTTCCACCACGGCCAGAACCTCGCCGGCCCTGACCTCCTGACCTTTAGTTACGGCGACGGAGACAACCACGCCCGGCATCGGACATATCAGCATATTGGACGTATCC
>JAJUHJ010000117.1 GCA_029279965.1 Phyllobacteriaceae bacterium
CGTATAGCAGGTCATCGAATGCAGATAGCTCATGTCAGAAGCTGTCCATGAAGAGCGTGTGTCCGCAAGGGGTGCCGCCGGCGATTATCCGGCCAGAAGAGCACCATAGTGCAGCTATCATGGATTATCAGCTGGGCAAAGCTTGCGTCACAATTCGATTGAGACGCAGAAATGTTGGGGAACCGGTTCCTGACGGCGCGTTCAAAGGGATTCACTAAGATCCAGGATGCAGGATCGCCGCTTGACTTTACGGCCGGTCGAGATTGGAGCACCTCGCCAGGCTCCCGTCCTGGCTTCGCCCGTGTCAATACGGTCGGAAAGCTGCGCCAGGTTATGCGGTGAAGCGATTCGAGGAGTGAGAATGGTGGGCGATGAGAGACTCGAACTCCCGACATCTTCGGTGTAAACGAAGCGCTCTACCAGCTGAGCTAATCGCCCGTCCAGAACGGCTGTTCCTTGACGGCCAGCGTTCAAGGCCGTTCGTTTAGGCGGTTCGCATCACAATCGCAAGGGAAAATCGACGGGGTTTGCCGCCACCTTTTTTGGCCGCAGCCGCGCGAAGCATTTTCGCCGTAAAGCGGAATTCGATGCATCGCATGAATGTGGACGCGAAGGGCAGGGCGTGTCGTTGGTGTGTCCGCAGGAGCGTCTGGCACTGCAGGTGTGAATTCAGTGCTCGCCAACGTTCGGAGCTTCTTGACAGCATTCCCGGAACCGCCTAAGTGACCGCCACGACGCGCGCCATAGGGCCGTGTCTGTCGCGCGGGTGTAGCTCAGCTGGTTAGAGTGCCGGCCTGTCACGCCGGAGGTCGCGGGTTCGAGCCCCGTCACTCGCGCCACTTTCCCATAAGGCGACTTCCGCCACTTTATTCCTGTTTCTCCTGATTTTGAATTGACGTGAGCGCGGGCGAAAAATCGCCGCCTCCGCAGACCTCGACCCGAGCAAGGCCGAGCCACCGGGCCATGGCGGCCAGCGCCTGCCAAAGCTCCTCGGCAGTTTCCGGCGGGGCATCAGGCTCGCTGTGGGCCGCCTGCACGCGCAGTACGCCAGCCTGACGATCCGCCTTCAGGTCGACCCTGGCAACGATTCGCTCACCGAGCAAAAAGGGGAAGACGTAGTAGCCGTGGACCCTTCTGTCCGCTGGCGTGTAGATCTCGATCCGGTAGCGGAAATCGAACAGGCGTTGCGTACGCGCGCGCTCCCAGATGAGCGGATCGAACGGGGCGAGGAGCGTTCTTGCCCGTACTTTTCGGGGCAGGCGGGCTTGCGCGTGCATATAGGCTTTCTGCTGCCAGCCCCTGACGCTGACCGGTACGAGCGTGCCGGCCTCCACCAATTCTTCGATTCGGGGGTAGGCGTCCTGTGGCGACAGGCGGAAATAGTCACGCAGGTCGCTGGCGGTGGCAACGCCGAGCGCCCGCGCAGAAATTTCGATGAGCGCGCGGTGGGCATCCTTTTCCGCGGGTGTCGGCGCGGCAATGATGGCAGGCGGGAGAACCCGTTCCGGAAGGTCGTAAAGGCGCTCGAAGCTCGCCCGGCGCGAGTGCGTGGTCACGAACCCCGCCCAGAACAGCCATTCCAGCGCGTGCTTTGCTTCGCTCCATTTCCACCACCCCGATGTGCTCTTGTGCCCTTCTATGCTGGAGGCGGTAAGCGGTCCGCGTGCGGCGACCTGCGCCAGCACTTCCTCTATGAAGCCCCGCCGCTCGCGCCCGAAACGGGCAAGCCTTCCGTAAATACCACGGCCATCGGCAGCGCGGGCCATGCGCCAGCGCATGAGCGGCTGTGTCTCGACGGGAAGCAGGGAAGCTTCGTGCGCCCAGTATTCAAAAAGCGCGCGCGGCCTTCGTGATGCGGCGCGATCGAGGAGCGTAACAGGGTAGGGGCCGAGGCGTGAAAAGAGAGGCATGGTGTGGGCGCGGGTCACGACATTGACCGAGTCGATCTGAAAGAGCCCGGTGCGTGCAATAACCCGGGCAAGATGCCGCCGTCCGATGTCCGCGTGCACCGGCCGGTCAGCAAAGCCCTGGGCGGCAAGGGCAATTCGCCGCACGTGTCTGACGGTCAATGTCTCCGCCGCCGCCATTTCGCACCTCCATGTAGCCAGGGTTTCGCGCGAAATTAAACGTCGAAGCGCGCGTCGGCCACCCGTTTGCGCCATCCAAGCAGCATGCTGCTGACACTTAAGGGACCGGTCCTTCAAACTCCGGCAAATATTCCTATATGTGGAAAAACCGTGGCTGGCCGTTTGGCCCGGCATTCTGGAAGGGGCGGGCGTTTCCTAGTCGTCAAGGCCTCATTGTCGCCAAGGTTTGACTTGCGTCGCCGGAATGCCTGCGCTAACCCTCGCCGCGTCGCACCATAGGCTTGTCGCTGCGGGTCGGGCTTGCCTGAAAAATCGCAATGTACCCGGTACGAAGCCTGCCTGCGCGGGCAACGGAAAGTCGGACAATGAACGATCTGTTGAGTTCATATCTTCCCATCATCATCTTTCTCGGCGTGGCGCTGGGGCTTTGCCTGGTGCTGGTCATCGCGCCCTTTCTCGTGGCCTATCGCAATCCGGACCCGGAGAAGCTGTCGGCCTATGAGTGTGGGTTCAACGCCTTCGACGATGCGCGCATGAAGTTCGATGTGCGCTTCTATCTGGTGGCGATCCTGTTCATCATTTTCGATCTTGAGGTCGCTTTCCTGTTTCCCTGGGCGGTTTCCTTCGGAGAGATCGGCTGGTTTGGCTTCTGGTCGATGATGATGTTCCTGGGCGTGCTGACGATCGGCTTCATTTATGAATGGAAGAAGGGAGCGCTGGAATGGGATTGAACGACACGCTGGTCGCGCCCAAGCCGCGCGGCATTCTGGATCCCAATACGGGCAACCCGGTGGGGCAGGACGATCCGTTTTTCGGTTCTATCAACGAGGAACTGACCGACAAGGGCTTTCTGGTCACATCGTCGGATGCGCTGATCACCTGGGCGCGCACCGGCTCGCTCATGTTCATGACATTTGGCCTGGCCTGCTGCGCCGTGGAGATGATCCATACCTCCATGCCGCGTTATGACAGCGAGCGCTTCGGGGTTGCGCCGCGCGCCTCGCCGCGCCAGTCGGACCTCATGATCGTCGCCGGGACGCTGACCAACAAGATGGCGCCGGCGCTGCGGAAGGTCTACGACCAGATGCCGGAGCCGCGTTATGTCATCTCCATGGGCTCCTGCGCCAATGGCGGCGGCTACTATCATTATTCCTATTCGGTGGTGCGCGGCTGCGACCGCGTCGTGCCGGTGGACATCTACGTGCCGGGCTGCCCGCCGACGGCGGAGGCGTTGCTGTACGGCATTCTGCTCTTGCAGAAGAAGATCCGCCGCACGGGCACCATCGAGCGCTAGGGAAAAGAGATGAACGAAGCGCTGAAAGACCTTGGAGCCTATGTCGGGGAGAAGCTCGCTGGACGGATTCAGGACGCACAGATTGCGTATGGCGAGCTCACCTTATCGGTCGAGCCGGGCGATATCATCGAGGTGCTGACCTTCCTGCGCGACGATATTCAGTGCCAGTTTTTTGCCTTCATCGACATTTCCGGCGTGGATTATCCGGAGCGCGAGAAGCGCTTCGAAGTGGTTTACCATCTGCTGTCGCCGCGCCGGAACCAGCGCGTGCGTGTGAAGGTCTCGACCGATGAAGAGATGCCGCTGCCTTCCGCGAATGCTGTTTTCCCGGCGGCCAACTGGTATGAGCGGGAGATCTACGACCTATATGGCGTTCTTTTCACGGATCATCCCGATCTGCGTCGTATCCTGACCGATTACGGCTTCGAGGGACATCCGTTGAGGAAGGATTTTCCCCTGACCGGATTTGTCGAAGTACGGTACGACGACGAGACCAAGCGTGTTGTCTATGAGCCGGTAAATCTGCGGCAGGAGTTCCGGACCTTCGACTTCCTTTCGCCATGGGAAGGGACAGAGTATGTCCTGCCCGGTGATGAGAAGGCAGGAAGCGCAAAGAGTGAATAGTGAATGGATGGGGCGGGAGCACCATATGCGAAAATTCGCGATTATCGCGATTTGACCGTCTGAAAGGATTGATGGATTTGGCGGCCGACATTTACACGGTGACGCGCATATTCCCGCGCGTGGAGATGTTCGGCTTGACCGCGCGGATGCGGGGCGGAGACGAAGGAAAAAATGACCACTCACCATTTCCCAGCCACTATTCACCGCGGCACGCCACTGCTGTGTGGAGCGTGACATGAGCGAACATTCCGTCCGCAACTTCACACTGAATTTTGGCCCGCAACACCCGGCGGCGCACGGTGTTTTGCGCCTCGTTTTGGAACTCGACGGCGAGGTGGTCGAGCGCGTCGATCCGCATATTGGGCTTTTGCATCGCGGCACGGAAAAGCTGATCGAGCACAAGACGTATCTACAGGCGATCCCCTATTTCGACCGGCTCGATTATGCGGCGCCGATGAACCAGGAGCACGCCTTTGCGCTCGCCGTGGAGCGGCTTTTGGAGATCGACGTGCCCATCCGCGGGCAATTGATCCGCGTGCTCTATTCGGAACTCACGCGAATCATGAACCACCTGCTCAACGTCACGACGCAGGCGATGGACGTTGGCGCGCTCACTCCGCCGCTCTGGGGCTTCGAGGAGCGCGAGAAGCTGATGGTCTTTTACGAGCGCGCGTCCGGCGCGCGCATGCACGCGGCCTATTTCCGGCCCGGCGGCGTGCATCAGGATTTGCCGGATGAACTCGTCGAAGATATCGGCAAGTGGATCGACCCGTTCCACAAGACCCTCGACAATCTTGACGAATTGCTCACCGAGAACCGCATTTTCAAGCAGCGCAACGTCGATATCGGCGTGGTCAGTCTCGAGGATTGCTGGGCCTGGGGCTTCTCGGGCATCATGGTGCGCGGTTCGGGCGCGGCATGGGACCTGCGCAAGAGTCAGCCTTACGAATGCTATTCGCAGATGGATTTCGACATCCCTGTCGGCAAGAACGGCGACTGTTATGATCGCTATCTCATCCGCATGGAGGAGATGCGTCAGTCCGCGAAAATCATGCGTCAGTGTGTCGAGCGGTTGCTCGGCAACGAACGGAGCGGACCGGTCTCCAACACGGATGGCAAGATCGTGCCGCCCAAGCGTCCAGCCATGAAGCGGTCGATGGAGTCGCTGATCCATCACTTCAAGCTTTATACGGAAGGCTATCGGGTTCCGGCCGGTGAAGTTTACGCTGCCGTGGAAGCCCCGAAAGGCGAGTTTGGGGTCTATCTGGTCGCCGATGGCACCAATAAGCCGTATCGCTGCAAGCTGCGCGCGCCGGGTTTCGCCCATCTCCAGGCCATGGACTTCATGTGCCGAGGCCACCTGCTGGCCGACGTTGCCGCCGTGCTCGGCTCCCTCGACATCGTGTTTGGTGAGGTGGACAGATAATGTCAGTGCGCCGTCTTGCAGACGAAGCCGTTCAGCCCGCTGGCTTTGCCTTTACCGAGGCCAACGCCGCTTGGGCGAAGGAGACGATCCGGAAATATCCGGAGGGGCGTCAATATTCGGCGGTCATCCCCTTGCTTATGCGGGCGCAGGAGCAGGAAGGTTGGGTGACACGCGCGGCGGTTGAATATGTCGCCGAGATGCTCGAGATGCCGTTGATCCGCGTGCTCGAGGTTGCCACCTTCTATACCCAGTTTCAACTTGGCCCGGTGGGCACGCGGGCACATGTTCAGGTCTGCGGCACCACGCCCTGCATGCTGCGTGGGGCTGGGGATTTGATAGAAACGTGCAAGAAGAAGATTCATCCCGAACCGCTCCACACCAATGAGGCGGGCACGCTCTCCTGGGAAGAGGTGGAATGCCAGGGCGCGTGCGTGAACGCGCCGATGGTGATGATCTTCAAGGATACGTATGAGGATCTTACGCCCGATCGGCTGGAGGAGATCATCGATGCCTTCGAGGCGGGAAGGGGCGACAGCATCCAGCCCGGACCGCAGATCGACCGATACACATCGGCGCCGGCGTCAGGTTTCACTACTCTTAAGGATGAAAGTGCCGTCCTGAAGTTTCCGGTTGGCGAAGGCGCCGGTGATAGCGGTCCGGATGATGGCGAGGCGGCCACCAATGTGCCGCCCTCAAGGGCCGGTCGTCCGCGCACGGAGGCGATGGAAACGGATGCCGCCATCAGGTCCCCGTCTCCTGAAAAAGCGAGCGGCAATGGCGAGAAACGCGCGAGCGTTGAACCACCGCAGGAGAATGAAGCCGAGGCGGACCGGGTGGCCGAGGAAGCCGAGGTATCTTCGCGCGAGCGGCACCATAGCGATGCACCTAAAACCGAGGAACCGGCGCTGCGCTCGCCAAGACTGAAAAAGGCGAAGGCGGGGCCGGAGACTGAGCCTGGGCCGGAATCACCTGATCGGAACACGACGCCGCCGGCAGGCAACGAGAATCGCCCCCCCGCGATCGAACAGCCGCAACAGCCCGACGATCTTAAGCTGATTTCCGGCATCGGCCCTAAGGCCGAGGCGATTCTCAACGATCTTGGCATTTATACCTTCGCTCAGATTGCCTCGTGGAAGAGGGCGGAGCGCGAATGGGTGGATGGCTTCCTGCGTTTCAGGGGCCGCATCGAGCGCGAGGATTGGGTGAAACAGGCCGAGGCGCTGGCCAAAGGCGGCGTTGCCGAGTATGAGCGCGTCTTCGGCAAGAAGCCGCGCTGAGGAGAGAAAGATGCTTGAAGACAAGGATCGCATCTTCACCAATATCTACGGCCGTTTCGACCGTTCGTTGAAGGGCGCGATGGCGCGTGGCCATTGGGACGGCACCAAGGCGCTTCTTGAAAAGGGGCGTGACTGGATCCTCAACGAGATGAAGGCCAGCGGTCTGCGCGGGCGCGGCGGCGCCGGCTTTCCGACCGGTTTGAAGTGGTCCTTCATGCCGAAGGAAAGCGATGGTCGCCCGCATTATCTCGTCGTCAATGCCGACGAGTCCGAGCCTGGTACCTGCAAGGACCGCGACATCATGCGCCATGACCCGCACACGCTGGTTGAAGGCTGCCTTATCGCCGGCTTCGCCATGGGCGCACACACCGCCTACATCTATGTGCGCGGGGAGTTTGTCCGCGAGCGCGAAGCGCTTCAGCGCGCTATTGACGAAGCCTATGAGGCTGGGCTCCTCGGCAAGAACAACAAACACGGCTGGGATTTTGACGTCATCGTTCATCACGGTGCGGGTGCTTATATCTGCGGTGAGGAAACGGCGCTTCTCGAAAGCCTGGAAGGCAAAAAGGGCCAGCCGCGGCTGAAACCGCCATTTCCCGCCAATGTCGGCCTCTACGGGTGTCCGACCACGGTCAACAATGTCGAATCCATTGCCGTCGCACCCACGATCCTGCGCCGTGGAGCGGCATGGTTTTCCTCCTTCGGACGGGAGAACAACAAGGGCACGAAGCTCTTCTGCATCTCTGGCCACGTGGAGAACCCCTGCACGGTGGAAGAGGAGATGTCGATTCCCTTCCGCGAGTTGATCGAGCGCCATTGCGGCGGCGTGCGCGGTGGCTGGGACAATCTGCTGGCGGTGATTCCCGGCGGCTCTTCGGTGCCCCTGGTGCCCGCCGACCAGATCATCGATGCGCCGATGGATTTCGATAGCCTGCGCGACTTGAAGTCGGGCCTCGGCACGGCGGCGGTGATCGTTATGGATCGATCCACCGACATCGTGAAGGCGATCGCGCGGCTCTCTTATTTCTACAAGCACGAAAGCTGCGGCCAGTGCACGCCGTGCCGGGAAGGCACGGGCTGGATGTGGCGCGTGATGGAGCGGCTTGTCCGTGGAGAGGCGCGTCATCACGAGATCGACATGCTGCTCGACGTGACAAAGCAGGTGGAAGGTCACACGATCTGCGCTCTTGGAGATGCGGCCGCCTGGCCGATCCAGGGCCTGATCAGGCATTTCCGGCCGGAGATCGAGCGGCGCATAGACGAGTTTACCCGCAACGCGCACCGGGCAGAGCCGGCGCTGGTGGCGGCGGAGTAGGAAGGAAATTGCTCGCAGGAGCAATGATTTAACGGACGGCGATAATGGCAAAGCTTAAGGTCGACGGCACGGAGATCGAGGTTCCCGATCACTACACGCTGCTGCAGGCTGCGGAGGAGGCGGGAGCTGAAATACCCCGCTTCTGCTATCATGAGCGGCTGTCGGTCGCCGGCAACTGCCGCATGTGCCTGGTCGAGGTGAAGGGCGGTCCGCCGAAGCCCGCCGCCTCCTGTGCGATGGGTGTGCGTGATCTTCGTCCCGGCCCGAATGGGGAGACGCCGGAAATCTTCACCAAGACGCCGATGGTGAAAAAGGCGCGCGAAGGGGTGATGGAGTTTCTGCTCATCAACCATCCGCTCGACTGCCCCATTTGCGACCAGGGTGGGGAGTGTGACCTGCAGGACCAGGCGATGGCCTACGGTGTTGACTCCTCCCGTTTCCACGAGAACAAGCGGGCAGTCGAAGACAAGTATATCGGCCCCCTCGTCAAGACGATCATGACGCGCTGCATCCATTGCACGCGCTGCGTCCGCTTCACCACGGAAGTTGCCGGCATTTCCGAGCTCGGGGCCACGGGGCGTGGCGAGGATATGGAGATCACCACATATCTGGAGCAGGCGATGACGTCCGAGCTTCAGGGCAATGTGATCGACCTGTGTCCGGTCGGCGCGCTGACGTCCAAGCCCTACGCATTCCAGGCGCGGCCCTGGGAATTGTCCAAGACGCAGTCCATCGACGTCATGGATGCGGTCGGTTCCGCCATCCGCGTCGATGCGCGAGGACGCGAGGTGATGCGCATCCTGCCCATCGTCAATGAGGCGGTGAATGAAGAGTGGATTTCCGACAAGACCCGATTTGTCTTTGATGGCCTGAGGACACAGCGTCTCGACCGTCCCTATGTTCGGAAGGGCAAACGCCTTCAGCCGGCAAGCTGGCAGGAAGCCTTTGCCGCCATCGCAAAGGCGGTGAAAAAGACAGCGCCGGAGAAGATTGGAGCCATCGCAGGCGATTTGGCGAGCGTTGAGGAAATGTACGCCCTGAAGCTGTTGATGCAGTCGTTGGGCTCGCCCAGCATCGATTGCCGGCAGGACGGCACCGCGCTCGATCCATCGCTTGGCCGCGCGAGCTACATTTTCAATCCCACAATAGAAGGGATCGAAGAGGCCGATGCGTTGCTGATCATCGGTGCAAACCCGCGCTTCGAGGCTTCTGTCCTGAACGCGCGAATTCGCAAGCGGTGGCGCATGGGCGAATTCCCCGTCGGCGTTATCGGCGAACCTGTAGACTTGCGCTACGATTACCAGCACCTCGGCGCGGGACCGGACACGCTTTCCGAAGTCGCGGACGGCAGGGGCGACTTCCCTTCCATTTTGAAGGATGCCAAACGGCCGATGATCATTGTCGGGCAGGGGGCGCTGGCGCGGGCCGATGGGCGTGCGGTGCTTGGCCAGGCGGCCAAACTCGCCGATGCC
>JAJUHJ010000118.1 GCA_029279965.1 Phyllobacteriaceae bacterium
AGCGCGATGGCCACATCGAGGTAAAGCGTATAGCCGGTGCGAATGCCGATGACGGCGATAAAGCCGATGGCCACCGCCACCAGCATGTCGAGACCGACTGCGCGATCCGGCAAGGTCGGTCCGATCAGCACCCGCAGAACCGCCAACAGCAAAGACACGCTCAAAATGGCCAGCGTGAGCAGTTCTGCAACAGCAAGAAACGTCTCCCCCGTGCTCATCGGAAGGCCTCCTTGATCCTGCGCTCGAACCCATCGGCGATATCCCGCCGCAAACTGTCAGGATCGGAGCAATCCACAGCGTGGACATAAAGAAATCTGCGGTCATCGGACACGTCGACAGACAACGTGCCCGGCGTCAGGGTTATCATATTGGCCAGAAGCGTGATCTCGAAATCCCGATCGAGCTCCAGCGGGTAAGCAAAGATGCCTGGTTTCAGATCCATTTTCGGCGACATGACCAGGGTTGCGACCCGTACGGCCGACATGATCAGCTCGTAAAGGAACAGCATGCCGAGCTTGGTCAGCTTGGCCCCCCGCCCGAAATAGCCGAGAGAACCCGCCTGCTCGCGTATCAGGTAGAGCGCTCCCGCTCCCAGAACAAAGCCGAAGATGATGTTGGCCAGCGTGAAAGAGCCGGTGATCAGCGCCCAAACCAGCGCCATCAATATGTTGATGAGATAGAGCATCATTGGCCGCCTCCTTCGGGAAAGACGGTGCCGATATAGGTGGACGCGTCGAGAATCCCGTCTGCGGCGCTTTCCGCTACGGAAATGACAGGCTGTGGGTAAAGCCCCATGAAGAGCACCGGGATCGAAAGGATGAGGAGGGCAAGGTAACCTGTTGCCGGGGAAACCGTCACTCTGGCAGTGCCGTCAACCTGCGGCCGCCACAGGGTAAGAATGAAAACGCGACCAAGCGCCAGAGTGGTGAGCAGCCCCGTTGCCAGAATGGCGAACGCCAACCATGGCAGCCCTGATTCGATAGAGGCACGCACGAGCATGATTTTCGGCCAGAGGCCCGATGCCGGAGGCAGGCCTGCCGCGGCAAGCATCATCAGAAGCGCAAAGACCGTCATTGCTGGATGGCTGGTATAAATGCCGGACAGTGTGCGCAGGGAATATCCGCCACCAAGGCCGTTAACCACGCCCGCCAGCAGATAGAGAGCTGTCAAAACGATCATGGAGTGGAAGGCGTAGAAGATTGTCCCCGCCAGGCCTCCCGGCGTTCCAAGAGCAAGTCCGGCCAGCATAATACCAACACTGGAAATGACTACGAAACCAAGAACACGTCTGAGGTCCGTCTGCGCCAGCGCGCCCATGATCCCGACCACCATCGTCGCTGCCGCCGCCCAGGCGATCACCCCCGACAAAAGCTCCCGTTCCGGCGGGAACAGCATCACCAGCACGCGCAGCAGGCCGTAGACACCAACCTTTGTCAGAATACCGCCGAAAAGCGCCGCCGTGACGATACGCGGTGTGTGGTAGGACGCCGGCAGCCAGAAATTCACCGGAAATGCAGCCGCCTTCATGCCAAAGGCGAAGAGGAAGAGTACTGCCAGCGTGGTCAGCGGCGCCGCGTCTCGCAATCCGTCGGCCTTGCGCGCGATATCCGCCATATTGAGTGTGCCGAAGGCGCCGTAAAGCATTGCAACCGTGGCCAGAAACAGCGTCGTGCCGATCAGGTTGAGGATTGCGTATTTCGTTGCGCCATCGAGCTGGCGTTTTTCGGAGCCAAGCACCAGAAGCCCGAAGGAAGAAATGAGAAAGACTTCGAACCAGACGTAGAGATTAAAGATGTCTCCCGTCAGGAACGATCCGCCCACACCCGCCATCATCAACATCATGAACGGATAGAAACCGTAGCGTCGCCCCACTGCACCGATATCGACCGTCGCGTAAAGCGCGCCAATAAGCGCCGCCAGGGAGGCGACAAGCGCCAGTGAGGCGCCCAACGTGTCGGCCGCAAAGGTAATACCGAAGGGTGGCAGCCACCGTCCCATGGTCATCACCTGCGGGCCCTCTCCGAGAACCCGCATCAACAAGAGGACATTGCAGATGAACGTGACGGTCAGCCCGGTAACGGCCAGCGCCCCATGCAGCCTCGTCTGGTGCCGGATCATCATCAACACCGCGCCGGTCAAAATCGGAATGGCGACGGGCGCCACCACCAGCCAGTCTGCCGGGGTGGCGGGCGCCAGGATCATGGCCGCGGAAAGGTCGATCTGTTCTGTAGTTTCAGCTGCCATGTCGCGTCAGTACCCCAGCGGCGGAAGCTCTTCGCCTTCCGGCTCGGCGACGCGCATCCCGTCCGTGTCGTCGGTGCCGAGTTCCTGGTAGGAGCGGAAGGCGAGAACGAGCAAAAAGGCGAAAAATGAAAATGAAATAACGATTGCCGTCAGAATCAGCGCCTGCGGCAGCGGGTTGGCCGTGGCGCCTGCCGGCATGTCGAGATCGACGGGAATGATGGGCGGAACCTCGCGCATAAGCCGGCCCGCGGTGAAAATGGTGAGGTTCACCGCATTTCCGAAAATCGCCACGCCGAGCAGGATGCGGATGATGTGCTTCGACAGCAGCAAGTAAATGGAAGTTGCGAAGAAAACGGCGACCGTCACCGCGAAGATCGGCTCCATCAGGCGTGCTCCCTTTCCTCAAGTCCAAGAGCGATGGATGTGATCGAGCCGACCACGACCAGATAAACGCCTATATCGAAAAAGAGTACCGTCGACAGATCCAGCGGCACACCCAGAACGTTAAGGGTGATCCATTGTCCGGTGAGAAAGGGCTGCTCCACAAAAAGCGAGACCAGGCCGGACAGCGCGGCGAGAAAAAGCCCGGATCCAGAGATGGCCATTGGATGGAAGTAAATAGCGCGACGTACCGAAGGAACTCCGCAGGCGATTCCATAGATGGCGAGCGCGGACGCGGCGATGAGCCCACCGATAAAGCCGCCGCCCGGCTCGTTGTGCCCACGCAGGAGGACGAACAACGAGAAGAGCACCATCAGGCTGGCCAGATAGGGCGCTGTGGTGCGGAAAATCAGTGTGCTCATGCCTCACCCCCTGTCTCGACCGTCTTTGTCTTGGTCGCATTGCCGGGTTTTCCCGCGCGCACCCGAACGAGGGCGAGTATGGCAAGCCCGGCAATCATCACCACGGCGATCTCGCCCAGCGTGTCGAGGCCGCGGAAGTCGACGATGATGACATTCACGATGTTGCGTCCATGAGCGATCACGCGCGAATTCTCTGCGAAGAAGGTGCTCAGTGTCGGATCAAACGGCACCTCGACCACACGCATCAGAAGCAGTCCAAGTCCGGCGCCACAGACGCTTGCGATGGAAAAGTCGAGCAATTTCTGCCCGGTCGGGCGATGATCGGCCGGCGAAAGCCTCAGCCGCGTCATCACAAGCGCCAGGATCACCACTGAAAGCGTTTCAACCATAAACTGCGTGAAAGAAAGGTCCGCTGCGCCGAAGAGCATGAACAGAAGCGCCACGGCAAATCCCTGGATGCCCAGGGAGACGATAGCCGTCAGCCGGTCGCGCGCGTAGACCACTGCCCCCAGCCCGATGAAGGCAATGACCAGAATGGCCCATTCATGGAAGGAAAGCGCTGCTATCGCCGGCACGCTCGGCAATTCGCCGAACCCGATCATCGGCACGAACAGAGCGGCTGCAAGGATGATGAACGTCACCGTCATGTAGATGTCCAGACGGCCGTTCTGCACGATGCCGGTGACGACAGCAGAAATGCGGATGACCCCGCGTACGAATTGGTCGAAACCGCGATCGGGTCCCCAGCCGATCGCGGCCAGCACGGTGGCCATGGACGCGCGCCCACGCTCGAGCGTCAGATATACGAATATCCCAAGCGCGATCGTCACCAGCGAGAGAAGAAGCGGCAGGCCTACATGGGGTACGATGGAGATTGAAATTTCCACGGGTTCTCCCACCACCGCGCTGGCCATCGGGCTAGACACGAAATGGTGGCTGAGGCTCGAGAACAACGCGGCAAGCAGACCCGTTGTCGCCAAGATGACCGGCCCAAGCCACAGGAGAATCGGTCCCTCATGCGGATGCTTCGGCGTATCGGATGCGGCTCCTATGAACGGTTTAAGCCCCACCGCAAAGCCGATGGCGAACATCAGCCCGTTGCCGATGATGGCGACGAGTGTCAACAACACGCCCCAGAAACTGCCGGTAGCCAGTCCGGCGTAAATTTCTTCCTTCGCCAGAAAGCCGAAGAAGGGCGGCAACCCTCCCATTGAGAAAGCTGCAAGCAGGGCAGCGGCGAACGTTATCGGCATTGCCCTGCCGATGCCGCCGAGCCGCGTCAGGTCTCTCGTGCCTGTCTCGTGGTCGATGCAACCGGCAACCATGAACAGCGCGCCCTTGAACAGCGAATGGGCAACGAGATACAGCACCGCCGCCTCCACCGCGAGGTGAGAGCCGAACCCGGTCAGCATCACCAGAAGGCCCAGCGAAGCCACCGTCGTATAGGCCAGCATCAGCTTGAGGTCTGTCTGCCGCAGCCCAAGCAGAGTTCCAACAATGAGCGTGGTGCCACCGAATAGCGGCAGGATGGTCTCCCAGGCGAAGGTCTCCCCCATGACCGGATTGAGGCGCATGAGCAGATAGACGCCGGCTTTCACCATGGTGGCCGAATGAAGATAGGCTGAGACGGGCGTCGGCGCTTCCATGGCGTTGGGCAGCCAGAAATGGAAGGGAAACTGCGCCGACTTGGTGAAGGCCCCGCCCAGCACCAGAAGCAGCGCGGCGAAATAGAGCGGTGCCTCACGCAGGCCTTCCCCTTCCGCGAGCAAAGCGGAAAGCGAGTTGACGCCGGTCGCCTGCGCGATGACAAGCAACCCGGCAAGGAGGGACAGCCCGCCCGCGCCCGTGACGATCAGGGCCTGAAGCGCGGCCCTACGTGCGGCCTCTCGACTGTGATCGAAGCCGATCAGCAAGAATGAGGCAATCGAGGTCAGTTCCCAGAACACGAAAAGCGTCAGGAAGGAATCGGCCACAACCAACCCCTGCATCGCGCCCATGAACATCAGGATAAAAGAGAAGAAACGCCCCTGCTGCGCATGTCCCTTCAGGTAACCGCCTGAATAGAGCACAATGAGCGTACCGATCCCGGAGATCAGCAGAGCAAAGGTGAGAGAGAGACCATCAAGATACCAGGAGAAATCGACATCAAGGCTCTCGATCCAGGAATAGCCTCCACTGATCGTCTCGCCATTCGCCACAGGTGCGGCGAAACCGATAAAATGAAGGAAGATGAAAGCCGGAAAGACGGCCAGTATCCACGCCGCCTTATGCCCAAATGAGCGGGTAAGGAGCGGGGCTGCGGCGGCTGCGAAAAATGGCAGGAACAACACAAGAAATGTCAGCCATTGACTGTCTGCCGCCATGTAGGATTCCCATTGAACTGTTAATTTTCTTTGGGTGCGGAGCCCCCCTCGTTGGGGGAACGACATAAACATTCATGTCCAAGCGGGCAAGACAGGCAAGTCAGTCTGCGTCAATATTCCCGGGTAAGACTTCCCCCGCGGCGCGGAGAGCCACCCTGCAAAAACGACTTCGCAATTCCTACATGAGCGCTGTGAACGGGAGAAACGACATGGCAAGTGATACAGTGAAAGTACGCAAGAGCAATGAAGAATGGCAGCGAGAGCTGACGCCGGAACAATATCACGTCACGCGTGAGCATGGCACGGAACGTGCCTTCACCGGTCCGTATTGGGACAATAAGCAAGAGGGTCTATACCGCTGCGTCGCCTGCGGCCGCCCGCTCTTCACCTCGGAGACGAAGTATGATTCGGGGACGGGATGGCCAAGCTTCTACCAGCCCATCGAAAAGGACGCGGTCACGACCCACGAGGACCGATCACTGCTTACCACGCGTACCGAGGTGCGCTGCGCGGACTGCGATTCGCATCTGGGTCACGTTTTCGATGACGGGCCGGATCCGACCGGCCTTCGTTATTGCATGAACGGGCATGCACTTAAATTTGAGGAGCGCTGAGCGAACAAGCCGGCCACCATTGTACAAATGTTTTGCCGCCGTTAACTCGGCGGCATTGATTCGCATACCTGCCTTCAGGAGACATCCGTTTCATGCCTGCTCGTTTTCCTTCAGTTCGCCCCCCGGAAGCTGAGAAGCGCCCGCAGACCGATACGCGTCATGGCGTCACCCGCTCTGACGAGTACGGCTGGCTCAGAGCGGAGAACTGGCAGGAGGTGCTGAGGGAGCCTTCTTTGCTTCCATCCGATATCCGCGCTCACCTGGAGGCGGAGAATGCCTATCACAAGCAACTCATGGGCAGCACCGGGGAACTGCAGAAGACACTCTTTGCCGAGATGAAGGGCCGTATCAAGGAGGATGACAGCTCAGTGCCTATGAAGGACGGCTCATTCTTCTATGGCAGTGCGTACCGAAAGGGCGGTGAGCATCCGCGGTTCTTCCGCACTACCCGCTTAGGCGGCGAGGAGGAGGTGCTTCTGGACGGGGATGTTGAAGCAAAGGACAAAGCCTATTTCCACATCGGCTCGGTGGATCATTCACCGGATCACCGCTTGCTTCTTTGGAGCGCGGACGACAAGGGCTCCGAATATTATACGCTTCGGGTACGCGCCCTTGCCGAGCACAAGGATCTCGATGATCGGGTGGAAAGCACCGGCGGATCCGGCACCTTCAATGCCGACGCCAGCGGTTTCTATTATGCGCGGCTGGACGACAACCACCGGCCTTCGAAAATCCTGTTTCATACACTCGGCAGCGACCCGGCGGACGACCGGCTCGTTTACGAGGAAGCCGATCCGGGCTTTTTCATGAATGTTTTCGGCAGCCGGCTCGATGACTGGATCTTGATCAGCATTCACGATCACGAAACCAGTGAGTACCGCATCCTCCCGGCAAATGACCCTAAGGCCACGCCACGCCTGGTCGCCGAGCGGGAAAAGGGCGTCGAATACGACCTGGAGCCGGCAGGTGAGGAATTTTTCATCCTCACCAATCTGGGCGGTGCCAAGGACTACAAGATCATGACTGCTCCGGCATCCAATCCGGTGCGCGCCAACTGGCGCGAATTGGTGCCTCACGAACCCGGACGCCTGATCCTCTCCATTCTTGCCTTCAAGGACTTCCTCGTGCGGATCGAACGCAAGGATGGTCTTCCACGCATCGTCATACGCGAGCGCGCAAACGGCGAGGAGCATACAATCGCCTTTTCCGAGGAAGCGTATTCGCTCGGCCTCAACGGCTCACTCGAATACGAAACCGACACATTCCGCTTCACCTATTCGTCGATGACCACACCGGCGCAGGAATTCGACTACAACATGCGCACGCGCGAGCGCGTTCTGTTAAAGACCCAGGAAGTTCCTTCCGGCCACAACCGGGAAGACTACGTGACCCGCCGATTGTTGGCTCCCGCTCCCGATGGAGAACTTGTCCCGATTTCGCTGGTCCACCGCCGCGGTCTCGCGCTGGACGGCTCAGCACCCTGCCTGCTCTACGGCTACGGTGCCTATGGCATCACCATCCCGGCATCTTTCCGCACCAATTGCCTGTCGCTGGTCGACCGCGGTTTCGTCTACGCCATCGCGCATGTTCGCGGCGGCAAGGACAAGGGGCAGGAATGGTACGAAGCTGGAAAGCGCGAGCGGAAGCAGAACACCTTCACCGACTATATTGCCTGTGCCCGGCATCTCGTCGCGGAAGGCTTCACCAGCCATGACCGCCTGATTGCCGAGGGCGGATCGGCCGGCGGTATGTTGATGGGCGCGGTGGCCAATATGGCGCCGCAGGACTTTCGCGCGATCGTGGCGGCCGTGCCGTTCGTGGACGTGCTCAACACCATGCTGGACGACACGCTGCCGCTCACTCCGCCCGAATGGCCGGAGTGGGGCAATCCCATTGCCAGCAAGGACGATTACGAGATCATCGCCGCCTACTCGCCTTACGACAATGTACGCCAGCAGATCTATCCGGCCATTCTGGCGCTCGCGGGGCTAACGGACCCGCGTGTCACCTATTGGGAGCCCGCGAAATGGGTTGCGCGCCTGCGGGACCACAGCACGGGCGAGAACCCGATCATGCTGAAGATCAATCTGGACGCCGGTCATGCCGGGGCTTCCGGCCGGTTTTCGCGGCTTGAAGAGACCGCCTTCAGCTATGCCTTCATGTTGAAGGCTCTGGGCAAAGAGAGCGAATAAGGCCGAGCCCGTTCCTTATTCGCTGTTTGCTTTTTCCGGCACCGCCTTCAGATAGGCCGCGATCGCCTCGCGGTCTACATCGGTCAGCCGGGCCATGTTTCGCTGTACGTCTGCCATTGCGCCCCCCACCGAATCGAAATCAGGTGTAAAGCCGCTTTCCAGATAGTAGGCGATGTCCCCTTCAGACCAGGAGCCGATGCCCTCCTCGTGCGGCGTGATATTCGGAACGCTCCCCTGGCCTTCCACCGCCTCTCCTCCTGCCAGCCAGAGGTCCAGCCTCTGGCCTCCGGTAAAGGAGCGCGGCGTATGACACGCGCCGCAATGTCCCGGCCCTTCGACCAGATACCGGCCGCGCTGAACGGCTTCAGACGCATCCTCGCCGAGCGCGACTACTGGTTCCTCATGCAGGTAGAGCAGCTTCCACAATCCGATGCCGCGCCGCATGTTATAGGGGAATGAAAGACTGTGCTCTTCGGAACGCCCTTCCACCGGGGGCAATGTCTTCAAAAATGCGAAGAGGTCAGCGACGTCCTGGCGCTCCATGCGCGCATAGGACGTGTAGGGAAAGGCCGGGTAATAGTGCTCGCCGTCAGGGGACACACCGCGAAGCATGGCATTGGCGAAATCGACCTCGCTCCAGGCGCCGATTCCGTCTTCCGGGTGCGGTGAAATGTTGGGCGCAACGAATGTTCCGAACGGTGTTTCGAGCGGCGCTCCGCCGCCAAGCTCCAGTTCGGCCTCGCCCTCGGCATCAGCGGCCGCATGGCAGGAGGCACAGCCGCCAGCAAAGAACATACGCTCGCCGCGTACCGGATCGCCGGCTTGCACAGCGGCAAGGGCTGAACCGTCCAGCCGATTTGGTGCGGTCAGGAACCAGAAGGCGGCGCCCGCCACCGCGACGAAGCCGCACAACACAAAGAGCAATTTACGCCGCATGGCGCGTCAGTTGTCCTGAATGCGGAAGCTCTCGTGACAGTCCCGGCAATTGGCAAGCACCGGCTGGATAACCTGCTGGAATGCGGCAAGATCAGCCGGGCCATCCTTACCGGACGCTTCCACCGCGGCTGCGGTGTCTGTCTGGAAATCGGCAATCGCTTGCTGGAAACCCTCCATGTCCTCCCAGATTTTTGGCGACGCGTCGGTATCCTGCCCTTGGGTACCATCGGGGAAATAATCGCCATAGGCCTGTGAGACGCCATAAAGCGTCGCAATCGCTGCCTTGGCGACCACCGGACTATAGTCGATCTCCTCCTTCATCAT
>JAJUHJ010000119.1 GCA_029279965.1 Phyllobacteriaceae bacterium
ATGCTCTTTGCGACGCTCGATCCGACATTGCGGCGGGTGCGCTTTCCACACGGCACCGTGATCATTCTTTCTGACACGGTCGGGTTCATTTCGGATCTGCCGCCACATCTTGTGGCGGCGTTTCGCGCAACGCTCGAAGAAGTGGTCGAGGCGGATCTCGTGATCCACCTGCGCGATATATCGGACCCGGATACGACAGCCCATGCGGGTGACGTGGAAGAAGTTCTGGGGAGCCTTGGTATTGATGCGTCCGACACCCAGCGTGTTATCGAGGTCTGGAACAAGATCGACCTGCTTACCGACAGCGACCGCGAGCGGCTATTGCGCGACGAAGCCAACAAAACAGCTCCCATCGCCATTTCGGCCGCGACAGGTGAGGGGATTGACGATCTCATGGCGCTGATTGAGGAACGGGTTTCCGGCCAACTCGGGGAGATCGCCGTGGAACTCTCACCCGCCCAACTCGGCCAGGTTGATTGGGTGTATCGTCATGGCAACGTCCTACGGCGCGACAATCACGAAGACGGTAGCGTTACTATTCATATGCTCGCGACCGATGCGGCGCGAGAGGAGATCATGAGGCGATTATCCAGGAAAAATAAAGGGTAGGGCGCGTTACTTAATCTCTTTTGCGCGCTGCCAGAGGACTTCCATCTCTTCCAGGGTGGCGGAGTTCAGCGTTTTGCCTTCCGCCTCAATTCCGCGTTCGATGGCGTGGAAGCGATGGCGGAACTTTTCGTTCGTTGCCCTAAGCGCACTCTCCGGATCAACCTCGAGGTGGCGCCCGAGATTGACGAGCGCAAATATGAGGTCGCCATATTCTTCTGCAACCGCCTCTTTGCGCCCTTGATCCAGCGCTTCGCGCAACTCGCCTATTTCCTCCTCGATTTTATCGAGAATGGGCCGGGGCGTTCCCCAATCGAAGCCGACCCGGGCCGCCTTCTGCTGCAGCTTGAGCGCGCGGGTAAGGGCTGGCAGGGCGGTCGGTACATCGTCGAGATAGCCCGGCTCATGAGGTGCGCCCGCCGGATCCTCTGATTTCCGCCGCGCGCGGCGCTCTGCCTTTTCTTCGGCCTTGATGCGTTCCCACATGCCCTTGGCCATGCCCGCCTCGCGCGCCTTTTCATCGCCGAAAACGTGCGGATGCCGGCGGATCATCTTTGTCGTGACTGCCTCGACGACGTCTCCGAACGTGAACGAGCCCAGCTCCTCGGCCATACGCGCGTGGAAGACCACCTGCAGAAGCAGATCGCCCAGCTCGTCACGCAGGTCGTGCATGTCGTCGCGCTGGATTGCATCGAGGACCTCGTAGGCTTCTTCGATGGTATAGGGCGCGATCGACGAAAAATCTTGGGCGACGTCCCAGGGACAGCCCGTTTCCGGATTGCGCAATGCGGCCATTATGTCGATCAGGCGGGATATGTCCTTGGACGGCTTCATGCGCAGCTCCATCGATTGAGGGCCACCCGTAACCCGGTTCAGCAGCCTTCTCAAGTTTTCCGCACATGCGAGGCAAGGAAGGCGGTACCACGTTTGAAGCCGCACCGAGCGAGCCGTTGTTCAACCTGGCGCGGCTCTTGCCGCTACTGCAGCGCTGCTGGGTCAGGATCGTCGGAATTAGCGCGTAGGGCTGCGGTTGTTCCGGTGCGGGATATGGTTTGTTTCTGAAGCGCCCGGAAATGGCTGCCAAACGTGTTGTGGAGGGGAGCCAGACAGCCATGAACGAAGATCGCATAAGATATATTATGGAACTATCTTCTAAAGGATGCACGCGCTGTAGTGATCCATGCGAGTCTGCCCGTAACGGACCAATTGAATAACCTTGAGACCTCCAAAGCGAAGGTACATCAAGATCCTATGATGTCGTCCTCAAGCGTCATGCCATCATAAGCCGGCACGACGTGTTCGGGTGTTTCGAGCTGAACGGCATCATAATCCAAAGGCGTGTGCATGTGCGTGAGCACGGCGTGCTTGGGTGCGAGGCGTTCGATCCATTCCAGCGCTTCGCCCAGCGAAAAATGGCTTGCGTGAGGTCTGTATTGAAGTGCGTCGATGATGAGCGTGTTGAGGCCGCTCAGAAGCGGCACGGTTTCAGCCGGAAAATCGCTGACGTCCGAGCAATAGGCAAAATCGCCGACGCGAAAACCAAGCGAGTGGATATCGCCGTGGATTTGCAAGAACGGTGTTAAGGTAAGTGGCCCGCCTTCGCCAGTGACGGTGAAGGCGCCACCGTGGTGGATGAAATGCGGCAAAACGATGGGTGGATAGCTGCTGCCCGGTGGTGTCTCGAAACAATAGGCAAACGCTTCTCTGATCCGGCTTACAGTCGTTTCCTCGGCATAGATATCCATCAACCGGCGTTGTGCGAGAACATAGCCGCGCAAATCATCGATCCCGTGGATATGATCGGCGTGAGAGTGTGTATAGGCGACCCCGTCAAGGCTCGTTACTCCCGCCGAAATCATCTGCTGGCGGAAATCCGGCCCGGTATCGATGGCCACCCGCGTGGTGCGTCCGTCCGGCTTGATGCGTTCGACAAGTGCTGCGGCACGCAGCCGCCGATTGCGCGGATTGTCCGGATTGCAGGCGCCCCAGTCGCCGATGATGCGCGGCACGCCTGGTGATGAACCGCAGCCGAGAATGGTCAGGCGCAAGCGATCGGTCAATGTTCACGCGCCCCCATCGGCCGATCGTGGAACCTTGGTGAAAAGGCGGAAAAAATTCTCCGTCGTCAGCGCTGCAGTTTCCTCAGGCGAAAGACCGATCGTCTCGGCCAGCACGCCGGCTGTGTGCGCCACATAGGCCGGCTCGTTGCGCTTTCCGCGTTTGGGCACCGGCGCGAGATACGGCGCATCGGTCTCGACAAGCAACCGTTCCTGCGGAACGGACCTGGCGATCTCACGCAAGGCCTCCGATTTCTTGAAGGTCAGAATACCCGAAAAAGAGACATAGCCGCCGAGTTCTACCCCGGTACGCGCCAGTGCCGGGCCGGAAGAAAAACAATGGAGAATAAAGGGGAAGGCGCCCTTCCCTGTCTCCTCACGAAGGATGGCGGCAATATCATCGTCAGCTTCTCTTGCGTGAATGACGAGCGGCAACCCGGTTCTTCTCGCGGCTTCGATATGAATGCGAAAGCTCCTGGCCTGCGCATCGCGTGGTGCCTTGTCGTAAAAATAGTCCAGACCGGCCTCGCCGATCCCCACAACCTTGGGATGGCGGGACAGCGCGACGAGTTGCTCAGGCCTAACCCCGGTCTCTTCCCCTGCATTGTGCGGGTGCGTTCCTACGGTGCAGTAGACATTGCCGTAATTTTCCGCAATTGCACACACCTCATTGAAGCGCGCGACACGTGTCGAAATCGTGACCATCAGCCCCACACCCGCGGCGCCGGCACGGGCCACGATTTCGTCACGCTCATCCTCGAAATCGGCAAAGTCGAGATGGCAGTGGCTGTCGACCAGCATTCAGGCCCCCTGCCCTTCCTTCTCGACATAACGCGGAAAGACGGGCTGCGGCGCCGGCAACGGCGTTCCCGGTTCAAGAATTCCAGTGTTCTCGCCGATGTCGGCAAAGCTGCGCCGCTCTGCCGGAATGGCCAGCAGGTCTAGCAGCTTCTCCGACGACCCTGGAATATACGGCTGACTTAGAATGGCGATCCTGCGCAGGACCTCGGCCGTTACGAACAGAACCGTCTCCATGCGTGCCGGATCCGTCTTGCGAAGTGCCCAAGGTTCCTGGGCAGCGAAATAGCGGTTTGCCTCAGCCACCACTTCGAAAATGGCGGCAAGCGCGGTGTGGATCGCCTGACGCGCCATCGCCTCGCGCGCGGTGGCAAGCGCGGTTTCCGCCTGTTGAAGCAGCGTCGTGTCCGCAGCTGACAGTTCACCCTTGTTGGGAACCTTGCCGTCGCAATTCTTCGCGATCATGGACAGAGAGCGCTGTGCCAGATTGCCCAGATCATTGGCGAGGTCTGCATTGGTGCGGTTGACGATCGCCTCGTGGCTGTAGCTGCCGTCCTGCCCGAAGGGTACCTCTCGCAGGAAAAAGTAGCGGACCTGATCGAGACCGTAATGGTCAACGAGCGCGAAGGGATCAACGACGTTGCCGACGGACTTCGACATCTTCTCGCCGCGGTTGAAAAGAAACCCGTGACCGAAGATGCGCTTGGGCAGCGGCAGCCCCGCCGACATCAAGAAAGCCGGCCAGTAGATGGAATGGAAGCGCGTAATGTCCTTGCCGATGATGTGCGCGTCCGCCGGCCAGTAGCGCCAGCGCTCGGCGTTTCGGTCCGGGTAACCGAGGGCGGTGATGTAGTTGGTGAGTGCATCCACCCACACATACATGACGTGCTTTTCGTCGCCCGGCACTTTTACGCCCCAGTCGAAGGTCGTGCGCGAGATGGAAAGGTCCCGCAAGCCGGAACGCACGAAGCTGACGATCTCGTTGCGCCGCTCGGCCGGGCCGATAAAGTCCGGGTTTTCCTCATAGAGCTTCAGCAGTCGGTCCTGATAAGCCGCCAGGCGGAAGAAGTAGCTTTCCTCCTCGACCCACTCCACCGGCGTGCCCTGCGGGCCGTAGCGGACGCCATCCTCGCCGATCTGTGTCTCTTCCTCGCCGTAATAGGCTTCGTCGCGCACCGAATACCAGCCCGAGTAGCTGTCGAGGTAGATATCGCCCTTCTCCACCATGGCCTTCCAGATTGCCTGGCTGGCGATGTGGTGCCGCTCCTCCGTCGTGCGGATGAAATCATCGTTTGACGCATTCAGAACCTTTGCCATCCGCTGGAACTCGGGCGCATTCTTATCGGCCAGTTCGCGCGCGGAGATGCCCTCTTTCCGCGCCGTCTGCAGCATCTTGATTCCGTGCTCGTCGGTGCCGGTAAGGAACCTGACGTCCTTACCATCGCAACGCTGAAAGCGCGCCAAGGCGTCGGTTGCGATCAGTTCATAGGCATGGCCGATATGAGGCTTGCCATTGGGATAGGAAATTGCCGTGGTGATGTAATAGGTATCGCGCGTCATTTTTGAAATTGCCCAAGCATAGAATTGGCTGGCCTCCAGATAGCGCATCGTGGCGGTGAATGCCATGCCGGCAAATGCTATGCACGCATCTCCTGGTGCATGGCGCGATGCATACGAGCCAACAGTGAAAGGACATGCTGGCGCCGGTCGAGATTGAAAATCTCAGCCTGGCGCACCGTCTCGGAAAACTCCTCCCACAGCGCGGCCAGCCGGGCAGCTTTTTCAACAGAACCTGCCGCAGCGGCCCTCGATGCGTTCATGGAAAGCCGGTCGAGAATTGCATGATTGAAGAGCGTGAACTGGACCTCCCGGTCGCGGCCTACCGTTGCTTCCGCAAGTTTGTGCGCCTCGGCCACTGCGAAGCGGTGCGTATCGGCAATGCGATCGACCATATGCGCAATCTCGAGACCCCCGAATTGCGTCATCAAGATGGCCTCGCGGGCGCTGCCGCCCGCGCGCTCCGCCAAGAGGTTTCTTTCCTCGATATTTTCAGGAGAGGCGGCACCGAGATGATCAAGCAATTGCAGCAGCATGTCTGCAGAAAGCGGCTCAAGCTGTATGGTCTGACAGCGTGAGCGGATTGTCGGCAACAGCCGGCCGATTGAATGCGCAATCAGCACAAACAGGGTTTTCGGCGGCGGTTCCTCCAGATTCTTCAGGAGCGCATTGGCGGCGTTCGTGTTCATATCGTCCACCGGATCGACAATGACGATCCGATATCCACCATCGGGCGGAGTAAGCGATAGAAACCGGCTGATGCGCCGAACCTCGTCCACGGTGATGACTGTCTTGAACTTCTTGTCGCGTTGCACATAGGGGCGGCTGAGATGCAGCAGGCCAGGATGAGCCCCCTGCGCAACAAGGCGGAAACTCTGCGAGGCTGTATCAATTTCGGCCAGGTCCGCCGGTGCCTGACGGTGGTCGGAATGGCTGAAAATATGATGCGCCAGGTGAAAGGCGAGCGTGGCCTTGCCGATTCCCTGACGCCCCGCAAACAGCAATGCGTGGTGCAGCTTGCCCGCACGATAGGCTCCCGAAAGCGACTTTTGCGCCAGATCATGACCGAAGAGAAGCGGGTTTTCGGCCGGTTCGGGGATATCGGGCAGCGTGTCGTGCTGCTCCGGTGCGGTGCGCTCAAACATCTTCCGCCTTTCCGTTCTCCTGCACCAGCCGTTTTTCCATAACGCGGCGAACCGCCTCGCTCACCTGGCGTGCGACATCGTCGGGGGGAGCCGAGCTTTCGACCACGACGCAGCGTTCAGGATCCCGTGCCGCAATGTCCAGAAACGCGTCGCGCCGCTGGCGGTGGATTTCCAGCATTTCCTTTTCAAAACGGTCGGCCACCGCTTCCCCTCGTCTTTCTGTCGCTCGTCGCAACCCCTCCTCCGCCTCAAGGTCCAGTATCAAGGTCAGGTCAGGCATCGTGCCGGCGACGGTCACCCGTTCCAGCGCGGTCATGAACTCGTTGTCGATACCGCCCGTCACGCCTTGATATACCCGGCTGGAATCGACAAACCGGTCGCACAGCACGACCGCGCCGCGCGCGATCGCCGGGCGAATTATCTGCTCGAGATGGTCAAGCCGAGCAGCGGCGAAGAGGATAGCCTCGAGCGTTGGCCCGAACGGCTCCGCTGCCCCCGAAAGAATGACGTGCCGTACAGCCTCGGCGCCTGGCGAGCCGCCGGGTTCCCGCGTTTCGATCACCTCATGGCCATCGGCGCGCAAATGCTCCGCGAGAAGGCGGATCTGGGTGGATTTTCCCGCCCCCTCACCTCCCTCGAACGTGATGAAGAATCCGCGCCGCACGCTGCTTCCCGTTTTCGTTAGCGCATCGTGCGTCTTCCTGGACGCAAAGAACGCGCAATCTCCTGAATTGACGACGGTGCTTTCCCAGACCTGAGCTGATTCTCGGGACGATACTGTAGCCTCTTGCGCATCCTACATAGTCCGATGGTGGCATCAGGTCCAACCCGCGCGGCGATCAAAACGTTCGCGGAGGAGAAGCGATTCTCGCGCCGGGTCGGGGCGCTAGCGCATCCAGCCGACGGCGAGTTCACGCACCGCGCCCATCGCGCGCTGACGGATCGTTCCCAATTCGACCGGCTCGGCGGCATAGAGCGGAACCTCACGGCTCAGGTCTCCAGCCATCTCGATCCGCAGAGATCCGATCTGCGCACCCTCCTCAATCGGCGCAGGGATTGGCCCATGGTAGACGATGCGCGCGGAAACACTGTTGGAATTCGTGTTCGGTACGAGGATGCGCAGCGTTTTTTCGGTGCGAAGCGATACATGATCCTTTTCGCCGCCGTAGACACGCGCAACGCCAATGATCTCATCGGCGCCGGCAACCTCCCGGCTGTCGAAGGCACGCATTCCCCAATCGAGCATTTTCCGCGCCTCCTCCGCGCGCTCCGCCGCACTGGCCATTCCGGCAAGCGTTGCGAAAAGCCGCCTGCCGTCGCGGCGGGCGGACGCGACAATCGCATATCCTGAGGCTTCCGTATGGCCGGTCTTCAATCCATCCGCGCCGATGTCCATCTCCAGAAGAGGGTTGCGGTTCCTCTGGAAAATGCCGTTCCACTCGAAACCGGGCAAGTTGAAGTAGTGGTAATACGCCGGATACTCACGCCAAAGGTGCAGGGCGAGCATCGTTATCTCCCGGGACGTTATGTGCTGCCCGTCTGCGGGAAGCCCCGTGGAATTCCTGAACGTGGAGACGTCCAGACCGAGGTCCCGCGCCCGATCTGTCATCCGACGGGCGAAACCCTCCTCCGAGCCCGCCATGCTCTCCGCAACGGCGATGGAACCGTCATTGGCAGACTGCACGATGATTGCCTTAAGAAGGGCTTCCAGGGGTACTGCCGAATTGACCTCGGCGAACATTGTAGCGGTGCCGGAGGGTGCACCGCCTGTGCGCCAGGCATTTTCGCTGATGGTGAATTCGTCTTGAAGCGAAAGCTCTCCGTCTTTGAGTGCCCGGAAGGCAAGCTCGACAGTCATCAATTTCGCAAGCGAAGCAGGCGGAAATGGCTCATCAGGCTTTTTGGAGAACAGCACCGTCCCTGTTTCGGCATCTATCATGAAGGCCTGTGCCGCTTTGGTCTCGAACGACTGCGCCCCCGTCAATGTCGGATAAAGAAAAGATGCGGAGAACACCGCCACGAGGGCAACGATCTGGAACACGTTCGGCATCCTCCCTGCTGTCTCCTGAAAGCATGTAAGCCGGGGAAGGCGCGGATCAATATCAGCCTGCCCTACCCTCCCGCTCGGCGTTCACAGTATCCGATCGGGATGGATTACCCAGCATCGAATGATGCGCATTCGCGCGGATGATACGGAGTTCAGCAGAGGACGCACGTCCAAGAGGACGCGGGCATGCTATTTGCGAATCACAAAAGCATCTGTTGCGCCGGCTGACCAGACCGCCCGTAACGTCTCGTCGATATCCCCGCCGCTGGCGGGCACCAGCGAGGCAACGTAGAGCGATCCGTTCGGACCATTTGCTTCTTCCAATATGATCCGGCCGAGATCGGAGAGTTTTCGCAAAAACCGGTCCGCACTCTGGCGGGACTGCCAGGATCCGAGATTTATATATGGTCCCTCAAAGGCGGCTGGTTCGGTGCTGTTTCGGCGCGCCCACCACCCGGAGATGGCGTCCGTGTCAAGTTGCGGGTTCAAAATCGCGTCGAAAGCTTCTGCCGCCGCGCTCACACGCTGGTCGGCGTAAGACAGGAGTGCAAGCTCTGTCTTCTCTGACGGCACAGATACGGTTGCCGGACGATCGGGAATGATCGGCCCGACAGATGGGAGGGCTACAGGGCCACTTTCCCGACGGTGCCCAGTCTCTTCGGCATAAGCCATCAATGCACTTGCCACCGGTTGCCCGGGCTGCGGTGCGTTCATTGCGAGCATCACCCCATCCGAATCGGTCCCGTTGTCTCCCGGCTGATAGGATGCCAGCAGAAAGTGATCGTCCTGTCCGTGCAGCGGCGCCGGGCCGACATACTCCACGCGCACCTTGGCCACACCGGCGTGGGTGTAATCGAGCAACTCGGCGGCCCGCTTGGAAAGATCGATCACGCGGTTGCTGGCGAAGGGACCGCGGTCGTTGACACGGACGATAACGGAAGCATCGTTCGCAAGATTGGTGACGCGCGCATAGCTGGGCAACGGCATCGTCGGATGTGCGGCGGTCAAATGCGTCATGTCATAGACTTCGCCATTGGCCGTCAGCCTGCCGTGAAAGGCAGAGCCGTACCAGGATGCCGCACCCTCCGCGCTATAATCGGGATCCACTTTGGGATGATACCAGCGATCCTTGACCTTGTAGGGCTTTCCTACCTTGTAGCGCCCGCCCCCTCGCGGCACGTCCGACTGGGCCGCAGCGACGAGCGGGCTTGCCTTAACCCCGTACTCGGATTCAGCAAAATGCTCGGC
>JAJUHJ010000120.1 GCA_029279965.1 Phyllobacteriaceae bacterium
AACCGACAACACTCTCGTCAAGGCGCTGGCCCGCGCCTTCCGCTGGAAACGGATGTTGGATTCGGGCGAGTTCGCGTCGATTTCTGAACTGGCCGAGTGCGAGGGCATTGCCTTCACCTACATGGCACGCGTCCTGCGCCTCACCCTTCTCGCCCCCGTCATCGTCGAGGCGATCCTGGATGGCCGACAGGGACCGGAAGTGACGCTGGGGCGGCTGCTGAAGGGGTTTCCGGTGGAGTGGGAGGCACAGCAACCATCTTTTCACAAGGTCGAATAGCAGGCCTTTTGCAAACAGCTTCGCACGCGTCCATCCATAAACGCCATCCTGCTTGCCCGCTCTCCTGGACGTCCGACAGCGCGGCAACTTTCAATTTCCGATTGATTCCAATGGCCATTTCGGACTTCTTGGGCCGGGAGGACCACCCATGACCGCACTTTCCGCCCGCGACGCCAAGTACAACTTCGGCCGTCTGATCGACCTCGCCCGCGCCGAGCCGGTGGTGGTCGAGAAACACGGGCGCCCGGTCGTGGTGGTCCTGTCCGTCGAAGAATACGAAAGGCTGACCGGCAACAAGGTCGCCCCATCCCGACTGGAAGGCGAGGAGTGATGGCAACGAACAACAACGCCCCCTTGGGCATCGAGGCAGAGCTGTTCAAGGCCGCCGACAAGCTGCGCGGCAACATGGAGCCATCGGACTACAAGCACGTCGTCCTCGGCCTGATCTTCCTGCGCCACATCTCGGAAAGCTTCGAGGCCAAGCACGCCGAGCTGATGGCGGAATACCCCGAGGGCGCCGAGGACCGCGACGAATACCTCGCCGACAACATCTTCTGGGTGCCGAAGGAGGCCCGCTGGTCCCACCTGCAGGCCAACGCCAAACAGCCCACCATCGGCAAGCTCATCGACGACGCCATGCTGGCGATCGAAAAGGACAACCCCTCGCTCAAGGGCGTGCTGCCCAAGGACTATGCCCGCCCCGCGCTCTCGGCAATCATGCTGGGCGAGCTGATCGACCTCATCGCCAACATCTCCACCCGCACCGAGAAAGGGCAGGAGCGCGACCTCTTCGGCCGCGTCTACGAATACTTCCTCAAGGAGTTCGCCGGCTCCGAAGGCAAGCGCGGGGGCGAGTTCTACACCCCCCGCTCGGTCGTGAAAACGATGGTCGAGATGCTCCAGCCCTACAAGGGCCGCGTCTATGACCCCTGCTGCGGCTCGGGCGGCATGTTCGTGCAGTCCGAACGCTTCGTCGAGGCCCATGGCGGCCGCATCGGCGACATCGCCATCTACGGACAGGAGAGCAACCACACCACCTGGCGGCTGTGCCGGATGAACCTTGCCGTGCGCGGGATCGACGCCGACATCCGCTGGAACGCCGAGGGCTCCTTCCACAAGGACGAGTTCCCCAGCCTCAAGGCCGACTTCATCCTCGCCAACCCGCCCTTCAACGTCTCCGACTGGGGCGGCGAGCGCCTGCGCGACGATCCGCGCTGGAAATATGGCGTGCCGCCCAGGGGCAACGCCAACTTCGCCTGGCTCCAGCACATCCTGCACCACCTCTCGCCCACCGGCACGGCGGGCGTGGTGCTGGCCAACGGCTCCATGTCGTCCACGCAATCGGGCGAGGGCGAGATCCGCAAGGCCATGATCGAGGGAGAGGTCATCGACTGCATGGTCGCCCTGCCGGGGCAGCTCTTCTATTCAACCCAGATCCCGGTCTGCCTGTGGTTCCTCGCCCGCGACAAGTCGAACGGCATCGCCCGCGACAAGCGCCTGCGCGACCGGCGGGGCGAGATCCTGTTCATCGACGCCCGCAAGCTCGGCCACATGGTGGACCGCACCCGGCGCGAGTTCTCGGACGAGGACATCGAGAAGATCGCCGGCGCCTACCACCGCTGGCGCGAGGGCGAGGGCTACGAGGACATCCCCGGCTTCTGCAAGTCGGCCAGCATCGAGGAGGTGCGGGCCCATGGCCATGTCCTGACCCCGGGCCGCTATGTGGGCGTCGAGGCCGCCGAGGACGACGACACGCCCTTCCCCGAACGCTTCGCCGAATTGCAGGCAGAGCTGGAAGAGCAGTTCGCGGTAAGCGCCGAACTTGAGGGGCTTATTCGTCGCGCCATGGAAAGCGTTACACCATGAAAACGCTTGGGCAAGTTGCCGAATTCCTATCTGGGGGAACGCCGAGGAAGGGTGTGTCCGTTTACTGGGGCGGCGATATCCCTTGGTATTCCGCGTCAAACATGACGCGACGGTTCCTCAAAGATGATGAGCCCAAGATAACTAGTGCAGGTCTAGAAGCAGGTTCGAGATTGGCGCCGCCAGGTGCCACATTAATACTCGTTAGGGGCAGCGGGCTATTTAACCACATCCCCATTTGCTTTGCCGACGCGCCTGTTGCCTTTAATCAAGATGTCAAGGCCATTTGCCCAAGAGAGGGGACGGACCCGCTATTCCTCCACTTCTGGATCGAAAGTCTGCGCCCAATCCTCAAGGAGAGTATCGGCGTAACGGGAATCGGGGCAGGTAAGTTTGACCTGAGCTTCCTCCAAGGGCTCCCTTTCCCCGATCTGCCGATAGAAAGGCAAGAAGCCATAGGGAAGCTTGCGGCGTCCTTCGATCGCAAGATCGAGCTGAACCGGCGGATGAATGCGACGCTGGAGACCATGGCGCGGGCGATCTTTCGCGACTGGTTCGTGGATTTCGGCCCCACCCGCGCGAAAATGGAAGGCCGCGCGCCCTACCTCGCCCCCGACCTCTGGCCCCTCTTCCCCGCCCGCCTCACCGACCAGGGCATCCCCGAGGGGTGGGAGATGGGCACGCTGGGGGACGTGGCAGAGTCGCCCCGCCGTGGCGTCAAGCCAAGCGAGATACCGGAACACACGCCCTACATCGGGCTGGAGCACATGCCCCGCCGCTCGATCGCGCTGTCCGAGTGGGAGGGCGCCGGAAAGGTGACGAGCAACAAGTCGGCCTTCCGCAAAGGCGAGTTCCTGTTCGGAAAGCTCCGTCCATACTTTCACAAGGTCGGCGTAGCCCCAGTTGATGGCATATGCTCCACCGACATTGTTGTTGTCCGCCCAAAGCGGAAGGAGTGGTCGGCGTACACGCTTGCGTGCATCTCCTCCGACGACTTCGTCGAGTTCACGAACGCCGCCTCGACGGGCACGAAGATGCCGCGCACGAGTTGGAAAGTGATGTCTGCCTATGAAACCTGCCTTGGCACCAACGAAGTTGTCGCAGCGTATCAGCGGATAGTTGCGCCGATGATCGAACGGATCATCGCAAACATCCACGAATCCCGTACCCTCGCCCAGACCCGCGACCTGCTGCTGCCCAGGCTCATGTCCGGCGAGCTTCGCGTGGCCGAGGCCGAAAAGATCGTGGAGGGCGGGGTGTGAGCGCCGACTGGACTCCCGGCATCCGCGCCTTCTGCGCGCACTGGTCGCATGCGCCGATGCTGCAGCAGACCTTCCAGACACTGGAAGCCGAGTTTCAGCGCGACAGCGACGCCTGCATCGACGCGGCAAAGGGGCTGGTGGAATGTGCCTGCCGCGTCCTGTTGCAGAGCATCGACGACCCCGCCAGCCCGCACACTCCGAAATCCACGACGCCGTCCTTTGGCGAATGGCTCTCGGCGGCGGTGCGTGCGCTGGAGCTGGGCGACGTGCGCGACGAGTCCTTCAAGAAGCTGGTTTCGCAGTATCACAAGCTGACGACATCGC
This sequence comes from Phyllobacteriaceae bacterium, assembly GCA_029279965.1. Classification (GTDB taxonomy): domain Bacteria; phylum Pseudomonadota; class Alphaproteobacteria; order Rhizobiales; family Rhizobiaceae; genus Chelativorans. The sequence continues at coordinate 3,727 of JAJUHJ010000120.1, forward strand.
TCGATGATCTGCGCAACAAGGCCGGCACGGTCAGCCACGGGAAGGACGGCTTCATCGCCAAGCTGTCGGCCCATCAACGGCGCGCGGCGGTCCTGGCCGCCGATGCCATCGTCACCTTTCTGCACGAGGCCTATCTGGAGCGCGAGCCAGACCCGGTGCTGACGCTCGAACCGTACGACCGTTTCGCCAGGGGCAACGCGCTGATAGACGAAAACTGCGCCCTTGTGGCAAGCTCCGATGAAGACGGCAGCCTGACAGTGACGGTCTCTCTGCCCGGCGGAGATGATGTGGAACTGGTGGTGACGCCCTCGCAGCTTCTGTTCGGGGTAGATCGCGAAGCCTACAAGCTGGCGCTGAATGCCTGCAGGGAAGCAGGCCAAAGGGAGGAAGAGGTGGCATGACGCGTGCACCGGTCAAACCGGAGATGCTGCGCTGGGCGATTGAGCGCGCCCGGATATCCCCTGATGACCTGAGCGCCCGGTTCAAGAAGCTGGAAGAGTGGCTCCAGGGCGAGGGGCAACCGACGCTCAAGCAACTGGATGCTTTTGCAAATGCCGTCCATGTTCCGGTGGGCTATCTGTTTCTACCCGAGCCGCCCGAAGAGCAGTTGCCCGTTCCCGACTTCCGGACGGCCGCCAGTCGCCCGCTCGGACGGCCGAGCCCGAACCTCCTGGAGATGATCTATGCCTGCCAGGAGCGACAGAGCTGGTATGCCGATTTCGCGCGGCTATACCAGGAGCCCGAGTTGCCTTTTGTCGGCAGCGCCACGCTGGACACGGCGCCGGAAGTGGCGGCCGCGGAAATCCGCGAGACGCTGGGCTTCAGCATCGAGGAACGGCGCGATTGCGCAACATGGACCGATGCCCTTCGCCTGTTCATCCGTCGGGCTGACGATGCCGGCATTCTGGTTATGGTCAGCGGCATCGTGTTCAGCAACACGAACCGTCGGCTCGACGTCGAGGAGTTTCGCGGGTTCGCATTGGTCGACCCCAGGGCTCCGTTGGTGTTCATCAATGGAGCCGACTCGAAGGCCGCCCAGATGTTTACCCTCGCGCATGAACTCGCGCATATCTGGCTGGGAGCTTCTGCGCTTTCGAATGCCAGCGCCCAACCCGCCGGGGGGGGCAGGCGCGAGGAAGTATGGTGCAACAAGGTTGCCGCCGAGCTGCTTATGCCGCTGGACGCAGTGCGTGCAGAGCTGCAGCCGAACGAGCCTTTGGCCGACACACTTCGACGTCTGGCACGTCATTTCAAAGTGAGTACTTTGGTCGTTCTGCGCGGTCTCCTTGACGCTGGCCACCTGACACGTGCTGAGTTCGATACGGCGTGGCAAGATGAACAAGAGCGCATACGCGAGATTTCGCAAGGCGCGAGCGGAGGTGGAAATTTCTACCGAACAACACTCTCTCGAGTAAGCCATCGATTCACAAAAGCGCTCGTGGTCAGTACGCTCGAGGGGCAAACCCTTTACCGTGATGCGTTCCGGATGCTCGGCGTCAAGAAGACCGAGACATTCAACAATCTTGGTCGTGAAGTCGGGGTGATGATGTGACGACATATCTCCTCGACGCCAACGTTTTCATTCAAGCCAAGAATCTCCACTACGGGTTCGATTTCTGTCCCGCATTTTGGGAGTGGCTGGGGGTGCAGAACACGGCGGGAAAGGTGGCGAGTATTGAGAAGGTCGCAGACGAAATCGCGTCGGGTGAAGACGATTTGTCGAATTGGGCCCAGGCCATGGGACGTGCTTTTTTTTCTGCCTGTTGATGATGCGGTCTTGCCAGCATTGGGGAAGGTCAGCACTTGGGCGAGTGGCCAAGGCTATGATCCGGCTGCGGTCGCGACCTTTCTCCAGGTCGCGGATTATTGGCTTGTCTCACACGCACTGGCACACCGCTGCACGGTCGTGACGCACGAGGTTCCCGCGAACTCGGCCAAGAAAATCAAGATTCCGAACGCGTGCATTGGATTAAAGGTGGACTGCATCACGCCTTACGAAATGCTGAGACGGGAGAAGGCAAAGTTTGTTTTGGGTAAAGGGAACTAGGTTTGGTCGGCAGCTTTCTCACCGAAGACGACATCGAAAAGACCCTGATCGCCAAGTTCAGTGAGCTCGGGTATGCGAATGCGCCCGACACCGTCATTGGCCCGGACGGAACGGCGCCCGAGCGAGCGGCCTATGATGATGTCATCCTGCGTGGACGTCTGGAAGCGGCGGTCGAACGGCTGAACCCCCACATTCCGCCAGAGGCGCGCGAGGAGGCCATCAAGCAGGTTCTGGGGTCGGAAAGCGCTTCGCTGGTCGAGGAAAACCGCAGGCTTCACCGGCTGATTGTCGAGGGTGTGGACGTGGAGTTCCACGCCGAGGACGGCACCATTCGCGGCGACAAGGTGCGCTTGGTTGATTTCGACGACCCGGACGCCAATGACTGGCTGGTCGTCGACCAGATGGTCGTGATCGAGAACGGTCGAAACCGCCGGCCCGATGTGGTTGTCTTCGTGAACGGCCTGCCGCTGGCGGTGATCGAGCTCAAGAACCCGGGCGCGGAGACGGCAACGCTCACCACCGCCTACAATCAGCTCCAGACCTACAAGGCCGAGGTCCCTTCTCTGTTTCGCACCAACGCCGTGCTGGTGACGTCCGACGGGACCTTGGCGCGGGTCGGGTCGCTCACCGCCAACGAGGAGCGTTTCATGCCCTGGCGCACCACAGATGGGCGCGAGGTGGCGCCGAAGGGGAGCCCCGAGATGGAGGTGCTGATCGATGGCGTCTTCGAGAAACGGCGCTTCCTGGAGCTCATCCGCGACTTCACGGTGTTCGGCGACACCGGCTCGGGCATCGCCAAGATCATCGCCGGCTACCACCAGTTTCACGCCGTCAGGAAGGCGGTTCAAAGCACCCTGCGCGCAACCGCCGTCGATGGCGACCGCAAGGCCGGGGTGATCTGGCATACACAAGGCTCGGGAAAGAGCCTGCTCATGGCGTTCTTCGCGGGCCAGTTGGTGCGGCACCCGCAGATGGAGAACCCGACCATTGTCGTGCTGACAGACCGCAACGATCTCGACGATCAGCTGTTCCAGACCTTTTCCATGTGCCGCGACCTGATCCGCCAGACGCCCGAGCAGGCGGAGAGCCGCGAACATCTGCAACAGGTCCTGAACCGCGTCTCCGGCGGGATCATCTTCACGACCCTGCAGAAGCTGTCGGAAGGGAAGATGACCGACCGGCGCAACGTGGTGGTGATCGCCGATGAGGCCCACCGGAGCCACTACGGATTCCGGGCAAAGATCGACCCAAAGACAGGCAAGCGCAGCTACGGTTTCGCGAAACTCCTCCGAGATGCGCTGCCCAATGCGTCTTTCATCGGCTTCACCGGAACGCCGATCGAAAAGGACGATGTGAACACCCCCGCCGTCTTTGGCGACTACATCGACATCTACGACATCACCCGCGCGGTCGAGGATGGCGCGACGGTGCCAATCTACTACGAGAGCCGCCTGGCTCGCATCGAGCTACCCGAGGAGGAGAAGCCGAGGATCGATGCCGAGATCGAGGCGCTGACCGAAGACGAAGCCCTGACTGAGCAGGAGAAGCTCAAGCAGAAATGGTCAAACGTCGAGGCGCTGGTTGGAGCCGAGAAGCGCCTGAAGATGGTCGCGGCCGACATCGTCGAGCATTTCGAGCGGCGGCTCGCCGCGCTCGATGGCAAGGGCATGATCGTCTGCATGAGCCGGCGCATCTGCGTCGCGCTTTACAACGAGATCATTGCGCTTCGTCCCGAGTGGCATTCCGACGATGACAATGCCGGCGTCATTAAGATCGTGATGACAGGGTCGGCATCGGATCCGGCGGATTGGCAACCACACGTCGGCAACAAGGCGCGCAGGGATCTGATCGCGAAGCGCGCCAAGGATCCGGACGATCCGCTGAAACTCGTGATCGTTCGCGACATGTGGCTGACCGGCTTCGACGCCCCGTCGATGCACACAATGTACATCGACAAGCCGATGCAGGGTCACGGGCTGATGCAGGCCATCGCTCGAGTGAACCGCGTCTTCCGGGACAAACCCGCTGGTCTCGTGGTGGATTACATCGGGATCGCGCAAAGCCTGAAGAACGCGCTGGGCCAGTATTCCGAGAGCGACCGGCGCCAGGCCGGCATCGATGAGGCCGAGGCGGTGGCGGAAATGCTGAAGCGTTACGAGGTCGTTCGGGATCACTTCCATGGGTTCGACTACAGCCAAGCCTTGAAGGGGGAACCGTCAGATCGCCTCCGGACGCTCGCCGCAGCAATGAACTGGATCCTGGAGCGCCAGCACGCGGCAGCCGCCAAGGAGGCAGACGAAGAAGCAAGAAAGAAGGCTCTTCGGCGGTACCAAGACGACGTCCTTGCGCTATCGAAAGCGTTCGCCTTGGCAGCGGCCAGCGAAGAGGCCCAGACCATTCGTGATGAAGTCGGTTTCTTCCAGGCCGTTCGGGCGGCGCTTGTAAAGGCGACGCAAGGGACAGGTGGCTCGGCGGCCGACAAGCGCCTTGCCGTTCAGCAGATCATCGATAGGTCCGTGGTTTCAACAGAGATCGTCGATATCCTCTCGGCGGCCGGCCTCAAGTCGCCAGATATCTCGATACTTTCGGATGAATTTCTGGCGGAAGTCCGGCAGATGGAGCAGAAGAACCTCGCGCTTGAGGCGCTCAAGAAGCTGCTCAACGACGAGATCAGTGCTCGCGCCCGGTCAAACGTCGTCGAGAGCAAGAAGTTTTCTGAGCGGTTGGAGCAGGCCGTTGCGCGGTACCACACGAATGCGATCAGCACTGTCGAAGTGCTCCAAGAGCTGATCGAACTGGCGCATGACATTCGAGAGGCCAGGAAGAGGGGCGAGGAAGAAGGCCTGACCGAGGAAGAGATCGCCTTCTACGACGCTCTCGCCACCAATGAAAGCGCGATCGAGGTCCTTGGGAACGATTCACTCAAGCTGATCGCGCACGAGCTTCTGGAGAGCCTCAAGTCGAACGTGACTGTGGACTGGTCCCATCGCGAGTCCGCAAGGGCACGCATGCGGGTTCTGGTGAAACGCATCTTGCGTAAGTACGGGTATCCTCCAGACCTGCAGGACGCTGCGATCAGGACCGTTCTGCAACAGGCGGAAGCGCTGTCTTCGCAATGGGCCAATTGAGTGCCGTTGGTTCGAGAAAACAATGTTGATTTGAACCCACCGCGAGGCGCGGCACCGCTGGCAGCGCGCTCCACACCCGTCGGGACGCTGGCGAACGTCCGATCCCGGTCATTTCTGCGAGAATGCCACCCACATCAAAGTGTTCAGGTTTCGTTACAAAATAATGACGTGTTTCCAGAGCCTTGCGAAAAATTCACCAAATCTGCGCAGTCAACAGGTTCAGAGAGTATCGGCCCTGAGAGAGCGCTTTCTGACCTCTTGGCCCAGAGGCCAGTGCTCAGCCTCTCCCGCATAACCCTCGAAAACAACGAGAAATTCCGGCTGGAGCCGGATCGGGAGAACGCTTTCCCGAGGGCAAGTGGCGGACGGGGTGGGATTCGAACCCACGAGGGCTTTAACACCCTGGCGGTTTTCAAGACCGCTGCCTTCAACCACTCGGCCACCCGTCCTTGCGCTTGCAGTCCTTTAGAGCGCTC
>JAJUHJ010000121.1 GCA_029279965.1 Phyllobacteriaceae bacterium
CAACCGCATCTTCCAATCCTACGGCGATATCCTCGACCACTGCTGTGATGCCTGGAATAAGCTTATCGATCAGCCCTGGTGCATCATGTCACTCGGACTGCGCCAATGGGCACATCAGTAGCAATCAGTGGCCGTTGGTATAACCCTTGAGGAACGGAATATCGCGTTCCACTTCCTCGCCGCTTTCCTTCGCTTCGGTCTTGGTGAAAGTGCTGGCATAAACGACGGTCGCGCCCTTCTCGCCCTTGCGGACATGCGCCCCCAGCTCTTTCGCCTGTTTGAAGGTCATCCAGATCGGCGCTGAATAGCCGCGCTCCATCGCGGTTGCCCACAGCATCAGCACATTGATGGCAGAATAGGGCTTGCCGTTGCTGCGCAGCGGACGGCTGACAGGTCCGGCGACATGCCCGGCTGCCCAAGGCTTGTGCCAGGGCCGCACGCCCTTCTCCAACTCGGCAATAATCTGGTTGGTGATCTTGGTGTAGATATCGGTTTTCATTGGTCTTTCTCCTAGCTCTAGCGTTTGCGCAGCAGCTGCTGCTGCAAACGGGCTAGGCCCGCGCCAATGAGCGGGTTGAATGCGGTCAAGGCTGAAAGGGCTTGGCCTTGACCGCAGAGGGCGGCAGCCCTGAATAAGAAAGGGAAAAGTTTGCACGGGCGAACGCCCGTTCATTTCAGCGGCGAGAAGCCGCATTCAGTGCGAGGGATCGTTACCCGAATGGGCCGAGACGCCGCTTCCCGGCCCCGGAATCTGCGGCGGCTCGGGCGCGTCCTTTGGTTCGAAGCGCCGTGGGCGCGTGAACCATAGTGCGCACGCAGCTCTGCTGCTTCGGGCGCAAAGGCGCGGTAGAGCCCGGTCGGCGACAGCCGACGCACCCAAAATCATCAACAGAACGATTAGATACGAAATGGGCTATCGCAACGGCCGGCGATCCAGCGGAACTTCGCCATCATCAAGCCGGAGAATAAAAACAGCCTCGTTTTCGTCCTTCTCGATAAACCACGTCCGCTCACATCCGCAGACATGTGTTTCATCGTCGGGAACGACCAGCTTTTCGCCGCAGTCCCAACACCAGAATGAAAAGCAGTGACACACGTCGCATTTTCCGGTGAACACGATGGCCCAGCCGAAACCGAGCGGCAGCGGAAACTGGCCGTCCCAAAACACCAGGCCCTCGGTTTTGCGTTTTTCGATCCTGCACAGGGGGCAGGGATCGATGGCCGCGTGGTCCAGTTCGGCGGCCTCGTTCGCCTCCATGATCCGAATGTCGATGTTCCGGTCGGCTCTCGCCTTTGCGGCTTTCGTATAGCCGCTCGAACAGACCAGCACGCCGCGCGAAGCGTTCACGTCACGCATGAGCCCTTCGAACGCTTCCACGTCCTTCACATCGACTTTTCGCTTGCGCAGCTTAGCGTCGAAGATGATCCGTCGCGCTGCGCCTTCTTCCCACCTTGCGTCAACCAGTATGTCGATCTGGCGCTTCACGCGGCTGATGCCGCCGATAAGCGAAGCATTGACCAGCACGGAAGACTCCACGCCGGCCGCTTCAACTTCGAAGCAGGCGACGACGCGCTCATACACGCGCCAGTCAGGCGGCGCTTTCACCGGACTCCCCTTCGCCATGCAGGAACCGGGAAAGACGCCCGATCAGCGCCTCGGCGTCGGCGATCTCGCACTCCCAAACAACGCACGCCTGCCAGCCCTCGCGCGCCAGGTCGTCCAGGCAGCGGCGGTCGCGCGCGACGTTTCGCGCGATCTTAGCCGCCCAGTAATCGGTGTTCGTTTTTGGAGTCCGGGCTCCGCGCTTGCAGTCGTGGCCGTGCCAGAAGCAGCCATGAATGAAGATCACCTTGCGCCGGGCCGGGAACGTCAAGTCTGGGTTGCCGGGAAGGTCGCGCCGGTGAAGCCGGTAGCGGTAGCCGCGCGCGTGAAGCAGCCTCCGAACCGCAAGCTCGGGCGCCGTATCCTTGCCCTTCACGGCCCGCATGATCCGGCTGCGCTCAGGGCTGGTCACGTCATTCCTCCTCGGAGCCGAGGCCCAGCAGGGTTCTATGGTACTTGGCCAGCCGCTCGAAATGCGCATCCATGGCGCGGGCGACCTGATTGGAGTTCTTAACGGCGAGAAAGTGCCCGACGATGTCGGCATAGTGCTTCGCCTGGCGCGGCAGGCGAAGCTCCGGGTCTTTCTTCTCGGCGATTTCCTCGTCCGGCATGACCTGCACGACATTTGCAGGATCGGGGATCGTCACCGGGCCGGCCGGCTCCGCCGGAATTGTCCCGTTCATCAGCCGCGACCCTGGATTGAAGTGGTGGAACAGCGCCGCTTCGAGCGCGTCCATCTCGGGTTTGCTCTCGGTCGGGTACTCCCAAACAAAGGCGATTTCCCAAACGTCGATCTGGCGGTTGGCGATCACGTCCGAGCGGGCCGAAGTCAAATGTCGCTGCACGCGTGCTCTAATCCCGTCGGTGGACTGGCCAACATAGACAGGAACGTTGTCGAGGTCGGCGAGTACATAGACGCCGATCTGGGTGGTGAGAGTGCGAACCGCTCTTCGCCTGAATTTGAAATCTATCGCCATCGCGCCCCCCGCCTTCGTTCACGCGCGCCTGATGGCGGTCGCCTCCGAAGCGCGTTGCATGGTCCCGCCGCGGCTGATGCTGGTTTTCCGCATGGTGTCGGAGCCGCGGTAATTCACCTCGAACTCGACATAGTTGATTTCATCGGGGGCGCCGCCGAAACAATCGTAAAGCGCTTGCAAAAACTCAACGTCCGAGAGCTTCTGCGCCGGCGGCTTCGGATTGTTGCGCGGGCTCGGGATGGTCGCCGGCAGGACATAGATGCAAGGCGGCGGCAGCCGGTACGGCCCGACTTCAGTAAGACGCTCCCCGTCGTCGCCAACCTTCGGGCACGGGCGGCCAAGCGTGCCGCAGACCATGTCCCATACGATCACGCCGTCCACGCGCTGCTCACGGAATATGATCTCGGCCGAAAGGCGGGTGTGAATGCCGGACCAGGCGTTATGCCTTGGATCGGCGCCGGGGTTGGTGCAGACGCTCCAGATCAGAAATTCCTGCGCCTGCGGCGGGCGCTCGAAGATATTGGTGTTGTTGCCGTCAAGGCAGCCTTTCAGCTCGATCACGGCGATCTTGCCGCTGTTGAGCTGCACGCCGTAATCGTGACGGTTGGCCTCGCCGGCTGAATTCCAGTCCTTGATGAAGCCCTCGTCCTGCATGAAATTCAGGACGCGCTGCATAAATTCGCGCTTGTCGCGCATGGTCGCGGAGAACTGGCCGCGCACGCGCTCGATCGCGCCCCGAAAAAGGCCGCTGTTATAGAATTCCTGCTCGTCCAGCCCGTGATCGCCCAACTTGTGGGCTTCGGTCTTCAGGGTTTCGGCGAAGCGTTCGATTCTGCGTCTGAGTTCCTGGTTCTGTTCACAGGGGATAACCGTCATGCCGCCTCTCGGGTATCGCGCTTTTGATTCCCGAGAATAGGCTCCATGACGTGAGACGCCAAATGGCGGACGACCGGAACCACAACCCCGTCCCCGGTCAAGTGGTAAGCCTCGTTGTAATTCTCGGGAAGCTCGTACTCGTCCGGCAGCCCCATGAGGCGGGCCGTCTCGCGGCTCGATATCAGCCGCGAGCGGACGGTCTTGCCGTCCACGACCATGATAAGCTGGCGGCTCGATCCCCCGGCCGGGGTGCGCAGGCAGCCGGCGACATCGTCAAAGCGGATTTCGGCGCGCTGGACCTTGAAGCCGTCCTCATCCAGCCGGGTTCGCTTATAGATCGCCCCAACCATGCGCCGCCCGGCGCGCTTGGCCTTCTCGACCTTGGCGAGGTTTACCTTGCTCATCATGCCGAGCAAGCGGCGAGTCTCTTCCGGGGTGTGCCAGTCAACGCCGGTGGGATCGTCTTCAATGAGATCGGCGAAGCGTGAATTGCGCCGCGGCGGCTCCGGGAAGTCCCACCATATCCAGTTCTTCTTCGCCGCCGCCGGCAAAGCGTCGTAGGCGGTCGCAAGGCCGCGCGTATGCCAGATGGCGGACGCGGAATCGGCCACAAGATCGGCGGGAATTTCGATGTCGCCGCGAACGCCAATGACGAACAGGCGGGGCCGTGATTGGGGGACGAAGAGCGCGGCGTCGATCACGACCGCGCCGCAGCGGTAATCCTCCTGCCCGAAGGCGCCGCAGATGGTGGCGAAGTCCTTGCCGCCATGCGAGGTCAACGTGCCGCAAACATTCTCGAGAACGATAATCTCCGGCGCCCGGCCTTCCTGCATGAGCGCCTTCATAAGATTCCAGAAGGGCCAGAAGGTGCCGGACCTGTCGCCTTTCAGGCCCGCGCCGCCGCCCGCCAGCGAGAGGTCCTGGCAGGGAAAGGACGCCCATACGGCGTTCGCGCGGCCCGGAAGATCCTTTGTGACAAGCTCCCGAACGTCGCCCGACTTGAGCGCGCCCGCGCCCCAGTTCTTTTCATAGACGCGGCTCTTTTTGTGATCGAAGTCGTTGGCGAAAAGGCAATTCCAGTGGGAGCCAAGTCCGGCGCGGGCCATGCCCCCGCCCGCGAAGAACTCGTAAAAGTCATTCATGCGGCCCCCTCTTTCCATTATCGTTGCTCTCCCGCGCCAGCTTTTCCAGAACCGCTTCCGTAATCCACGTGTTTCGCGAGACGCTGCCGGGGCGGCGCGCGCGGGCGGCGTCGATCGCCTGCCAGATTTCCGGCTCAAGCCGCAGGTTGGTGCGGGGACGGGACTCGGTTGGTTTGGCCGGGCGATTCGCCATGCGTTATTATAGGCGCCAATATGGCGCCAGAATCAAGAACTTTTTGAGAACATCCATTGAGCGCCGATATCTGGTGGGCGGGCGACGCGGATGGTACAAGCCCTGGTGCGCCTCGTCCAGCGTTCAAAGGGCGGTGAGCGTTTTGGCAGTGGATGCGGGGATCAGCGCTGGGGTTGCGTCCGCGCGGCAGGCTACCGCGCTATTGCAGCCAGTCGATTTTCTCCTGACGCGCCCTGATGTCCGCAACCCAATCTCGCAGCGCATCTATCTCCCGTTGGGCGGCGTCCGGCTCCGGCATCGGCGTATTGAGCGCCTCCGAAGAGCTGTGGAGAAGCTTTGAGCAGCGACCGTAGGCTTCGCGCATAACGAAACAATCATCCATGGTGATGGTTGTCACCTTCCCCAAGCCGGCCGTCTGAACCTTGTTGGAAAGCCGCTTGATCACTGGCGCGACGGCCTCTTCGACGGCGCGCTCCCATGTCCAGCGCAGCCGCTTTTCCAGCGAATCGAGGGTCCGTTCCCAGCCTTCCTGATCGCCGCGCTCATAGCGGGCTTTCTCGTTGTCGAGCTGCTTCTGCATACCCTCGATGACGTGCTCGATCGGCTGCGCCCGCGCCGGCGGGTCTTGCTGGCAGAAGCCGGCGAAGTCCCGCGAGCGGGTGACGCTCCTGAACGCAATGTGAGCGCCCTTGTCCCGGCACGCCTGATCGAGCAGAAACAGGAAGGCGATGTCATGCGTGAAGACGATGATCTGGCGGCGCATTCCTTCGTCGGCGAGCCGCTCGGCGACCGCCTCGCGGTGCATGTGGTCAAGAGACGAGACAGGGTCGTCAAACACGATCGTCGATTCGCCGTCCGTGGTAGCGAGTTCAGCGAGAAATGCGGCGAGCGCGACGCAGCGGTGTTCGCCTTCGCTCAAAACGTCGCCCACGCGCGCGTCGGGCTTTCGGATCAGGCTGACGCGAAAGTGCGGAACGCCGTATGCGGTCTTGTCCTTCCGCAGCTCGATGGCCAGGCCCGCGACGCCCAGCCGGTCGATCTCCCGGCTGAACTGCGCCCGCAAAGCGTTGGTGACCAGATGCTCGGCAATCTCTGTGCTCTTGGCGGTGATGCGGTTGGTGGCCGTGTCCTTGCTGGCGGCGTTTAGCGCCGCAATCTTTTGGCGGCGGGTGATCTCCGCCTGAACATCGTCCTTTACGATGGCCAGCCAGGCGCGATCGGACAGCTCGTCGTAGTCTGCCCGCATCCGCTTGCGCTCGTCGGCCTCTTCCGCGCCAAGGAGGGCCTGAGCACGCGACCCCAACGCGGCGGCATGAGCGCCGATGGCATCGGTCGGAAGCGCTTCGCCGGCGGGTAACGCCTCGTCGCCGGCATGCCGCCGGGCGATTGCCCGCAACCGCCATTTGGCCATCATGACCGCACGGCGAACCTGTGCGCCAAGCGCATCATCGCCGAGGTCGTCCACGATCAGCGCGATCAGGCCGCGAAGATCGGCGATGGATATATCCGCCTCGGCGAGTTCGTCCAGGGCCGCCTGATAAGCGGTCTCGGCCTCCGCTTCCTTACGTCTGGTTTCGTCCCTGACGAACTCCTCGAACCGGGCCAGGCGCCTAGCCGCCGCTTCATCAAGCTCCTGCTGGCACAGGACGCAGCGCGCGCTATCGCCCGTGAACGGAAACGGCGCTTCCCGATAGGCGTGCTGTTGCGAATAGGCACGCGCGGCCTCCCAGAGAGCACGCCAGATTTCAGAGCCAACATCGGGAAGCGGCTCGCCCGCAAACAAATCTCCGGCCGCCGCCAGCGCGGCGCGCCGCGCCGTATCCCACTGCTGAAAGAGCCCTTTCAGCCGTTCGCGGCGCTCGTCTGTGATTGTGGCCGCAAGCCCCTTAAGCGCTTCGATGTGCTTTTCCAGGCGGGATTGCAGCGCCTGAAGCTGTCGGGCGGCCTTGACGGGATCGCGGCTGAAGTCCGCCCGGAGTTCCTCAAGGCGCTTAGCCTCTGCCGCGCTCAGCGTGGCCAGGGCTTCGACATCCTCGGGCTTGGTTTGAGCGCTCAGGCCAGCGACGAGTTTGCCAACGGCAGTATCGTCGTGACATTCGGGATCGCGGATTGAAGCGGGCGCCTGATCTTCCAGCGCTCGCACCTCGGCGGCGAGGCGCTTCTTGAGTTCCTGACAGGCGTGCGCGAGCTGCTCAAGAATTTTCATCGGCAGCGGCGTGTAGGCGACGTCATTCGTCTGATCGACATGGACGTTGGCGGTGCGGCTGTCGAACACGCTGACCGAAGACAGGAGCGGGTCGGCTGCCCGCACGGATGTCCAGGCCGCGCTCTTGTTCTGCCCGCTCGCTGTGAAGTCGATCGTGGCGGCCGGCGATCCGGTCTTTACCGCGTATATGTTCGGAAGAACCTTGTCGTCCTTCGGCAGCCGCGCCCGGCAGACCTGCTTTAGGATGCGGGCATAACCTGACTTGCCGGAGCCGTTGTCACCATAGACGACCGTAACGCCCGTCTTGTCGAAGGTAAGGCGCTCGCCTTGCGCCAGCGCATTGACATGGGCCACGTCACGGATGCCGCGAAGCGATACGTTGGCGGCCGCTGCGCCGGGATCGCGGACATCATCGGCCGTGAGGGGCTCTGCGTCCGTGGCGTCTCCCTTGCACAGAATCAGGAGCCGGTCGAAATCTTCCTCGCTCAGCCGGTCCTTGCTGCAAAGGCGGCGGAGCGCGTCACGCTGCCATGCCGGGCACTCCTTGGACCAGACGACGATATCGGCGAGGGCCTCTGCCTCGCTGGTTGTCTCTGGCGCCGCCTGTTCGGCGTGTTTCGTTGCTGCCTCGTTCATTTCGCTCCCAAACCTTCCCTCCTGACGACAAGAGGTACGCGCGCCACAAACTTGCCACAAGGCGAAACAGACCGAAACGGGAAGTGGCGGATTTCTGCGGGCTTCCGAAGACCCCCTCTTGTGGCAAAAAAGAGGGCCAGGGACCCTCTTTTGCGGCGTCATATGTGTATAAGTGATTGTTTTTATTATGGTCGGGGCGAGAGGATTCGAACCTCCGACCCCTTGCACCTCATGCAAAGAATACGGCTGATTTCTTCGGGTTTTAGGCGTTCTCCGCCACAGTTTCGCCACAAGAAATTCCAAGCAGGGCATTGAGCATACCCCTGTCAGCGTCTTCGGGCTCGTTCTCGTCTTTTAGAAGATGGCCGTAAACATTCAACGTTGTCTCGATGTTCGCGTGTCCCATGAGCGTCTGTATCTTTTTCAGGTTGGTCTTTTTCTCGATCAGGACCGATGCAAAGAAGTGCCGTAGATCGTAGGGCCGGTACTTTGGCTGCTCAATCTTTTCGCCGTCTTGCTCCACGATCTCAACGAGCCCGGCCTTCTTGCAGGCGACATTGAACCCCCGGCGTTGCCAGTTGCGTCGGGACAGCAAGCCTCCATTCGAGGCCGGAAAAATCAGATCGTGGTCGTTCTCGGGCGCATGCTTGTCCGCGTAGTGCCTGACCATCTGAAGGATGTCGGGACTAAGCTCTATGAATCGGCGTCCGGCCGGTGTCTTGGTGACAGAAATCGATAGGCCGTCGCCATCAAGAGCCCGCTCCACCCGAACACCGCGATCTGTCAACGCGGATCGGGAGAGCGCAAGATACTCCTGTGGGCGCATGCCCGAATCCGTCGCGAGATAAAGCATCGGGCGATAGCGCCGCCAAGCGTTGGCGATCGTCCGGTTCTTTGAGTTGGCGAGTTCGTCGGCAGCGCGTAGGAGAGCCACAACGTCGCTCTTGCTCGGAATGACGACAGGCTCCTGGTAGCGTGAATCCGCGCGGATGCAGATGCCGGCAGCAACGTTGTGGGCAAGCACGCCACGGATCGTCATTTCCTTCATCACGGACTGGAAAGACGACAGAACCTTTCCAGCAAGATCGCGGCTGATCCCCTGTTGCAGCAGCCACGACCTGAAGGAAACAACGTCTGGCGCCGTAAGCTCGTGAATAGCCTTTGGCCAGTCATACCGCTTGATAAACTCGGCCCGGTATTCGTAGTTTTTGTAGGTGTACCTGGTGACAGGCTCGCGGCCGTTCAGGCCCTCTTTTTCACAAATCTTCAGCCACCTGTCCGTGGCTTGGGCAACTGTCTTGATGTCGCTGTGATGGGAGCGTGCAGCCTCGCGCGTGCCGCCGCCCTCCACGAATTCAACCGCCTCCTTCCGCGTTTGAAAGGTGGCATAGGCGTAGCCGGATTTCGTCGATTTACTCGGGTATCTTACTTGGTATGTCGTACCTTTTCTGCCTACCCTTTTTCTTATGTCTGACATTACTCGACATGATTATATAGTGACTCCGCAAAATCAAGAACAAATGTAGAACTATTCTTTTCTGGTGTTATTTTCGGCTTCCACTTGAAGTTCGCGATAAATCCGTACCAGCGTCCCCTTTTCGATC
>JAJUHJ010000122.1 GCA_029279965.1 Phyllobacteriaceae bacterium
CTCGTAATTGAAGGTGTAGCCCTTTGCATCCCGCTCGCGCGAAGCCCAGATAAGGGTTTCGTGGGCGTTCTGGAAACGTCGTCCGCGGAAATTGGGCATCGGGTTTGTCTTGCGCCAGACAACGTCGTTGAGGATCCAAAATCCCAGATC
Source organism: Phyllobacteriaceae bacterium (assembly GCA_029279965.1). Classification (GTDB taxonomy): domain Bacteria; phylum Pseudomonadota; class Alphaproteobacteria; order Rhizobiales; family Rhizobiaceae; genus Chelativorans. Next base: position 151 of record JAJUHJ010000122.1, read on the forward strand.
CTGCATCGTGGCACCGACGCGAAAAATGTTGTGATAGGAGCCGATCACCCAAATTGTGCCATTCGGCTTCAAAACACGCCGTGCCGCCAAAAGCCAGGCGCGGGTGAACGCGTCGTAGGCGGCGAAGCTGTCGAACTGGTCCCATTCGTCGTCGACGGCGTCGACCAGAGACTGGTCAGGCCGGTGCAGCGCGCCGGCAAGCTGAAGATTGTAGGGCGGATCGGCAAAGATGATATCGACCGACTTTTCCGGAAGACTTTCCATGACCGCGATGCAATCGCCTTTCAAGATCGTATCCAGCCATTCCATGCGGACCGGTGGCGAGGACGGCTCCTCAAGACGATGCAACGCAGACATTCGAAAACCTCGACGCAATATGTTTACCGGCCGTTATCCTTACCGAGGAGGGTAAATTTTCCGTATGCGCATCGAACCGGACGTGGTCGTGATTGTTTTCAGGCGGGTTGCAACCAATACCCCTGCGGGGCTATTGGCTCAGCAGCCCCCTCCATTTCCCTTACGCGTCGAGAGTTCCCATGTCCCAACCTGATCTTGTCATTTTCGACTGCGACGGTGTGCTCGTGGATTCGGAGATTGTCGCTGCACGCGTAGAAGCGGAGCTTTTGCGGGAAGCAGGGCATGAGATCACCGCCGAAGAGATTGCCCAGCGTTATTCCGGCCTCACCTTCCGCGATATCCTGCTGCGGATCGAAGAGGAGGCGCAGATGCTGTTTCAGGCGTCGCTGATCGATCAGGTGGAGGCAAAAGTGGATGAACGGCTGCGCAGAGAGGTCAAACCGATAGCGGGCGTTGTCCAGGCGGTCGCCTCGCTCCCTGTGCGGAAATGCGTCTGCTCCAATTCCAGTGCCCAACGCATTTCCGCCATGTTGGAAAAGACAGGCCTGGCACCCTTCTTCGAAGGTGTGATCTTCTCCTCGCTGGAAACGCCCAGTCAGCGTCCCAAACCGGCCCCGGACGTTTTCCTGCACGCGGCAGAGACATTGGAGGCCGATCCGGCCCTCACCTTCGTGATTGAGGATTCAATACACGGGATCACTGGCGCACGCGCCGCCGGCATGCGCGTGATCGGCTTTACCGGTGCTTCCCACACGAGCCCCGGCCACGCCGATATGCTCATGGAAGCCGGCGCCGAAACCGTCATTCACCGGATGGCCGATCTCAATGATGTGATCAAAGCGCTTTCGGAATGGTCCGACGCGTAACGGGCCTACCCGGCGCCTTCGTCGAAGCCGGCGAGCAGCTTGACGCTGCGGTCAATTCCACCGGGTATCACGACGCCTGGATCGCTGAAGACGAACTGAGTCGCGCCGGCGGTGTCGCTGATCGTCACCGAATGCTGGTAAAGACGAGAGTAGATCACCTCATCTCCCCTTAGCGCCACGATGCGGATAGGCATAGTGATCGTACCGGTGCGCCCGCGCGGGCCCGGCACCACCTTGCCGGCGATGGCCGCTGTAATACTGCTCGCATCATAATCACAGGTGCGGGTGGTATCGTTGATCGAGGCCTGATAGACAACGCTGGCAGGATCGCCCCGGGAGCTCCCCGCATAGGTTCTGAAAGAGGCGGTCCCCTCCTGCAGGGTTATTGACGGGCAGTATGCCCTCAGCTCGCTCTCACGGATCGGCTCGGCGTCTGCCTGCGGTCCCGCCGCTCCTCTATCGTTCAACCCGCCGGACTGGCAGGCCGCCAGAAAGGCAGAACCAGTCAGGACGAATATCCTTGCAAAATTTCTGGTCGACAATGGATGCCCCTCAACTTGGCCTTTCCTAACACAACATCGCCGTTCTATATCAATCGCGCGGGGAAATATCGACCGGCAATCGTCGCTTTTTCACCGTATGTCGAACAGGCTGAGTGGAGCGCGTCATGGCGATGAAGTATGTGAGCACGCGAGGCGAGGCGCCGGTACTGGGGTTCTCAGATGCGCTGCTCAGCGGACTTGCACGCGACGGCGGTCTTTATGTTCCACAGGAATGGCCGCAATTCACCGCCGCGGAAATCCGCAATCTCAGAGGCTTGGCCTATGCCGAGGTTGCCTACATCCTGCTGAAACCTTTCATCAACGGCGAAATTTCCGATACGGCACTGAAGCAGATTATCGACGAGGCATACGCCACTTTCCGCCATCCGGCTGTCTGCCCTCTGGTGCAGACGGGACCGGCGGAATTCGTGCTTGAGCTGTTTCACGGGCCAACGCTCGCCTTCAAAGACGTGGCCATGCAGCTTCTTTCACGCCTGATGGACCACGTTCTTGCCGAGCGCGGCGAGCGCGTGACGATCATCGGCGCGACGTCGGGCGACACCGGCGGTGCGGCGATCCATGCGTTCGCAGGGATGGAGCGCGCCGACGTCTTCATTCTCTTTCCTCATGGCAGGGTTTCGCCGGTACAGCAGCGGCAGATGACCACGTCCGGCGCCCCGAATGTCCAAGCGATTGCCATCGAAGGTAATTTCGATGACTGCCAGGGCCTGGTCAAAGCCATGTTCAACGACCACGCGTTTCGTGATCGGGTGTCGCTTGCCGGCGTCAACTCGATCAACTGGGCACGGATCGTCGCGCAAATCGTCTATTATTTCACCTCCGCCGTCTCCCTCGGCGCACCGGACAGACCGATCTCGTTCACCGTACCCACCGGCAATTTCGGCGACATCTTCGCCGGTTACGCGGCAAAGCGCATGGGCTTGCCCATCGATCGGCTGGTGATCGCCACAAACGAAAACGACATTCTGGCACGAACACTCGCCACCGGCGAATATGCCACTCGCCCGGTCATTGCCACAACTTCGCCATCGATGGACATTCAAGTCTCCTCCAATTTCGAACGGTTGCTGTTCGAGGCATCCGGTAGAAGGGCGGAGAACGTTCGCGCATGCATGGACAGCCTTAGGCAATCTGGCCGTTTTACGGTCGATGACGCCACACTCTCGTATATCCGCTCGACATTCGATGCCGGGCGCGCTGACGGGCGGGAAACGGCTGAGACCATCCGCGACACGTTAGAGGCGAGCGGCTATCTTGCCGATCCGCATACGGCAACGGCGCTCAAAGTGGCCCGCGGAATGTCGCGAACCGGCGAAGCAATGGTGGCTCTCGCCACTGCTCATCCGGCCAAATTTCCCCAGGCTGTCCAGGAGGCGTGCGGGGTCAATCCTGCCTTGCCGATCTGGATGGACGGCCTCATGGAAAAGCAGGAAATTTATACAGTCCTTTCAACGGACCTGAAATTGGTAGAAGATCACATCATCCGCTTTACAAGGGCGGACGAATAGAAAGCGAGTTGCTTATGGGTGTAGAGGTAAGCCGACTTTCGAACGGCTTGACGGTTGCGACGGAAACCCTTCCCCACCTTGAATCGGTAGCGATGGGTGTGTGGGTAAAATCCGGGTCACGAAACGAGCAGGAGAACGAACACGGCATTGCCCACCTGCTGGAACACATGGCTTTCAAGGGCACGGGCAAGCGGTCCGCGCTGAAGATCGCCACCGACATCGAGGATGTGGGCGGCGAAATCAACGCTGCCACCAGCGTGGAGACAACAGCCTTCTTTGCGCGGGTGCTGCGTGACGACCTGCCGCTGGCCATCGACATTCTGGCCGACATTCTCACGGATTCGAAGTTCGATCCTCTGGAACTCGAACGCGAGCAGAATGTGATTCTACAGGAGATCGGCGCGGCACACGATACGCCGGACGACGCCATCTTCGACCGCTTCACAGAGACCGCTTTCCGCCACCAGGCAATTGGCCGCTCCATTCTCGGAACGCCGGAAACGGTCAAATCCTTCACTTCCGCGCAATTGCACAGCTTCCTGGAGCGACAATACGGCGCCGATCGCATGGTCGTCGTCGCGGCAGGTGGCCTGCGCCACGATGAGTTCGTGCGCGAGGTGGAGGCGCGGCTCGGCTCGTTCCGCGACAAGGCAGAAACCGCGATGCCGCGATATTCCCACTATGTGGGCGGTGATTACCGGGAAACGCGCGAACTGATGGATACGCAGATCATCCTCGGCTTCGAGGGCCGTGCCTATCATGTCCGTGATTTCTATGCCTCGCAGGTTCTGTCCATGATCCTCGGCGGCGGCATGTCATCGCGCCTGTTCCAGGAAGTGCGGGAACAACGCGGCTTGTGCTACGCGATCTATGCTTTCCACTGGGGCTTTTCCGACACCGGTATTTTCGGCGTGCACGCCGCCACGGGCCAGGCCGATATCGCCGAGCTCGTGCCGGTGATCCTGAACGAGTTGCAGAAAGCTGGTCAGCATATCGGTCAGGACGAACTTGACCGCGCCCGTGCGCAGTATCGCGCCGGCCTGATGATGTCGCGCGAGAGCCCGGCAAGCCGCGCCTCGCAGATCGCCCGCCAGCTTCTTCTTTACGGGCGCCCCATCGAAACGGAAGAGTTGATGGAGCGCCTTGCGGGATTGACCGTCGAGCGGCTGGCAGATCTGTCTGCGCGCCTCTTCTCCTCAAAGCCGACGGTTGCAGCGCTCGGTCCCGTGGGCAAGCTCGCCCCCTTCGAGACCATTCGCGACGCGCTGGCGACACCGGGAACGGTGCCCCAGAAGCTTGCGGTTTGAGCCAGGCGGGCGATGTTCCAGGCACCCTTCTTCCGCCGCGATTTCCCGGCGCTCGAGGGTGGACGTGTGCGGCTGCGCGCGCCGGAGGCGGCGGACTATGCTGAATGGGCAGCATTGCGCGAGGAAAGCCGCGGGTTTCTCCAGCCATGGGAGCCGCAATGGGCGCCGGATGAGCTGTCGCGAAGCGCGTACCGGCAGCGGCTAAGGCGCTACCGCATCGAGTTCGACCAGGGCACGAGCATCTCCTTCTTCCTCTTCGAAAAGGAAAGAGGACGCCTGGCCGGCGGCATTTCGATCGGCAGCATTCGTCTTGGGGTCGCTCGATCCGCCCACATCGGCTACTGGATGGGTGAGCGATATGCCGGCCAGGGCTTGATGCTCGATGCGCTGCATCTGGTTATCCCCTTCGCATTCAATCGGCTGAACTTGCACCGCCTCGAAGCGGCCTGTATCCCCGGAAACAGGCGGTCGGTGCGGTTGCTTGAAAAAGCCGGATTCCAGCAGGAAGGTCTGCTTCGATCCTATCTGCGTATCAACGGCGTCTGGCAGGACCATTTTCTTTACGCGCTGATTGCGGGGGAGCATCTGCGCAATCAAGGCGAGGCTAGAGCTTAGGATGTTCACAGGGCGCCAATTCTGCTGCTCCATGCCATCATTGCCATTTCTGATGGCGCTCATCGCCACGTGCCTGGCCCTGGCCATTCAGACCAGCCCCGCACTGGCGGTCGAACCCATAAAGATCTCCCCTGACGACGTCGCTCTCGATCTGTCGGAGGCGACGGAAATCTATCGCGACCAGGGCGAGACCTTTCAGGTTTCCACCGCGCCCGGAACCGATGGGATCGTCCGGCGCATCGAGGTGGAGGCACAGGACCCGCACCCAACCGGTGACTGGGCGGTTTTCGCGCTCGCCAACATGACGGACCAACAGATCGACAGACTGATTGTGGCGCCGCATTTTCGCATGGTTGGCTCCGGCATCATTTGGCCGGATCTGGGCTCGCAACGCATCGCCGCCATTACGCCCAGCGAAGGCTTTGCGCTCGACCGACAGGAGAGCAGCGATGCCGACGAGTTTCTCGTCACGCTCAATCCCGGCACCGTCATCACATTCGTGGCGGAGCTTTCCTCTCCCAATCTGCCGCAGGTCTACCTATGGGATCCCGCCGCCTACAAGGACAAGGTCAATTCCTATACGCTGTTTCGCGGCATCGTCATCGGTATCGCCGGTTTGCTGGCGCTGTTCCTCACCATCCTCTTTGTTGTGCGCGGCACCTCCATGTTCCCCGCCACCGCCGCCCTGGCCTGGGCGACCCTCGCCTACACCTCCATTGATTTCGGCTTTTTGAACCGGGTCCTCGAAATTTCTCCCGGCAGCGAGCAGCTCTGGCGCGCGGGCACGGAAGTTGCCTTGGCCGCCACGCTCGTCGTCTTCCTCTTCACCTACCTGAACCTTGGCCGCTGGCACAATCACTTCAGCTATGGCGTTCTCGCCTGGGTGCTTGGGCTCGCCCTCATTGCGGGGGCAGCCGTGATCGATCCGGCCATTGCCGCCGGTATCGCCCGCCTTTCCTTTGCCGCAACGGCGATCGTGGGCCTCGTGCTCATCGTCTATCTCGGCGTGCAGGGATATGACCGCGCCATCATGCTGGTTCCGAGCTGGCTCATGATCATCGTATGGTTGACCGGTGCCTGGATGGCCGTCACGGCAACCCTCGACAATGACATTCTCCAGCCTGCACTCGGCGGCGGCCTGGTTTTGATCGTCCTCCTCATCGGCTTCACAGTGATGCAGCACGCGCTCGCCGGCAGTGTGCTGTTTCAAGGACTTTTCAGCGACATGGAACGCCAGGCGCTGGCGATCACCGGCTCGGGCGACACTGTCTGGGACTGGGATGTGCTGCGCGATCGCGTGGTGACACGGCCAGACCTGAGCCGTCATCTGGGCCTGCCGGCCAACACCCTTCATGGGCCGGCACGCAATTGGTTGCCGCTTCTGCATACCGATGATCGCGACACGTTCCGCACGACGCTCGACATGGTTCTGGAACACAAGCGCGGGCGCATATCGCAAAATTTCCGCCTGCGCGGGGCGGATGGACACTATCACTGGTTCGCGCTGCGTGCCCGGCCGGTGGTCGGCGCAGATGGCGAGGTCATCCGCTGCGTAGGCACGATGGTCGATGTCACAGAACAGAAAAAGGCGGAGGAGCGCCTCCTCCATGACGCGGTGCACGACAATCTCACCGGACTGCCGAGCCGGGAGCTCTTCCTCAACCGGCTCGACGCCGCCATCGCCATGGCCGGTAGCGAGCGCCGGATACGTCCCTCCGTTCTCATCATCGACATTGATCGCTTCAAGCATGTCAATGACGAACTCGGCATCTCGGCGGGTGATACGATCCTCCTGACCCTTGCGCGCCGCTTGTACCGGCTGCTCAAGCCAGGGGATGCGCTGTCACGCGTTGCCGGGGACCAGTTCGTCATGATGCTCGTTGCCGAGCAGGAGCCGGCTCAGATAGCTGCCGTGGCCGATGCTGTCCGCCAGGCGATCGGAGCGCCAATCACATTCGCCCGGAGGGAGATCGTGCTGACTCCGTCCATCGGGGTGGTTTCCTGGACAACGGCGCAAACGTCTGCGGAGGAAATGCTGAAGGACGCCGAACTTGCCATGTACCAGGCCAAGCGGCTGGGCGGTGACCGGATAGAACCCTACCGCCCCTCCTTCCGTTCGGCCGGCACAGACAGGCTGCAGGTGGAAGCGGACCTGCGGCGGGCGGTCGAGCGCGGAGAGATTCGCGTCGCCTATCAGCCAATTGTGCGGCTCGATGACGGCAGCATTGCCGGTTTCGAGGCGCTGCTTCGCTGGGAACACCCCCGGCGCGGCACAATTCCGCCGTCCGATTTCATCCCGATCGCGGAGACCTCGGGGCTTATCGTGCAACTTGGGCAGTTTGCCATGCAAAAGGCTGCCGAGGACCTTTATTCCTGGCAGCAGCAACTCGGCGAGCTTCCCCTTTTCATGTCAGTGAATCTGTCGAGCCGTCAGATCATTCGCCGCGACCTTGTGGGAGATGTGCGTTCGGTGATCGCCCGCTCTGGCATAAAACCCCGCTGTTTCCGCCTGGAACTGACTGAGTCACTCGTTATGGAGAACCCGGAGCAGTCCACCCACGTCCTGTCGAGGCTGAAACAACTTGGCATCGGTCTTTCGCTCGATGATTTTGGCACCGGCTATTCATCACTGTCTTACCTTACGCGTTTCCCCTTCGACACGATCAAGATCGATAAGAGCTTCCTGGACGTGCAGACTCCCAAGGGAAGTGTTCTCGTGAAATCGATGGTTTCACTGGCACACGATCTCGGCTTGTCGGTGGTGGCCGAAGGCGTGACGAGCGAGGACGATATCGAGCAACTGCGCCAGATCGGCTGCGAATACGTCCAAAGTTTTCAGTTCGGCGCGCCGGCCGACGCTGACAAGAGCCTGGCACTGCTCATGGAGCAAAGCCCCATAGCGGCGAGTTGAATGGAATCGTGCGTCCGCACAGACGCACGAAACTCCCGGTCTGCCATCTAGGGCGCAATGCGTCTTCTTGGACGCACAGGGACGCGCTATCTAATTAAGTCTACGCACCGGCTTCCGAAATCGATGCAGATTTCGAGCCGACACTGTAGCTCATTTCGCTTTGTCTTTCCGCTCGCCGACATCCGTCTTTGCCGAAGCCGTTGTCGAGCGTGCGGCCGTCGCTTTCGGCGCTTCTTTCGTGCCCACATGCGGCTCGTCGGACGAGTGGCTTTGCTTTTTCGCCTCCTCGGCACCGGCATGGTACGCTTCGCTTGCGACGTCCTTTGCGCTTTCGATGCCGCGGTCGATAGCCCCTTTCACACTCTCCTGAGCCTTCTCCCGGTAGGGTCCGATATACTCTTCCTCCAGCCGGGAAGATGGGAGCATGGCCCCCACGGCAGCGCCAACTGCCACGCCAAACGCGCCGAGAACGAAGGGCTCATTTTCGATCGTATCCCACAAGATGCTGCTCATGCGGTTTCCGGCGTGGCGGGCTTGAGCGGAGGCATTGTGTCCGGCCGCGACTGTTTTCCGGCTTGCCCACTGCGCATTCTCGGACACCGAGCCTGCCGCCGACGACAGGTTCCTGCCTGCGGAGGCATATGCCGATCCCATGGTTTTGGAGAGAGTGTCCCGGGCCTGCGCGGCCGATTTCGTCACACCACCAGTGTCGGACGTCGCATCCTTGGGCATCGTTTCGACCAATGGCTCACGCATTCCAGGCGCGCCGCTCCAGATTTCGTCCGAGCCCATCTGACTGTCGTGCCCATCACCACCGCGGGTCTTGGCGGCGATCCTGGAACTGCTCGGTCCTCCGCCCATAAAGAGCCACGTGAGGCCAAGGCCGACCA
>JAJUHJ010000123.1 GCA_029279965.1 Phyllobacteriaceae bacterium
CCCAGATTTCGACAATCTGATCCAGAAACACCTGCCCGAAGGCCCGTCCCGAACTCCCCGATTGGGGACCGCATCTACTGATCTTGGACGCGGGGACCTTGCTGGCGAACAGCCAGGCAAATTCGGCCGGATTTTGGACGGCCCAGCCACGCAGCGCGCGCGAAATCGCCAGGATGCGCCGACCCGGTGTGTCCGCGCGCGGGTCACGTCCCGCCCCTCGCATTGTTTCGATCAACTCGCTGAAAAAGTCGGTTGTGAGCGCTTCGATCAACTCGCCCTGACTGGCGTAATATCGGTACAACGCCGGACCGCTCATGCCCATGCGCCGTGCCACGGCGTTGATGGTTACAGCAGAGGTGCCTTCCGCAACGAGCAGACTGCGCGCAACCGCGCGGATCTCAGCGAGCGTCGCTTCCCTGAGCCGTTCGCGCCGGCTCCCAGCCGCTGCTACCGTCATCGTGTTTACTGGCAGGATCATTTGATGGGCCGCTTGCTGGAATAACAATAGTTAGACCCTCTAGCGCTTTGTATGAGGATTCGCAACAGACTGAATGCAGCGCTCGCCGTACTCATCGACGGAGGCGGTGGAGCAATGGGCCGCGTGGGCTAACACATCGTGAGTCTTCTTGAGCGACCAAAAGATGCGTAGGGATCGCTCTCGCTCATCGGCCCAAGACGGTCACGACCGAATACGTTTATCGACCAACGATGTGATTGCAGCTATGCCGAGCTATCCGGACGGCCTCTTGTGGGACCCGAACGGGCGCACGATGCTTTAGCTGTGACCTAGCCGCGCGGGGGCTAACACTGACACATCATGTTTCTTCTGGAAGGTTCAAGGACGCGCCGGGGGATCGCTCTCGTGCATTGGGCCCAAGACGGTCACGACCGAATACGTTTATCGACCAATGATGTGATTGAGCCGTGGCCGAACGATCCGCTGCACTACCGCCGGCTCTACTGATATTCTGATCAGACGGAATCATCGAGTGGCTGCGGCAGGGGCAAACGAAAGGACGGCCTCTCAAGGAATGCCGAACGGGCGCACGACACCCGACGAGCTTTCAGCCGACTTCGAGTTCAGGCATCTGGTCACGCGGCTCGGCACTGCTGCTATCGACGTCTGCAAACCTGAACGGAGCAAAACTCATCCGGTGAAGGCGGGCCATCGGGCCGTGGGCGGAAATCGCTGAACGATGGCGTTCTGTCGCATAGCCGACGTGACTGTCAAATCCGTAATGAGGAGCATGGTTACCGGTGCGCACCATCATGCGGTCTCGCGTCACCTTGGCGACAATGGATGCCGCAGCGATCGACTGCGAACGCTGGTCTCCCTTGACCACCGCGCGGCAAGGGCATGATAGTCCCGGTGGTATGTCACGTCCGTCCGCGAGCGCGTAAGCCGGACTGAGGCACAAGCCATCGAGCGCGCGCCGCATCGCCTCAAGGCTCGCTTTGCGGATATCGGACTCATCGATGCTGGTTGCGCAGATCGAAGCAACGGAAACTGCGAGCGCAGCCTCGAAAATGTTCTCGATGAGAGTTTCGCGTTCCTGCGCCCCAAGCCGTTTGGAATCATCGAGCCCTTCAGGGATGCGCTCGGGATCGAGGACAACGGCCGCTGCCACCACCGGGCCGGCGAGCGGCCCCCTTCCTGCCTCATCGAGCCCGGCAACCGGTGCATGGCCTTCGCGCATGAGCCCGTGCTCCAATGCGAAATCCGGCCGCACGGGCAGATCAAAAAGAAACGGAGAATCGGAATGCGAAGAAGCCATTGCGGGCATGCTCGCATCGCTTCCGATTCTCCGCAAGCCTTTCCCGGCATATGGGGCGACAAGCCAGGAAGGCGACCGTCGACCGTGCGGCGGATGCGTCGACGGAACCGTTGAAACAGCACAGAAAGCGAGTGCTTCCGGATCACAGCAGAACCAGTTGCTCCTCCCCTTTCCCTTTCACCTCGAAAAGATCGGTTCGCAGCTTCCGCCGCTCGTGGTTAAGTCCGATCCGCCGCGCGGCGATCTCGAAGCGGCGTCCAATCTGCCACGCATATGGACCGCTTCCCTTCATACGCCTGCCCCATTCTGAATCGTAATCCTTGCCACCGCGCATGGATCGTATGAGCGACATCACGTGCCGATAGCGGTCCGGATAGTGCCGCAAAAGCCAATCCTTGAAGATGGGACTTACTTCCAGCGGCAGGCGCAGGATGATGTAGCCCGCCTCGCGCGCGCCGGCCGCATGGGCCGATTCCAGAATGCGCTCAATCTCGCTGTCGTTGAGCCCGGGAATGACTGGTCCTATCATCGCCGAAACGGGGACGCCTGCGTCGCTCAGCGTGCGCAATGCTTCCAGCCGGCGCGAAGGCGTGGCCGCCCTGGGTTCCATCGTACGCGCAAGCTTTCGATCGAGCGTGGTCACCGAAAGCGCCACCTTTGCAAGCCCGCGCTCTGCCATGCGCGACAGGATGTCGAGATCACGCAGAACGAGCGCTGATTTGGTGACGATGCCGACCGGATGTCCGTGCGCTTCCAGCACTTCAAGTATCTCGCGCATAATGCGCCATTTCTTTTCCACCGGCTGGTAGGGATCGGTGTTGGTGCCGATGGCGATGGTACGCGGCTCATAGCCACGTTTTGAAAGTTCCTTTTCCAGAAGCCGCGCCGCATCCGGCTTGGCGAAAAGACGGGATTCAAACTCAAGCCCCGGCGACAGTCCCATATAGCTGTGGGTCGGCCGCGCGAAGCAATAGACACAGCCATGCTCGCATCCGCGATAAGGGTTGATCGACCGGTCAAACGAGATATCAGGCGAGGTGTTGCGCGCTATGATGGTACGCGGCTTTTCCACCTGCACATCCGTCTTGAACGGCGGCAGTTCCTCGAGCGTTTCCCACCCATCATCGAATACGTGGCGAGTGAGCGGCTCGAAGCGGCCGCTCGGATTGACGCCGGCGCCGCGGCCGCGTCGGCGGTCCTTGTCGATCCGCAACCCAGCTTCATCGACCAGCGCATTCGCCACAGCGGCTCCACCGCTGAAAGCTGCCGCATCGGCCCTCGCGATTTGTTCCATGTTTGCCTCCACGCCCGGAACGGAGCGTTCGACCCTTCAAGAATGAATCTATTCCTATTCCAGGGCTTGGAACAAATCAAGAACAAATCTTGGGGCGCGTGAACAACACGCCGGGGAGCGGAGGTTCAGCTCAGTGGATAATCGTTTCAGACGCTCTCCGCGCCGCGCTTCAGATGTTCGTCTAGCCTGGGCATGATCTCGACGAAATTGCAGGGCTTGTGACGGTAATCGAACTGATCTTTCAGGATGTGATCCCAGGCGTCGCGGCAGGCACCGGGTGAGCCCGGCAGGACGAACACGAATGTTTGAGCGATGAGACCGGCCGTCGCGCGGGACTGGATGGTCGAGGTACCGATCACGTCGTAGGAAACCTTGTGGAAAACCTGTGCAAAACCATCCATTCTCTTCTCGAAAAGCGGCTCCAGCGCCTCCGGCGTGACATCGCGACCGGTAAAGCCGGTCCCTCCGGTGGTGATGACGGCATCGATCCGCGGATCGGCGCACCAGGCTTCTACGACGGATCGGATGCGCTCCGCCTGGTCGGGTGCGATCGCACGGTCGGCAATTTCGTGGCCGGCGCCGGTGATTCGCTCGGCAAGCGTCTGGCCGGACTTGTCATCGGATGGGGTTCGCGTGTCGGAAACCGTGAGCACTGCGAAGCGCACAGGGATGAAAGGCAGTTCAGGCATGGTGTGTTTCCGGAACAGACATCGTGGTTGAGGTTGCACGCACGAACCAATCCGGATGCTTTCCAGCAATCGTCGCAGCCGCCCGCTCGGCCTCGTCCGTGCATGAGAAAATTCCGATACAGGTGGCGCCGGAGCCGGACATGCGGGCGAGACGGGCGCCTTCCGCGCGCAGGCGCGACAGAACACCGCCAATCTCCGGCATGAGGGAAAGGGCAGGGGCCTCAAGATCGTTGCGGGTCGTTTTCAGCCAATCCACGATCTCGGCGAGATTGCCGCCATGAGCGCGGAAAGGTGGCAGGGGCGGGTTCTTCCGGTTCAGGAGAGCCGCGAACACGGCGGGTGTGGCGAGCGGAAGGCCCGGGTTCACCAGCACTACCGGCAGTGCTGGCAGGCCATCGAGCGGCTCCAGATTCGCGCCAATGCCGCGCGCCAGAAGCGGCGTGCCGTAAAGACACATGGGAACGTCCGCACCAAGTTCGAGCGCTATCTCGGAAAGGCTGGCGGATGCAGCCTTCAGATCCCAAAAACGCGCCAGCAGACCAAGTGCTGCCGCCGCGTCGCTCGAGCCGCCACCAATGCCGGAGGCAATCGGCAGGTTTTTTTCAAGGTGCAGCGCGACGGGCGCTGCGGCTTCTGCTCCGAAGCGCCTGCGCATCAGATCGCGCGCGCGCACGACAAGATTGCCGCGATCGCATGGAAGGGAAGGGGCGAACGGCCCGCTTACCGAAAAGCTGTCGGCCCCTGTCGCCTTCGCCTGCAGCCTGTCACCATACCGTGTGAACACGACGAGGCTCTCAAGGAGGTGATAGCCATCCGCCCTGCGTCCGGTGACATGAAGCGCCAGGTTGATCTTCGCCGGCGCGGCCCATCCCAGGCGGCCGGGCATGACGTTTTTTTCAATCCCTGGCAGGACGGTACTCACCGGTCTTTGGGTCCTTGACGAGTGTGCCGACGCTTCCGTTCTCCGCTTCCTGCCGGACGCGCGCCATTCGCCGCGTCACGCGTTCAGCCTCGCGGACAAAGGCCCTGTAGCCGAAATAGGCAACGAGGGCGACAAGGGCGAAAAAGATCAACTGCGGCATGGCCAGACTCCTTCGCGGCACGCATGCATCCTAATCATAGGGCTGATTCGCTCCCGCACAAGCACCTGTTCACAGGCCGAAGCGGCGCCAAAGCGCCTTCTCCTCCAGCGTCTCCAGAAGACCCTCGGCTGCTGTCGCGGCAATTTCCGCACCACGGGACTCAATCCCGAAGAATCCCAGTCTGCGCCCGAACAGACTGCGCGGAGGGCTCACAAGTTTCATCCGCGTTTTCGGCCCGAAGCGGCTTTTCAGATAGGAACGCATATCGCCCACTGCATCGACCAACCCCAGGGCATGTCCGCGTTCGCCGGTCCAGAAAAGGCCGGTGAACAGGTCATCGTCATCTGCGAGCTTTGCGCCGCGCCGCTCCTTCACAAGAGAAATGAAAGTCTGATGGACTTCCTCCTGCAGTGCCTTCAGGCGCTGTACATCTTCTTCCTTTTCCGGCTGAAACGGGTCGAGAACCGCCTTGTTGCGGCCGGAGGTGTATAAGCGCCGTTCCACGCCGATTTTGCGGATCATTTCCTGAAATCCAAAACCGGCTGAAACGACGCCGATGGAGCCGACGATCGAAGAAGGGTCGGCGATGATCTCATCGCCCGCCAGCGCCACCATATAGCCGCCTGACGCTGCAACATCCTCCACGAAAACGAGCACCGTTTTCTTCTTCTCGTCCGCAAGATCACGAATTCGCCGGTAGATGAGGCGCGATTGCACGGGTGATCCGCCCGGCGAGTTCAGCGAGATCGCAACGGCCGGGGCCGCATGGGAGAAGGCTTTCTCAAGCAGACCGGCGGAGCCGGCAAGCGAAAGATGCTGCCTTACAGGGCTGCCGCCAGCCATGATCGCGCCTTGCAGGCGCACGACGGGGATGGTGACCGCGTCGGAGCGAACAGATTTCGGCAGAAGGCGCGCCAATGATTGTTTCACGTCGGGAATTCTCCATGGGGTTGGATCTCATGTAGGCGCTCGTTGCCGCACCGCAATGGATTGCGTGAAAACTCAGCCGGCAAACAGGTCGCACCTGCCATTGATGACATCATCGGCGCGCGCGATAAAGCTGTGGCCGCTTCGGTCGTGGAGAGTCAGCGACGGCAGGAGCTTCAACCCGCCGCGAGCGCCCTTACAGGCTCGCACGAGGATGCGGATGGCTTCTTCGTCCGGGCGTGAATGCACCGGCAGGACGCGTGCGCTGCCAAAGCGTCCCTCAAGGGCGGCAAGAATTTCAGCAAGCGAAGCAGGCCGCGCGATAATGGCCAACTCGGCGCGGGGACGGGCGATTGCCGCAGCCGTTTTCAGCCATTTTTCAAAAAGACCGTCGTCCATCATGTGCGCTTGCTGGCGCAGCCTGTCCGGGCTCGCGCGGTGATGTGCGGTGTTGAAAGGCGGGTTCATGATGACGAAATCGAACGCCCGGTCGGCAAGCCCGGCGCGCTGCCTTTCGCGGCCGGCAAGCGTCACGTCGGCTTCAAGAACGGCAATGCGCGAAGCAAGCCCGGCATTGGCAGGAAGGGTTTTGCTCTTCCATGCAAAGGACGCCATTTCGGCGGAACGTTCCACCAGCACGACATCTGCTTTTTCACAACGGGCGGCTACGGCAAAACCTGCTGCCCCGGCACCGGCGCCCAGATCGGCCAGACGCCCGGCGAAATCACGGGGCACGGCGCCGGCGAGCAGCATTGCATCGAGCCCGGCCCGATGGCCCCTGCCGGCTGGCTGGACCAGATGGAAGCGACCGCGATGAAACGCGTCAACGGTGAAGCAGGAATTTTTCTCGGGCGGGATGTCCGGCATGGCGTTACGGGTCAGCTACGGACGTACATCCAAGATTCCTACGTCGGCAAGGAGCCTTCGCGCCTGTTCTGCATCTTCCTCAGATACGAGAATGCGGCGCGGCAAAACACCGAGAGACCCTTCCATGATGCTCATGTTGCGGTCAGCCACCAGGAATTCGATGCCCGCATCCCGCAGCAGGCTCTCGGCAAAGGAGATGGCGACGGCGTCGTTGGTTCGAAGAAGCTCAATCATGAAGTGACGTTGGCAGGTCCGTCGCGCCTTGTAAATGCGATAGAGTTCCCGGGACCGGCCCGCCGCGTTGATTCGCCGCTTGCGGCAATGAGAGCCGCAGTTGCGCGCTATGCGTCTTTTGAGATGCACGGGGATGCGCTATGTGTTCTGGATCGATGCGTTCGTGCGTCGGGCAAGCTGTTTGCCCGTCCGATGCGCCAGACCCGAGAAGCAAGAAGGAGAGTTCAGGTGGGCGTCGTAGTGAACCTGGAAGGTGGCAAACGCGGTGCGGCCACGATCGAGCGCCTGATCGAGCTCACGAAAGACGATATGGGTCGTGTCAACGAGCTTATCCTTTCCAAGGCCGGCTCGGATGTCGAACTCATTCCCCAACTGGCCCGGCACCTGATCTCATCGGGCGGAAAGCGGCTGCGCCCGATGGTGACGCTCGCAGCGGCGCAGATGTTCGGCTACACCGGCGAAGGCCATGTCAAACTGGCGACCAGTGTTGAATTCATGCATACGGCAACGCTCCTGCACGACGATGTTGTCGACGAAAGCGATTTGAGGCGCGGCAGGGAAACGGCACGCACGATCTGGGGCAATCAGGCAAGTGTTCTGGTCGGCGATTTCCTGCTCGGACAGGCCTTTCGAATGATGGTCGAGGTGGGTGTCCTGGAGGCGCTCGACGTCCTGTCCACGGCGGCGGCCGTCATCGCCGAGGGCGAGGTCATGCAACTCGGCTTTGCAAAGAATCTGGAGACGACCGAGGACGAATATCTCGACGTCATCAAGGCCAAGACGGCGGCGCTTTTTTCGGCTGCCGCCGAAGTCGGCCCGATCATCGCCGAAGCCTCGCGAAACGACCGCGCGGCACTGCGGTCGTTCGGCGCCAATCTGGGACTTGCTTTCCAGCTTGTGGACGATGCTCTGGATTATGGCGGCACCACCAACGAACTGGGCAAGAATGTGGGCGACGATTTCCGTGAAGGAAAGGTGACCTTGCCGGTCATCCTGAGTTACCGCCGTGGATCGGAGGAGGAGCGGCTCTTCTGGAAACGGGCAATCGAGCAAAACGAGAACGATGATGACGCGCTCGAAAGGGCGGTTGGTCTGATGAGCAAATACGGCTCCATCGGAGATACGATCGGCCGTGCGCGTCACTTCGGCGAAATCGCCCGCGACGCCCTTGCGCCCTTGAAAAACACGCCCGAAAAGTCTGCCCTGGTCGATGTGATCGACTTCTGTATCAGCCGTGTGTTGTGATAGATTTCAGGGATGCCCGAACAGGTATGAACCTGTGGTCTTTGGAGCGCATGTGCATCGCAAAATGGCCACGCTCTGCCTATAGCAGAAGTTCGGATTGCCGGGGGACGGGAGCCTCCGAATGGCAGGCCGAGCGAACGAAAGAGAGATGATGCGGGGAAAAATGGCAAAGCTGCAAGCGAGCGCTCTGGCAGCGATCTTGATGGCCTTCTCCTTCGAAGCAGGCATTGCCCAGGAGAATGCCGAAACTGTCGAAGCGGTACCGACATACTCATTCTCCGGTGCTTATCTCGCGGGAAGGGCGGCCGAGTTCGACAACGATCTTGAAAGTGCGATCACGTACTACGAACGCGCCATCGCTCTTGATCCCGACAATGTCGAATTGCAGCAGACGCTGCTTTTGACGATGATTTCGAGCGGTCGTCTGGAGGAAGCGCTTCCGCTTGCGGAGAAGCTGAAAACGGTTCCTGAGGCAGAGCGCTTTTCGCGCATAGTGCTTGCCGTCGATGCATTCAAAAACGAAGATTTCGCGGCTGCCGAACGCTGGCTGGATATTGTTATCGAATCCGATCTCGACCGATTGGTGAACGGCGTTATGACGAGCTGGGCGCTGGCCGGGCAAGGCGATCACGACGCGGCGCTGGCGAATGTCGATAGCCTCAAAGGCCCGGAATGGTATGAGTTCTTCCTGAATTATCACCGTGCCCTTCTCCTGGCAGATGCCGGCAGACAGGACGAGGCGAAAGAGGCATTCGAAAACCTTCTCAACGAGGTCGCGCCACGCCCGTTGACGAACGACACCTTCGGACGTGTGACGACCGCCTATGCCGCCTTGCTGTCGAGCAATGGCGATACGAAAGCGGCGCTCGATGCCGTTGAAAAGGTACAGGAAACTGGCCGC
>JAJUHJ010000124.1 GCA_029279965.1 Phyllobacteriaceae bacterium
CAGATTGCCGAGGTGGACATGGTGATCGCTGAGATTACGCCAGAGGATGTGCTCAGCTCTTGCCGTCGAACGCTCGGCCTGCCAATAGCACCCGGCGCGGCCGTTGATGATGCTTTGCTCGCCGCTCTGCTCAGGCGATGCGCTGGCATCCTTTGTCCCTGCTCGCGAACCAGCTTGCGCGCGGCCGCTCTTGAATGCCTGCATGGCTTAGCGGAAGCCGAGGAGCAACTACCCGAGACCATTGACGCCGTGATCGAAGGTCTGATCATTGGCGGCGACCTTCTCGAACTAAATGACGTTGCCACCGTTGATCCGGCTGTGAAAGGCACGTGGGTCTTTGCTGCGCCGCCGAGCTTTGTTGTACGAAGCGATGGCAGCAGCGTTTTCCTCAGCGGCATTGTCCCGGATCAGGATTCGTTTCTTCCTCCTTCCCTTGCTCAACGTGTGATCCACGATCGCTTCGCCCGCATTATCGATCGCGAGCCGGCGGAAGACCTGGCAGGTGAACTTCGGGAGCAGGGCCTTCAGGAACTTTCCGAAAGTGTCTGGCTGAAAGCGCCCAGGCCTGAAGCGGCCGCGGCATTGCTTGGCAGCATGAAAGCGCAACTGAGCGCTTCGCCGCGTTGCGGGACGGTCGAAGGTATTCAAATTCTCGATCCCACCAGGCGGGTGAACTACTACAAGGGACGTTGGTGCGCGCCGGACAAGAACCATAGTGGAAGTTTCGTCGCACGGCGGCCACAGGATTACGGTGCGCCAATCTGGTGCTTTGTGGAATTCGAAAGCGGCATCCCCGTTAGGTTGCTCGATCTGCCACTTAAGCGAACGAGATGGCGCGCCTGCGACGCCGCCTGGCATCTCCAAATGGCGATTGATCATTGCCGTTCAAACCCGCAACGCTACAGGCGCAGCGTCACCGGTCATCGAAGGCGCTTCGATTTCTTCTCACCGCTGCCGCAATGGTCGGAGCGGCGACTGATGATCTTCGGGCGGCCGGAGCCGCAGACCGGCAGCCTTATCTCATATTCGCTGCCTGCCAGCCTTTCCGATCAGGAAGAGCGTTTTCTTCAGGAGCGCCTCTGGCTCGCGCGCACAGAACATTGGAACTAGGGGGAACCATGACTGAAACTATACAAGAAACCATCAACCAACTTCATGCTTCCCTCAGGGACTATATCGAAGCGACCTATCATATCAGCGCACCTTCGTTGATCAGGCAGCGCCAGGAGTTGTTAGCGCGGCCCGGCGTGATCCACCAGGTTCCCTATCTGGAATCGACGCCGCGCTATGAGACCGGTGAAATGTTTGCCGAGATGAAGGGCCTTCCTGAAGCGGCGCTCAGAGTATATTCTCAACTCTCTGCACCGGAAGGCGACCAATCGCGCCTGATCTACGACCCGCCCTACAAGCACCAGTCCGATTCCATCCGGCACAGCCTGATTGATGGCAAGAACCTTGTCATTATGACCGGCACCGGTTCGGGTAAGACCGAGTCGTTTCTGCTGCCGGTTCTCGGGAAATTTGCGCGCGAGGCGCAGGCCAATCCGACCGGCTTCGGCGATCACCCTGCGATGCGCGCGCTCATCCTGTATCCGATGAACGCGCTCGTGAACGACCAACTGGGCCGGCTGCGCTCATTGTTCGGCGACCCGCGGCTGGTAAACCAATTCAAGAAATGGGCTGGCAGGCCCCCTCGCTTTGCCCGCTACACAAGCCGCACGCCCTATGCAGGAGTGCGCACGAGGGAGAAGGACGCTACCAAGCTCAAGTCATTCGATGATTTTTACGTCGATATCGAACGCCGTGCACGGAGTGACGGTCCTGAAGAAAGGGCGGAGGCGCTACGGCTGCGTCTCGCACTAAAAGATCGAGGAAAATGGCCGGCGAAGCCGGACCTAACCGCGTGGTTCGGGGAGAAGGGGAGTGACTGGCAGGATCGCAAGACCAAAGAGTTTATCAGAGCCATCACGCTACCGGACGATTCTGAACTGCTGACGCGCCATGAGGTTCAGGCGGCGCCGCCGGACCTTCTGGTGACGAACTACTCAATGCTTGAGTACATGCTCATGCGCCCCATCGAGCGTCCAGTTTTCGACCGCACGCGCGAATGGCTTGCCGCCAATCCTTCAGAGAAGTTCCTGGTGGTGCTGGATGAGGCCCACCTTTATCGCGGTGCAGCCGGCGCGGAGGTCGGACTGCTTCTCCGCAGGCTGCGCGATCGGCTCGGCATTTCACCAGACCGGTTTCAGGTCATCTGCGCAACTGCGAGCTTCAAGGACAAGGACTACGCTCCGCAATTTGGCGCGCAGCTCTCCGGAATCCCCGCAGAAACGTTTGTGCCCGTTACGGGTTGGCTCGATCTCAGACCTCACAGTGCAGTCGGGTCAGAACACGATGCGGATGTTCTCGCTGCCGTTGGGCTGGACGACTATTACAGCGCGGGGTCGGAAGACGCGCGTCTTGCCGTCCTGAAGCCACTGTTGGACTATCGACAAGTACAGGACGAAAGCACGCCCGAAGCAGCGCTTTTTCGTGCGCTTGAAAACTTCGGGCCGATGGGACTTCTCGTCAACGCGACGATGAAGGAGGCATGGCCGGTCGCTGAACTCGGACGCAAGCTGTTTCCAACGGCTACACAGGAAAAGGCGGACGCCGCCGTCACCGCATTGATGGCGCTGGGGAGCATCGCGCGGCTTGATCCAAAGACACCGGGCCTTCTGCCCTGCCGGATTCACAACTTCTTCCGCGGATTGCCGGGATTATGGGTTTGCATGGATGCGGATTGCAGCGAACTCGCTGAGGAACTCAAAGACGGCAGTTGCGGCAAGATGTACAGCCAGCCCCGTGAACGCTGCGGCTGCGGCGCGCGCGTTCTCGAACTCTATACCTGCCGGAACTGCGGCACGGCCTACGCGCGCGCCTATACCGACGACGTCGATTCGCCGTCAGCACTCTGGTCGGAGCCGGGTCAGCGCCTGCGCATGGCCGACGGAGAGACGGGGCCGCTTCTGGCGCTGGACCTGCTTCTCGAGGACCCGGCGACAGGTGAGGTTGCGGAACCCGCAGATTACGATCTCGAAACCGGACGGCTCAATCCCAAGGTCACCGGATCGCGCATGAGGACGGTTCACATTCGCGGGGAGCGGATTACGGATTCGGCGGACGAAGAGGACCAAGCCGACAAGAGTTTCGAAACACGGGGTGAATTCAAGCCGTGTGCCGTTTGCGGCAAGACCGCCCGCTTCGGCCGGACATATGTGCAGGATCACCAGACCAAAGGCGATCAGCCGTTTCAGGCCCTTGTCGCCCGGCAGATTCAAATTCAGCCGCCGGGGCCTGTGACAGCTACACGTTTTGCACCCTTACGGGGCCGGAAGGTCCTCGCGTTTTCGGATTCGCGCCAGGTCGCGGCGCGTCTTGCGCCAAACCTTCAGATGTATTCGGTGCGCGACTCCTTGCGCCCGCTTATCGCCTGGGGTTTCAGCCGTTTGCAAGAGGTCGGCGTTCTGCGCAACAACCTCAACCTGGAAGACCTCTATCTGGCAGTCCTTCTGGCCTCCCAAAAGCTCGACGTTCGCCTTCGCCCGGAGTTGAAGTCGTGGGAAAGTTTTAGCGCAGAAAGTGTCGTTGAAAACGCCATTACCAGCGGCGAGACGGAGGACGAAGCCGGACTGCTGAATCTTTGTATGGAAATGCGCAACGAGCGCCCGCCAGAGGCCCTGCTCGAAAATATCATCACCACGATTCAGGATCGCTTCTGGGGATTCGAAGCGCTCGCGATAGCGTCCATTGTGGAACGCAGCAAGCATACGCCTGCCCTTGAGAAGCTACCTTCCATTCCCGGCATAGCCGAAACGCCTGAAGCCAAAGTCGCTCTGGCGCGTGCCTGGCTCCGGTGCTGGCAAAGTTACGGCTTCTGGCTCAGTGCGATGCCCGGAGGCTGGGAAAACAGGTCCCGCACCGATGGCGTCAGCGTCAAGACGCGCAACCCCAAGACAAAGTTCAAGACGATGGATGCGATACTGCCGGACAAGGCAGCGCGCAAGATCTTTTCGGTTCAGTGGTCGCCGGCTCTGCTTGCCTTGTTCACCCAGGACACCACCGGCAACTACAAACGCCTGCGGGGTAGCGAGCTATCCCTGCAATTTTGGGGGACGTGGGTCCACTGCCGGACCTGCAAATCGGTTCACCGCCCGATCCCGAATCTGGTGACCTGTGTTGATTGCGGGCGCCCCGATATCAGGCCACTTGATCCAGATAACGACGGCGTATTTGGCGCTCGCAAAGGCTTCTATCGTAAGCCGGTCGTCGAAGCGCTAAAGGTTCCGCCTCGCAAGCCGATGGCGTTGATTGCGGCGGAGCACACAGCTCAATTGAATGCCCCGCAAAATGATGACGTGTTCTCCAAGGCGGAAGAAAACGAACTGCTCTTTCAGGATATTGCGTTGACCGGCAGTTCCGCTGCCAGCCGTTCAACGGCAATCGACGTGTTATCCAGCACGACGACGATGGAGGTGGGCATCGATCTCGGCGAGCTGTCCGGCGTGGCTCTTCGCAACATGCCGCCAGGACGGGCTAACTACCAGCAACGCGCGGGCCGCGCCGGACGGCGAGGCAATGCGGTGGCCACGGTCATTGCCTTCGGCAGCGCCGATAGCCATGACGAGCATTACTTCTCCGAACCGGACGGCATGATCCGTGGCGACGTGATCGACCCCAAGCTCACGCTCGATAACCGTGAAATCGTGCGCCGTCACATTCGGGCATTCCTGCTCCAGAATTATCACCAGGACCGCTTGCCTGAAGTCGATCCGGCGCAACGGCATGATCTGTTTTCGGTTCTCGGGAACGTGTCTGACTTCCGTAACGGCGCGTCGATTTTGAACCGGGACGATTTCGCGGCGTGGCTTTCCGCGCATGAAGCTACCCTCCCAGGGCGCGTCGCATCCTGGATTCCGGAGGAACTTGCGCCGGAGGATCGCGATGCCCTGCTTCCCGAAATGGTTGAGGATTGCCTTAAGGCCGTCGATGACGCGATCCGGCCGGGTCCGGGCGAGGTCGAGCAGGCGGAGGATGCGGATGAGGAATCAGAACAGCAGGCAGAAGAGGGCGAAGAACGCCCTGCCCAGGCATCCAGCCCCGGCAAGCTGCTCGACAGGCTCCTCTATTGCGGGAAGTTGCCCCGCTACGCGTTTCCGACCGATGTCGCCACCTTCCATGTATTTGACCGCGACCGTTCCACTGGCTTTCGACCGATCATGCGCTTTGCGCCGTCGCAAGGATTGCCCGTCGCGCTTTCACAGTATGCGCCCGGCAAGCAGGTCTGGATTTCGGGGAAATGTTATACGTCAGGGGCGATCTATTCCGTCATGTCTGACGACCGCTACGAGGCGTGGCAGTCACGCCGCGTGTACATGGAGTGTAGCGAATGCGGGTACGCTAAAACCGATCCCGTCGGAACCGTCAGTCGTGGCGACACCAAAGATTGTCCTGCCTGTGGCGGCGAAGAGAGCTTCGGCCCGGCACGCTACTGGATGAGGCCGCCCGGCTTCGCGCACCCGGTCGATGCCGAAGAGGTGACCTCACCCGACGACATGCCGGAGACGAGTTACGCGACGCGGGCAAAACTTACCATGGGAACGCCCGACGACGAGGCTGGATGGATTCCGGTCAATGACCGCGTCCGGGTTCTGAAAGCTCGCCAGCACCTGCTTGTGTCGAACACTGGGCCAGGAAACGAAGGATATACCTATTGCACGAAATGCGGACGCATCGAGGCGAGTTCAGATCCCAGTCCTAAACTGGCTATGCCGCACAACAAGCCGTATCCCGACGATGATGACAAGAAGGTATGCGAGGGCACCGGTGCAACGCAGCACCTTGTTCTCGGGACCGATTTTATTACTGACATTGCTCTGTTTTCGATGCGGGTTGCGGCCCCGCTCAAGCTCAAGCCCGGCCACTCCGCGACCGCAGTCGCGCTGAGGACTGTAAGCGAGGCGCTTGCCAAGGCTGCATGTCAGATGCTCGAAATCGAATCTGGCGAGTTGCTTGCGGAGTTTCGTCCGGCGCTGACGCCGGCGGGAATGAGCGGACTAGAGGCCGAGATTTTCCTGTACGACACGCTTCCTGGCGGTGCGGGTTTTGCCAGCCAACTGCCTGAGCGCGGGCTTGAACTCTTCCAGAGGGCGCTCACGCTTGTGAAGACCTGTCCCGAGGATTGCGATGCCTCCTGTTATCGCTGTCTGCGGAGTTTCAAAAACAAGTTCGAGCACAGCCTTCTCGACAGGCATGTCGGCGTCGAGTTGCTGGAGTATCTGCTGAATGGAGAGGCGCCCGGCTTCAACCCGAAGCGGTTGCACAATTCGACGGTGCTGCTCGCGCACGATCTTCAGAGGCAGGCCGACGGGAGCTTCACATTCCAGACCGATGTTTCGATAAACACCGGGATAGGCGAGGTGACAGTACCTATCCTCGCGACCGGGTCGGGAGGCCGGCGCATCGTCATCGCTCTGTCTGGTCCCCTTACGGACGGCCACCCGGCGGACCCGCGGACCGCCGAATTGCTGGCGAGCGGTGCGGACATTCCGGTTTTCGTTGAAAATGAGTTGGTTGTGCGCGGGAATCTCCCCTTCGCTACGCGCAACGTGCAGCAGAAAATTGGCGGATGATGGGGCGGGCAAGTTGTCGAGAATCTGCGGACCCTTTAGCGGATTAGTATCCGGTCTCAACGAGGTCGTTCCGCTATGATCGAGATAGTCGGTGTAAACAGCGGGAAGGAATTCGAGGCGGCGGTTCACATTCGCAAGCAAATACTCGCTGTCTGGCCTGACCTAAGCCAGAGCCGGGATGACCATATAAAGATATTCGTCGGCCTGAAGCTTTATGGCCGCAAGATTGAAGACATCGACCTCGTCGTCATCGGACATTTTGCGGCCACCCGCGAATTTTCCACTGAGTTCAAGTTCTATCCGCGGGAGGGCGATCCGTTTATTCCGCGGCGCGCCAGGGTAAAGAACTTTCTGCTGGTGATTGAGACCAAGTCGCATGACGCAACCGGCGTCAAATTTGACGACAAGGTCGCATCCGTTCGCTACCGCCGAGGCGGGCGTGGCATTTGGGAGCCGGTGACGGAAAAGAACCGTCAGCAAATGTTCGAGTTCAAAGCCTACCTCGCGGAGCGCGGCGTGAGCCGCGTCTATGCGCAGGATTTGATTTTCTTCTCAGGCTTGCGTGAAGCCGACTTTCCGAAAAGGCCGCACAACTGCTTCGGAATCGATGCGAGCTTCGAGCGCATCCTCAATATTCTTGGCCAGATCAGCGGCCCAAGCTGCGAGAAACGGGACGTATTCATTTCCTTTGGATCGGATGACGTATTCCACGCACTTATTTCCCCCGATTTCCCGCTGCTCCAGACGCTTGAACCGACGCCCATTGATCGAAGCAAGATGGATCGCATCGTTAAAGCCGCACTGGCTGATACCTGGCTTGACGACCTTGGTCGCAAGCAGGTGGTCATCAGGGGTAGAGGCGGGGTCGGCAAGACGGTCATACTGTTACAGATGGCCTACCGCGCCTTCGATCGTGAGCAAATGCGCTCCATGATGCTCACCTATAATAAGGCGCTGGTTGCCGATATGAGGCGGACGATGGCTTTGCTCGGTGTGCCTCGCAGCATCGAGAAGGGGGGGATCTCGATTGAAACCGTTCATGCATTCATCGGCAGGGTGATGATCGGTCTCGGCATCATGCAAAGCTACGGCGGATTTCTGGAAGCGTACGAAGAGCGGAAGGAACTCTTGCTGCAATACCTTCGCGACGGTGCCGTTTCTAGGTCAGACATTGACGAGCTCGTTGCGAACGAGCCGCATGAATTCCTGTGGGACATTATTTTCGTTGATGAAGGGCAGGATTGGCCAGCCAATGAGGTCGAGATACTGCGTGCGATTTACGGCCCCGAACGCATCGCGGTCGCCGACGGCGTTGATCAGTTCGTACGGGATTCCGTCGCGGACTGGTCAAAAGGCCTAGCCCGCGAACAACTTCGGCCGCGACGCCTCACGCGGTGCCTGCGCATGAAGGCGAACCTCGCGCTCTTCGTCTCCGACTTCGCTGAAACTATCGCCCTTCAGGATTGGGACCTGGAGCCCAATCCTGATGCGAATGGCGGACGGGTCTTAATTGTTGAGGGTGACCTGACGGGTCGGACGGACATCTATGAGCGCCTGTGCGATGAGGCTGCTGCACTTGGGAACTATCCAGTGGACCTGCTTGCCTGCGTGCCACCGCAACTGGTCAGGCACGATGCTGACGAGGCCTACTCGGTTCCGGGGCGCAAGCTCATCCAGAGCGGCAAAGCCGTCTGGGATGCATCGGCAGTTGATGTGCGGTCTCACTTCCCAACTGATCGGGATGCGCTGCGCATCGTGCAATATGATTCCTGCCGTGGTCTGGAAGGCTGGACAGTAATTAACTATGCGTTTGACCAGTTCTGGACCTATAAGTATGAGCAATGGCTCGCTTCGCCGCAGGACCTTGGGGGCTTGTTGGACACAGCGGAAGAGAGGGCCGCAGCGTTTGCGTCTCGGTGGGCCGTCATCCCTTTAACGCGCGCCATGGATACATTGGTTATTAACATCTCGACTCAGAACAGCGTTGTTCGGGAAGCGTTGAAAGCTGTGCATCAAAGGCGTGAGGACTTTGTCGAGTGGGTGACGCTCTGATTAGGCCGGGTTGGAGGGAAGCGATGGCCAGGATCCCTGGCAGGTGCATTGCGGTCTCTCCAATCGGCGCATCGAGTGCATTCCGATGGCTCAAAGACGCCGGCGCCGGCTAAAGTCAGGTTGGTTACACATATTGTACAGGGCTACTCCAACCTCACCCACACCGGCGCATGATCGCTCGCGCCCTCGCGTCCCCGCACCTCCCGATCCACTCCTGCCTCCACGAGCCGGTCGCGCAGGTTTGCGCTCAAGAGCAGGTGGTCGAG
>JAJUHJ010000125.1 GCA_029279965.1 Phyllobacteriaceae bacterium
TCGACGAGACCGGCCAGCGTGGTCAGCGCGGCGCTGTAGATGATCGACCGCCCGTCACGGCGGGACTCGACAAGCCCGGCCTGTTCGAGATGGCTCAGATGAAACGACATACGGGACGAAGATGCGCCATCCATCGCTTCCCCGATTGCTCCGGCCGACATGCCTTCCGGGCCGGCAGTCACCAGCAGCCGGACGATGCGCAACCTCGTCTCCTGCGAGAGTGCGGCAAAGGCATGGAGGGCTTGCTTCTCGTTCATCATTATCTCAACAATTCAAGAATCATTGAGATAATGACTACGCCAAAGCTGTGCCGTAGGCCAGCGGAAATTCTCGACGGCCTAACAGAGCGAGGCTGCGTTAGCGGCCTTGCCAGCCTTAAGGAGGGCTGTGGAGGGGAATAGCGTAGACAAAGTTGTCATCATCACCCGGCGCGGTGCGCCATCTCCAAGTGGGTCCATTCCGGGCACATGGCTTGCATTTCATTCCGGAGACATGGTTGACACTTGCTCCGAACGGGTTCGGGCCTCTCCTTATCAAAGTATCCGAGATCATAATGCATGAAGCAGTGAATGCCTGCACTTCATGTTAAAGAAGCTGCCTGTCCGGAATCCGCCCCGACGGACGATTCTACCGCTCGGTCATCTCTCGCTAAGCGCACTACATTCCGATTGTCAGGCACTCCTGCCTGTGCATCCAAATGAACGCACCGATTCTGAAGGAGATGCACATGGACCAATTCACCGGAAGTTGCTTGTGCGGCGGCGTCAGAATTGTGGCGTCGGGACGCCCGTATCGGGTCGGCCTTTGTCACTGTCTCGACTGCCGCAAGCATCATGGCGCTCTATTTTATGCCTCCGCAGTGTTCCCTCAGGATGCGGTCGCGATTGATGGCGAAACACGCGACTATGAAGGTCGGTTTTTCTGCCCTCGCTGCGGTTCATCCGTTTTCGCACGCACCGCCGACGAAATCGAAGTGAACCTGGGAGCACTGGATGCCCCTGACCAATTCAAGCCGACATACGAAAGCTGGATCATCCGCCGCGAATCCTGGTTGCCGCCATTCCCGCTCGCGAGACGATACGAGCGTGATCGTGAGACCACCGGCCGCTTCGAAGAGTAGCATGGCGTTCGGTGGCCGCATCGCAACCGGATTGCGAATTGTGGCTGATCGCCGCTGACACCATGTGTCAGTAACGGCGAAAAGCAACACCCGGGAGAGCTTGGCCCTTCCGGGTGTTGCCTGGTTAGAACGTCAGCCCGCATGCGCGCCGAATGGCGACCTGAACCGGCGATGGTGGCAATACCGGATCAAACTCACCTTTCGGAAGCAATGGCGGTTGCGCCATGAAGCGCGGACGCTCGCCCTGATGCGGCTGCGCAGCGTGGACCAGGAACGGATGACATAAATAGACGGTCCCTGCCGCGCCGGTGGCCAGGACGGTGTCGCAGTCTTCCGTCAAGGCATATCCATCGGCAGAAATCTGCCTGAGCGTCGCACCCGCTTCACCATAGGGCAGCAACTCCCGCGCAATGGCTGCGTGCGAGCCCTTTCGGATTCTCGTCGGCGCGTCGTCGGGGCCAACATCCGAGAACAGGAAGAGCATCAGCAAGGCCCGCCCACTGCTTTTGACGTTGACCCGCCAGTCCATGAAATCGGGGCTGTCCCCGAAGCTTACATCCACGTGCCAGCCATCATCACCAGGAGCGTCTGGCGAAGGAAAGCGGATCGGAAAGGTCCCAAGCCCTTCCGGAGCGAGCCAGCGCCCCTCACCCGCCAATTGATCGTAGGCCCTGCGCAGACGCGGCGTGTTGGCAGCCTCGATGAAGGGAGGCGAAAACTTGGACGCCACCCGGATAACGGGCTCAGTCCAGTTTTCAGGCTCGTCCGGCGAAAGACCGATATCCGTCCACAACTCGTCCCTGCATTGCCTTGCAAGATCGGTGCTGAAGGCGTTTTCGATTCTGACGAAACCGTCGTGGATGAAGTTCTGGACCTGACGCGAGGCCAGGCCATTGTGCTCGGTTTTGGGCATTGCACATTCTCCTCTCGGCTCGCATGTCAACGAGCCGGTTTGTGATCTGATACGCGTGATGCGCCGCAACGGCGCCCGTCGCTCAGTTCAGCGGGAAGAATGTGGACATGAACATCATTGTGAAATGATATCGAGACGGCAGGCGTGTTTCAAGATATGAGGCAGCCTGAAGGGTTAGCAAAGCCGGCGCCAGATCGCCGAACACCAGAGACGATCCGATGCCTGCGGCTCTGCTGTTGGGCGCTATTGATTTAATTCGGGCTCGACGAGCTTTGCCAGATTGCGCAGCGATTCCTGCCAACCGAGATAACAGGCCTCGGCGGGGATGACATCCGGCACCCCTGCCTGCACGATCTCCAACTCGGTGCCGATCGATACTTTCTTCAACGTAACTGTCACCTGCATCTCGCCAGGCAAATTGGGGTCGTCGAATTTGTCCGTGTAAACCAGGCGTTCGCCCGGAACGAGTTCGACATACTCACCGCCAAAGGAGTGGCTTTCCTGCGTCGTGAAGTTGCGGAATGACATTCTGAATGTACCGCCGGCCTTTGGCTCCATCTCGTGCACGGTGCAGGCGAACCCGTTGGGCGGAAGCCATTTCGCAAGCGCGTCAGCCTCGAGGAACGCGCGATATACTTTCTCCGGGTGCGTCGCCAGAACGCGGTGCAGACGTATGGTGCTGGGCATATTCGGATCCTCCGTGGGAGTCGAGTGAACGGACGGCTGCATTGCCGATCCATGCACCAAGGACGGATAAGATCCAGCCTGGCCGACAAGATGCTCATGAATTTCCTGTCTGCCATTACATGGAAGCGACGGTCAGAATTGCCCCATAAATAGGCATCGCCTTCTACTGCCTAAATATTACTCCTAACCATGCATCTGAAGGCAGCAGGTTACCTGTCGGGTTGCGATCTCAACCTGCCAAATTCCCGATCAAGTCGTTGTTTTCATGGCATTTTATAGAGCTTGGAATGAACTGGCATGCCTCGTGCATAGCTGAAGGCGTATCCGATCGCCCGTGCATTGAGGGAGAAGTATGACGGAAAAACTCGTGATCGTCGGCGCCGGAATGGCGTCGGGCCGCATGCTTGAGCGTTTGTTCGAGACCGACCCTGACGCCTTCGATGTTACTCTTTTCGGGGCAGAGCCGCGCGGAAACTACGATCGCATCATGCTCTCGCCGTTGCTCGCCGGGGAGACGTCTTTCGCGGAAATCGTCACGCATGACGCGGAGTGGTACGCGGCCAACAACGTCGCCTGCCGCTTCGGAGAGACGGTCACCCGCATCGACAGGGAGGCCAGGACGGTCACCTCGGCCAAAGGCGAAACGTCTTATGACCGGCTGGTGATCGCCACCGGTTCGGCACCCTTCATTATCCCCGTCGCGGGCAGGGATCTGCCCGGCGTCGTGGCTTTTCGCGATCTCGACGATGTTCAGGCGATGGTGGCCGCGGCGGAGAAACCCTGCGCTCGCGCGGTGGTGATCGGCGGCGGGCTTTTGGGACTGGAGGCAGCGGCTGCCCTGCGTGCCCGTGGCATGGACGTGACGGTGCTGCATTTGATGGACCATCTCATGGAGCGCCAGCTCGATCCGGCGGCGGCGTACCTCCTGAAAAAGAATCTGGAAGAGCGCGGCATCGCAATCCACTGCAAGGCCCAGACCAAAGCCATCCTCGGCAATGGGCGCACCGAAGCAGTGCTGCTGGATGATGGCACCGTCTACCCGGCGGACATTGTGGTGATGGCTGCCGGCATACGGCCTGAGACACGCATTGCCGTTGATGCCGGTCTTCATGTGGAACGCGGCATCGTTGTCGATGACCGGATGGTGACATCCGATCCGGCCATCCTGGCCATCGGGGAGTGCGTGGAACACGAAAGCATCTGCTACGGTCTCGTTGCCCCACTTTATGATATGGCTGGCGTTGCCGCAAAGACGCTCCTCGGCAAGGAAGCCGCCTTTCGCCCGGTGGAAACCGCAACGAAGCTCAAGGTGACCGGAGTCAGCCTCTATTCGGCCGGAGATTTTGCGGACGCACCGGAGCGTGAGGAAATCGTGCTCCGCGATGCTGCGGCGGGCATCTACAAGCGTCTGGTGCTGAAGGACAATCAGATCCTCGGCGCGGTGCTCTATGGGGATACGGCGGACGGCGCCTGGTTTTTCGACATGCTGAAGAAGGGCGTGGACGTCTCGGAAATGCGCGACACGCTGATCTTCGGCCAGACCTTTCAGCAGGGAAGCGGTCCGTTCGATCCACTGGCTGCCGTGGCCGCGCTGCCGGTAGACGCGGAAATCTGCGGCTGCAACGGGATCTGCAAGGGCAGAATCACCGAAGCGATCACCGAAAAAGGTTTGACCTCGCTCGAAGACGTGCGCGCCCACACCAAGGCGTCCGCCTCCTGCGGAACCTGCACGGGATTGGTCGAACAGCTCCTCGCGCTGACATTGGGGGAAGCCTACAATCCGGCTGCGATAGAGCCGATGTGCGGCTGCACCGAGCTTGGCCATGACGATGTACGGCGGCTGATCAAGGCGAAGCGACTCAAGACCATTCCGGCAGTCATGCAGGAACTGGAATGGAAGACCTCCTGCGGCTGCGCCAAATGCCGGCCGGCATTGAACTACTACCTCGTGGCAGACTGGCCGGACGAATATGCCGACGATTACCAGTCGCGCTTCATCAATGAACGGGTACACGCCAACATCCAGAAGGACGGCACCTATTCCGTCGTGCCACGCATGTGGGGCGGTGTGACGAGCGCAGCGGAGCTGCGCGCGATCGCTGACGTGGTGGACCGGTTCGATATTCCCACGGTGAAGGTGACCGGCGGACAGCGCATCGACATGCTTGGCATCAGGAAGGAAGACCTGCCCGCCGTCTGGGCCGATCTCGGCAAGGCCGGCTTCGTGTCCGGCCATGCCTATGCGAAGGGTTTGCGCACGGTAAAGACCTGCGTCGGCTCGGACTGGTGCCGCTTCGGCACGCAGGATTCCACCGGCCTCGGCATCCGCATCGAGAAATTCATGTGGGGGTCCTGGACACCGGCCAAGGTGAAGATGGCGGTCTCGGGATGCCCGAGAAACTGTGCCGAGGCCACGTGCAAGGACGTCGGAATCATCTGCGTGGAATCCGGTTTCGAAATCCATTTTGCCGGCGCGGCCGGTCTCGACATCAGGGGAACCGAGGTGTTGGGCCATGTCAAAACGGAAGACGACGTGCTGGAGCATGTCACGGCGCTGGTCCAGATGTATCGCGAGCAGGCGCGCTATCTGGAGCGGATTTACAAATGGGCCGCGCGGATCGGCCACGACGAAATACGCCGCCAGATCATGGAAGATGCCGACAGGCGCAAGGCTTATTTTAGCCGCTTCGTGTTCTCGCAGAAATTCGCCCAGGTCGACCCGTGGTCCGAGCGTGCCTCGGGCAAGGACAAGCACGAGTTCCACCCCATGGCCGAGTTCAGCTTTCCCCAGGCGGCGGAGTGAGGGATGAGCGAGTGGATCGAAATCGGCAAGCTGTCCGACATTCCTCAACGAGGGGCGCGCTGCATCAATACCCCGATCGGCCGGATTGCGATCTTCCGCACGGCGAAAGACGACGTCTACGCCATAGAGGACCGTTGCCCGCATAAAGGCGGCCCGTTGAGCCAGGGCATCGTACACGGCGCGCAGGTCACCTGTCCGCTGCACAACTGGGTGTTCTCGCTCGAAACCGGCGTTGCACAAGGCATGGACGAAGGGGCCGCGCGAACCTTTCCCCTTAGCTGCAAGGATGGACGGATCTTCATGGATACCGCCGCTTTGCAACCCGCAACGGCGCCACCCCTGCCGCGCTGAACCAGCTTTCCCAACACAGGAGCCCAATCATGGCATATGTCGCACCATCGGAATTCGTCACAAGGATGATCGACGCAGGCGAAGCGAAGATCTTCATGTCGACCCGGGATACCTTGATACGAGCCTTCCTGGCAGGAGCGCTGCTCACGCTCTCCGCCGCCTTTGCCGTCACCGTCACCGTACAGACAGGCCAGCCGCTCGCGGGTGCCATTCTCTTCCCGGTCGGCTTTTGCCTTCTCTACCTGATGGGCTTCGACCTGCTGACCGGCGTGTTCACCCTCGTGCCACTGGCGCTGCTCGACCGGCGGCCTGGTGTGACGCTCGGCGGCGTGCTGCGAATCTGGGGGCTTGTCTTCGCTGGCAATTTCGCCGGTGCATTTCTTGTTGCCGTGATGATGACGATCACCTTCACCTTCGGTTTCACCGAGGCGCCGAACGCCGTGGGACAGGCCATCCGTGGCATTGGCGAGGCGCGCACGGTCGGCTACGCGGAACATGGCGCCGCCGGCATGCTGACCCTCTTCACCCGCGGTGTCCTGTGCAACTGGATGGTTTCCACAGGCGTTGTGGCCGCGATGATGTCGACGTCTGTTTCAGGCAAGGTGATCGGCATGTGGATGCCGGTCATGCTGTTTTTCTATATGGGGTTCGAGCATTCCGTGGTGAACATGTTCCTGTTCCCGGCTGGTCTCATGCTGGGCGGCAACTTCTCCGTCATGGACTATCTTCTGTGGAATGAGATCCCCACGGTGATCGGCAATCTGGTAGGCGGACTGGCATTCGTCGGTCTGACGCTCTACGCCACGCATGTGCGCATGGGTGCCAGGCGCGTTGTTGCGGGCGATGGCGCCGCGGGATCCGTTCGCGTCCCGGCAGAGTAGGACGTGCTCCGGCACGATGCGCAGATTCAATGAGATAGCGCGTCGTGCGTCGGATAAGACGCACGGCGCGCTATGCCAGATCGTCGATGATGGCCTGGAGTCGCAATCCTGCTCGCATCGCCTCTGCCCGCAGATCCTTTTCATCCGCCCGCGCGCTCACTCCCTTGCGCAAAAGAATAGCGGCAATGCCGAATGCGTTGGCTCCGGCGATGTCATGGTCGAGGCTGTCACCGATGCCCACCGTTCTGGCCTTGTTCGGAAAACCGCTGAGCCGGTATGCGAATTCGTAAATGTCGCGGTGCGGTTTACCGATCCACGACACCCTGCCCCCCATTTTTTCGTAAAGCCTTGCGATCGACCCGGCAGCCGGGGCGAGCCCGCCCGGCGTGATCATTTGGATATCGGGATTGGTGCAGATGGCGGGCAGCCCGCGTTCTGCAGCGGGACGGAGCATCTCCCCATACGCCTCCATGCCGACTTCATCCGCCTGGCTTCCTGAAATGACCAGAAGATCCGCCTCCTGCGGATGCGCCGCAATCGATAGGCCCAGACGGTCGGCAAGGTTGCTGTCGCCTCCATTGGAGATGGTGAAGCAGCGAGTCCTTGACGACAGGGAAAGGTCCAGTTCACCGCGTTCGAGCAGGTCAACGGCAACATCGCCGGAGGTGACAAAGTGGCTGAAGGATTCGGGCGGAAAACCGATGCGCTGAAGGCGGAGAGCGTTGTCGGCACCCGATTTACCGGAGTTCGATAAAATGACGACCGTCTTTCCGGCAGCTCTCAGAGCCAGCAATGCCTCGACCGCGCCGGGATACGGGCTTGCCGCGTCCCGCAGCGTGCCGAATTGATCGATAAAGAAGGTGTCGTATCGCGCAATCATCTCGCGAAGGGGCATCGACAGGCTCATGAGGAAACGGCTCCATATGCAAGCCGGGCGGTGCCGGCGGCCGCCTCCACGGATGCCGCCGCCTCAAATGGCACACCGATGAGGCGCTGGCGCATACGCGTCCAGGCAGCGTTGGAAGCGCCGCCGCCGACGCTGCGCACGGACTTCAAGTGTGGCGCGCCCAGCTCGGCGAGGCGCTCATATCCCTCCTTCTCGATCGCGGCAATCCCTTCCAGAATGCCTTGAAAGAAGGTTGCATTGTCCCTTGGCCGTGGTTCGAGGCGCGGCGCAAGCTTCGCGTCACTGACCGGGAAACGCTCACCCGGATGGAGAAGCGGGTAATAATTCAGTCCCGTGGGGGCATCGGGGTCGAGCTGTGCGCTGAGCTCGGCAAGTCTTTCATCCGGAAAATAGGCGCGGATGACGGCGCCTCCCGTGTTCGAAGCGCCTCCGGCCAGCCACATACCCTTGATGCGGTGGCTATAGACACCGAACCGCGTTGCCTTGATTTCTCTGTCCGATAGAAGCTTGAGGACCAGTGTAGATCCAAGCGCGGTCACGGCCTCGCCCACCCTGTCTGCTCCAGTCGCCAGAAAGGAAGCGCAGCCATCGGTGGTGCCGCTGACAAGCAGCGCCGATGACGGCAGGCCCAATGCCCTTGCGCGGGAGCCTACCCGGCAAATCGGCGTGCCGGCGGGCACGATCTCGGGTAACATGGCTATGTCGATGCCAGCTTCGGAGATCCAGTCCGGCCAGCGCCCCTCAGCCAGATCGTAGCCCGTCTTCAGTGCATTGTTCTCGTCGCCGATCGGCTGGCCGTCTCCAAACCGCATTGCGACCCAATCCGCCTGATGGACGATCCGTGCGACGTTAGGCTGGCGCGCCAGAAACGCGGCGCGCGCCAAAGGCGATTGCTTGCCCAGCGCCGGACTATCGGCAGGCGCAACGGCTTCAAGTTGCGTCACGAGAGCGAGATCCGGAGAGGCTTCATCATACATCAGCGCCCGGCCGACCGGCTCGTTCGCCCTGTCGATGGCCAGCACGGTCCCCGAGGTACCGTCGACGGCAATGGCGGCAATTCCCGAAAGAGAAAGATCCCGGCGCAGATCCTCAAAGCATTTTTCGATCCCGCGCCACCAGGCAGCAGGGTCTGCGCTTTCTTGCCGATCCCGGAAGGGGCAAGCGGCGCTGCCGCAAATTTCTCGCTCCTCATCGAGCGCTGCCACGCGCACGCCGGAGGTGCCGATATCGATGCCAAGGAA
>JAJUHJ010000126.1 GCA_029279965.1 Phyllobacteriaceae bacterium
AGTAACGCAGGATGCCGCCATTGCGGAAATATTACAGTTCATCCAGCGTGTCGATGCGGCAGAGCACCGGCACCTCCTTCACGGCACCGTCTGCATAGGTGATCCGGGCCGTGAGGGTGACGCGCGGCTTGATGTCATCCAGCCCTTCGATGGTGACCGTCTCATCGCCCTTCAGTCCGAGCTCCTGCCAGCTCGTATCCTCGGCGAAGACGAAGGGGACGACCCCCATGCCGACGAGGTTGGAGCGGTGGATGCGCTCGAAGGACTGCGCAATCACGGCGCGCACGCCCAGGAGATTGGTGCCCTTGGCCGCCCAGTCACGCGAGGAGCCGTTGCCATATTCCACGCCGGCGAAGACGACCAGCGGTACACCTTCCTGACGATATCGCATGGCGGCGTCGTAGATCGACATTTCCTCCTTCGAGGGATAGTGGATCGTATAACCACCTTCGGTGCCGTTCTCGCCCAGCATGTGGTTGCGGATGCGGATATTGGCGAAGGTGCCGCGCATCATCACCTCATGGTTGCCGCGCCGCGTGCCGTACTGGTTGAAATCCGCCACCGCAACGCCATTGTCCATCAGATACTTGCCGGCAGGCGACTGCGCTTTGATGGAGCCGGCAGGCGAGATGTGGTCGGTGGTGATCTTGTCGCCGAAGAGGCCAAGAATGCGCGCGCCCTTTATGTCGCCGGCAGGCGTTGGCGCCGGCCCCATGCCCTCGAAATAGGGCGGGTTCTGCACATAGGTGGAATCGTTGTCCCACGCATAGGTCTGGCCGGAAGGCGCCTGCACCTCCTGCCACAGCTCGTCACCCTTGAAGACGTCCGCATATTTGGACGCGAAGAGCTCACGCGTGACATTCTTCTGAATGAAGTCCTGCACCTCCTGGTTGGAGGGCCAGATATCCTTCAGATAGACGGGATTGCCATCCTTGTCTTCGCCGATGGGCTCGCGCGTCAGGTCCTTCGTCACCGTGCCGGCCAGTGCATGGGCAACCACCAAAGGCGGCGAGGCCAGATAGTTCGCCTGCACATCCGGAGAGACGCGGCCCTCGAAGTTGCGGTTGCCGGAAAGCACCGAGGCGGCGATCAAGCCCTTTTCGTTGATGGTTTTTGAAATCGCTTCCGGCAGCGGGCCGGAATTGCCGATGCAGGTGGTGCAGCCGAAGCCGACCAGATTGAACCCGAGCTGGTCCAGCTCCTTCTGCAGGCCGGATCTTTCCAGATACTCCGCAACGACCTGGCTGCCGGGAGCAAGCGACGTCTTCACCCACGGCTTTTGCTTCAGGCCAAGACGATTGGCGTTGCGCGCCAGAAGGCCGGCGGCGATCAGAACGGACGGATTGGATGTGTTGGTGCAGGAAGTGATGGCCGCAATCGCCACGTCGCCGTGACCGAAATCGTAATCCTCACCCTCCACCGGATGCCGCTTCGATGTATCGCCCGTCTTTTTGTATTCCTTCTCCAGCGCTTCAGCGAAGCCGGAGCCGATGCTGCCGAGCGGTATGCGGCCTTCCGGACGTTTCGGCCCGGCCATCGAGGGGACGACATCGCCCAGATCGAGTTCGAGCGTGTCTGTGAAGACGGGCTCCTGCGCATCCGAATCGCGCCACATGCCTTGTGCTTTCGCATAAGCCTCAACCAGCGCGATACGATCCTCCGAACGGCCGGAGGTGGTGAGGTACTTCAGCGTTTCGCCGTCGACGGGGAAGAAACCGCAGGTGGCGCCATATTCCGGCGCCATGTTGCCGATGGTCGCGCGGTCGGCGAGCGTCATGTGATCGAGGCCGGGGCCGAAGAACTCGACGAACTTCCCGACGACGCCCTTCTTGCGCAGCATCTGTGTGACCGTCAGCACGAGGTCGGTCGCGGTAACGCCCTCGCCCAGCTTGCCGGTCAGCTTGAAGCCGATCACCTCGGGCAGGAGCATGGAGACCGGCTGGCCGAGCATGGCAGCCTCCGCCTCGATGCCGCCGACACCCCAGCCAAGCACGCCGAGGCCGTTAATCATGGTGGTATGCGAATCGGTGCCGACACAGGTGTCAGGATAGGCGAGCGTCTGCCCATCCTCGTCCTTCGTCCACACCACCTGGCCGAGATATTCGAGGTTTACCTGGTGGCAGATGCCGGTACCGGGGGGAACCACGCGGAAGTTCTTGAACGCCTGCTGACCCCATTTCAGGAAGCGGTAACGCTCGCCATTGCGCTTGTATTCGAGCTCCACATTGCGCTTGAAGGCCATCGGCGAGCCAAACTCGTCGACAATGACCGAGTGATCGATGACGAGATCGACGGGGACCAGCGGGTTGATCTTCTCCGGATCGCCTCCGAGAGAGGCCATTGCGTCGCGCATTGCGGCCAGATCCACCACCGCTGGAACGCCGGTGAAGTCCTGCATCAGGACACGCGCCGGCGAATAGGCGATCTCGACACCGGCTGTCCCGGTGTCGCTCAGCCACGCGGCCACGGCATCGATGCTTTCCTTGGTGACGGAGCGGCCGTCTTCCTTGCGCAGCAGGTTCTCCAGAAGAACCTTCATGGAAAAGGGAAGCCGGGAGATGCCGGAAAGCCCGTTCTTCTCCGCCTCCTTCAAATCGAAATATGTGTACTCGTCGCTTCCCACTTTGAGGGTGCGGCGGCAATTGTAACTGTCAAGAGAAGTCGTCACGTCCGATCCTATCCTGGTGCTCATCCGAACGGGAACGGACTCCTGAGACAGGATTGAAAATGCGGGTACGGTCATTTCCGCGTCCGCCCCCTGCGTCCGGCCGGTAAAGGCGGCAGGTTCGCTGGTTCGGCACAATGGTTGTCCACGCCGACCGCTGGCGTGGTTGTCCGGGGTATAAAGAATTTCGTAGAAGAGTTCCAGAGCAGCAACGTCGATTCTGCCTCGTTGCGTAAGTCTGGGGATAGCCAGTGCCGGAAAGAGGGGAAATAATGCGGCTTGCCGCCGAAAACCTGGGTGGCGAGCGCGGCGGCGAGCCTATCTTCTCCGGCCTGTCCTTCACGCTCGCTCGCGGGCAAGCGCTCATGGTGACCGGACCCAATGGTGCGGGGAAGTCCACCCTTCTTAGAATCATTGCCGGGTTGCTGCCGCCGGCAGCGGGCAGCGTGGACCTTCGCGGCGCCGACGAGACATGGCCGGACATCGGGTCGGCCGCGCATTATCTCGGGCATCTCAATGCCATGAAAACGGCGCTGAGCCTGGAAGAGAATCTTTCCTTCTGGCGCGATTTCCTGGGCGCGCCGAAACTGATGCCTCGTAAGGCGTTGGACGAGGTTGGCCTCGGCGAGATCGGCCATCTGCCGTTCGCTTACTTGTCCACCGGCCAGAGGCGGCGCGCAGCGATCGCGCGGCTGCTCGTCTCGTACCGGCCTATCTGGCTGCTCGACGAGCCTACGGCAGGGCTTGACCGGACGGCGGAGCAACGATTCTCAAGGCTGATGCAGGAGCACCTTGAGGAGGGGGGCATGATCGTCGCCGCTACGCATCTGCCGCTCGGGATCAA
Organism: Phyllobacteriaceae bacterium; assembly: GCA_029279965.1. Classification (GTDB taxonomy): domain Bacteria; phylum Pseudomonadota; class Alphaproteobacteria; order Rhizobiales; family Rhizobiaceae; genus Chelativorans. Next base: position 3,510 of record JAJUHJ010000126.1, read on the forward strand.
AGGCGCACAAGAGTTGAAGATGGGGGAGGCGGCGCGATGACAATCCTCTGCTCCGGGCTCGAGGTCGCTCGAAGCATCAAGGCTGCCTGCTGATGCTGGCGCTCTACGCTCGGGAGGTAAAGCTCGGCATCCGCGCGGGAAGCGGTGCGTTGACGGGCGTGCTCTTTTTTCTTGCGGTGGTGACGGTCATTCCCTTCGGTGTCGGGCCCGATCTCAATCTTCTGGCGCGGATCGGCCCGGCGGTGCTTTGGATCGGAGCCTTGCTGGCAAGCCTTCTGGCGCTCGAACGTCTCTTCCAGGCCGACCGGGAGGACGGGACGCTCGATCTCCTCCTGATGTCCGATCATCGCCACATGGTAGCGTTGACCGTATTGGTGAAATGCCTTGCGCATTGGACAACCGGCGTGTTGCCACTTGTGGCCGTCACACCGTTTCTCGGGCTGTTCATGAATGTCCCGCCGCTTGGCCTTGGTGCGGCGACGTTGACGCTCCTCGTCGGCACGCCGGCCATCACCTTCATTGGCGCGGTAGGGGCCGCGCTGACCGTCGCGCTGCCGCGCGGCGGTGTCCTCGTTTCCGTCCTCGTCCTGCCTCTGGTCGTTCCGGTGCTCATTTTCGGGGTTGCCGCAAGCAGAGGCGCCATGGCTGACCCCGACCCCTTTCTGCCTCCCTTCCTTATCCTATCAGCGCTCACGCTCTTCTTTGCCGTCCTTGGTCCCGCGGCAGCGGCCCTTGCCCTCCGGCACATCGACTGACACGAATGTGAGTGCCCATTCGCATCGATGCGGGCGTGCGGCAATCTGAATGAATTGCCGGAAAGCCTTCCTGCGTTTATCTACGTCAGTATGAGCGATACCGCCAAACAGACATCGCGCCTGATGGCGCTCGCCAATCCGACCCGGTTTCTGGAGATTGCCGGGGCAATCCTGCCATGGCTTTCATGCGCCGCGCTTTTCGTCCTCGCCGCAGGATTATGGCTCGCCTTTGCTGCGCCTGAGGACTACCAGCAGGGCATCACGGTGCGCATCATGTACATTCACGTGCCTTTCGCGTGGCTGGCCATGTTCTGCTACGGGCTGATGGCCCTCTCGGCGCTCGGCACACTGGTATGGCGGCACCCGCTGGCTGATGTTTCGCTCAAGGCGGCCGCGCCCATCGGTGCCGTCTTCACCGCATTGGCGCTTGCCACCGGTTCCATCTGGGGCAAGCCGATGTGGGGCACATGGTGGGTGTGGGATGCCAGGCTCACTTCCGTCTTCGTGCTTTTCCTCATGTATCTCGGCATTATCGCGTTAACGCGGGCGCTGGACGAGCCAACGCGCGCCGCGCGTGCTGCGGCCATTCTCACGCTGGTCGGTTTCATCAACATCCCGATCATCAAATTCTCCGTCGACTGGTGGAACACACTGCACCAGCCTGCCTCGGTCTTCCGCTTCGACGGGCCGACCATCCATCCAAGCCTTCTGTGGCCGCTGCTCATCTCGGCGCTAGGGTTCACGTTGCTTTTCATTACGCTGCATCTGATGGCGATGCGCACGGAGATCTGGCGGCGGCGCGTGGGCACCATGCGGCGGCTTTCGGCGCGGGCAGCGGAAGGGCAGGCCTCATGACGCATCTGGGTTACGTCGTCGCTGCGTACCTGCTTTCGATGCTTGGCATAGGGGGCCTGGCGGCCTGGATCCTTATCGACCAGACAGCACAAAGGCGCGCGCTGAAAGAGCTTGAAACGCGCGGCGTCCGCCGCCGCTCGGCCAAGGCGGAGGAGTCGCGATGAGCACGGTGGAAAAAACCTCGGTCGGCCGGCGCCGGCTTCTGCTGCTGGTCCCGTTCATGGCCTTTCTCGCTCTTTCCGCGGTGTTTCTCATGCAGCTTTTTTCCGGGCGCGACACTTCGGTCGTGCCCTCGGCGCTGATCGGTGATCCTGTGCCTCCGATAGAGCTTCCTGCTCTTCAAGGCATGGGTTTGCCGGGTCTTGTGCCGGCGGATTTCGAGGGCAATGTCACGCTGGTCAACGTCTGGGGGTCCTGGTGCGCTCCATGCCGGAAGGAACATCCGCTGCTGATGCAATTGGCCGAGGATGAGAGAATCCGGCTGGTGGGGTTGAACTACAAGGATGAGCCGGAAAATGCCCGGCGCTTCCTGGGCGAACTCGGAAATCCGTTCGATGCCATCGGGGTGGACCGGACCGGGCGCGCGGCCATCGATTGGGGCGTCTACGGTGTGCCCGAAACCTTTCTCGTGGGGCCGGACGGCATCATCCGCTACAAACATGTCGGCGAGTTCACTCCTGAAAGCCTGCAACGGGAGTTTCTGCCGCAGATCGAAAAGATTCTGGCGGGGATGAGCTGAGACCGCTACGCGCGCGGATGCGCGGCGTCGTAGCTTTCCAGAAGCCGGGCGGTATCGACCGCCGTATAGATCTGTGTGGTCGACAGGCTGGCGTGGCCCAGAAGCTCCTGTATCGCGCGTAAATCGCCGCCACGACCGAGCAGATGCGTCGCGAAGGAATGACGCAACGCATGCGGTGTCGCCGTCTCTGGCAGGTTGAGGGCGGAGCGCATCTTCTTCATTTCACGCTGGATGATGGCTGGCTGCAGTGCGCCGCCACGCGCACCGCGGAAAAGCGGCTCCTCCGCACTCAGATGATAGGGGCAGAGCCGCCGATATTCGTTGACCGCCTCTCGAACCACCGTAAGCACCGGCACCATACGTGTCTTGCCGCCCTTGCCTGTGATCCGGAGCGTCCCATCGCCGAGCGCCGGGATATCCGCCCCCGTGAGCCGGAGCGCCTCTCCGATGCGCAAGCCGGAACCATAAAGCAGCGCCAGGACGGCCGCATTGCGGGCGGCGATCCACGGCTCCTCGGCGAGCTGCCCCTCGCCGGAGGCGACCCGTCGCGCATCCGCGGCCGTCAGCGGCTTCGGCAGGCCTTTTCCGGCTCGTGGCGCCCGAAGCGCACCCGCGCCCGCAGCGTTTGCCATGCCGCGCTTTTCCAGAAAGCGGAGAAAGGAACGAATCCCGGCAAGACCGCGGCCCAGCGTGCGCGCACCCGCCCCATCGGCACGTCGAACGGCAAGGAAAGCGCGCAGGTCCGCCGGTTTCAGATCGGAAAGATCCGAAAGCCCCGGCGGGCCGCCGCAATGACCGGTCAGGAATTGGAAAAACTGCCGCGTGTCCCGTTCATAAGCCTCGATCGTCAACCGCGCGAGCCGTCGCTCCTCGTTGAGGCTCGCAAGCCATTCCACGCGCGCCTTCTGCAGATCGGGCCTTGCGGATATGAGAAATTCGTCGGCCATACCGGTCACCCTCACGCGATCCGCGCGTCATTCTTTGAACGTATGAGCATCAACGCATCGTGCGCTAACGACTGCGGGCACTCTTTCAAAGATGGGTTAGCGTCGGGTGAAGACGAATCTTGAGTCTAGTCACCCTCGATTTCTTCGCGCAGCATTTCGAGTTCCAGCCATTCTTCCTCCAGGCGCTCGTGCTCGGCACGCTTTTCGTCGAGTTCAGCCGTGTAGCGGGAGAACGCTGCGGCATCGCGTGCGTAGAGCGCTGGATCGGCCAGCCGTTCCTCAAGCGCGGCGATCTCACTGCCCAGCGACTCGATCCGGCCGGGAAGGTTTTCGAGGGCGAATTTTTGTTTGTAGGAAAGTTTTCTCCTTTCCTGCCGGGGCGTTCCTCCGCCCGGTTTTCGCTGATTGGCGGGGTTATCGGGCGCGCGCCTGCGCTGTTCCAGTTCCTCGCCCTTGCGCTGGGCCAGCATGTCGGAATAGCCACCGGCATATTCGATCCAGCGACCATCTTTCTCCGGTGCAATCGTGCTCGTGACCGTGCGGTCCAGAAAGTCCCGATCATGGCTGACGAGAAGAACGGTGCCTGCAAAGCTTTCCACCAGTTCCTGCAAAAGGTCGAGCGTTTCCAGGTCCAGATCGTTGGTCGGCTCGTCGAGAACGAGCAGGTTGGCCGGGCGCGACAGCAACCGGGCGAGAGCAAGCCGCGCGCGTTCACCGCCGGAAAGTTCGCGGATGGGCGTGCGCGCCTGCTCGGGCTTGAAGAGAAAATCCTTCATGTAGGAGACGACATGCCGCTCCTGTCCGTTGACAAGAAGGGTATCGCCCCGCCCATCGGTCAGGAAGTGAGAGAGCGTCTCACCAGGGTCGAGTGCCGCGCGGTTCTGGTCGAGCGTGGCGATTTCCAGATTGGCGCCGAGCCGCACAGTGCCCGCATCAGGGGTAAGAGCCCCGGTCAGCATCTTGAGCAATGTCGTCTTGCCGGCGCCGTTCGGACCGACAAGGCCCACGCGGTCGCCCCGCTGGATGCGGATGGAAAAATCCTTCACGACCGTCAACGCGCCGAAGCGCTTTTCAATGCCCTTTGCCTCGATGACGAGCTTGCCCGATTCGGCGGTGTCGCTCGTCGTCATCGTCGCCGTGCCTTCCACCCCGCGATAGTCGCGCCGGCGCTCCTTCAGCGCATGAAGCTCGGAAAGCCGCCGCACATTGCGCTTGCGCCTTGCGGTGACGCCGTAACGCAACCAGTGTTCCTCACGCGCGATCTTGCGGTCGAGCTTCTGCTGGTCGCGCTCTTCTTCCTCCAGGAGTTTGTCTCTCCAGTCCTCGAACTGCGCAAAGCCCTCATCGAGCCGCCGTGTCTTTCCCCGGTCGAGCCAGACGGTCGCGCGGCTGACCCGCTCCAGAAAACGCCTGTCGTGCGAGATCACCACCAGCGCGGAGGAGGAACGCTGCAACTCTCCCTCCAGCCATTCGATCGTCGTGAGGTCCAGATGGTTCGTAGGCTCGTCGAGAAGCAGAAGATCAGGCTGAGGAGCCAGCACGCGGGCAAGGGCCGCCCGCCGCGCTTCACCACCGGAAAGCTGGGCTGGCGCCTCCTCTCCCGTCAGCCCCAGCCTGTCGAGCACAAGGGCCACGCGGTTGATGTCGTCGGCCGGGCCGAGCCCCGATTCGACATAGGCGCGCACCGAGGCAAAACCCTGCCAGTCTGGCGCCTGGGGCAGGTAGCGCACGGTGGCGCTTGGCTGACGGAAGACCTCACCCTCCTGGGCCTCCACGAGCCCCGCGGCGATCTTGAGCAGCGTCGATTTGCCCGACCCGTTGCGCCCGACCAGCGCGACGCGTTCGCCAGGACCGACCATCAGCGACGCACCGTCGAGCAGCGGTGTGCCCCCGAAGGTGAGACCTATTCCGTCCAGTTTCAAAAGCGGCGGTGCCACGTCAGGCTTTTCCTTCCCCGAAGAGATCGGCGACAAGCAGGGCACGCCCCTGCCGAAGCGTGATCGCCAGTTCGCCGCGCACTTCGTTCGATATGGTCAAAGAGGAGCCGAAAGGCACC
>JAJUHJ010000127.1 GCA_029279965.1 Phyllobacteriaceae bacterium
CTGCCTTATTGATCTCCGCGACCAGTTCCAGATCGACGGGACCCAGAATGGCTGTGATCTCTGCCAGTCGCATGTTGCCATCTCCTCTTGCTCGATTTGGACTTACTCGGACGTGCGCTCCCTTGGAGATAAGCGCGCAGCGCCCAAATGGAAGGGCAGGTCTCTTGCGGCGGACCGCCTCTTGAACCACTAAATGCTTGAACCTAAATCCAAAGTGCCGGGGGCTTCCAGGAGACCCGGCTGACTGACAGGTGCGGAAGCATCCGTCAGTATCCGTCTTATACCCATGTTGCTCATAAGGAGGATGTGGCTATGAGAACCACTTTCGACTTCTCTCCCCTGTTCCGATCGAGCATCGGCTTCGACCGGATGCTGAACGCGCTCGAGGCCGCGAGCCGCGTCGAGCAGATCGACAATTGGCCTCCCTACGACATCGCCAAGACCGGCGAGGACGACTATCGCATCACGATGGCGGTCGCCGGCTTCTCGCAGGACGAGCTGACCGTCACCCAGGAGCAGAACATGCTTGTGGTGTCGGGCCAGAAAACAGGCGAGGACAATGGCGAGTATCTGCATCGTGGCATTGCCGGACGCGCCTTCCAGCGCCGTTTCGAACTGGCCGACCATGTCAAGGTCGTGGGTGCCAGCCTCGTCAACGGTTTGCTGACCATCGACCTGAAGCGCGAGCTTCCTGATGAGATGAAGCCGCGCCGGATCGAGATCGCGACTGACAATGGATTGCCCGCGGTCGAGACGAAGAAGATCGAGGCCGACAAGCAGGCCGCCTGAGGCCGCCTTCGACAATACGATGGAGCCCAAGCGCCGGGTGATGAACCCGGCGCCAGCGGCCGTGCATTATCAGTCGAACGAACAGAAAGGAGAAAATCATGAGTGTCCGTGATCTGATTCCCTGGGGCCGTAACAACGGCAACCGGACTCCCGCTATCTTCCGTGATGACGAGCGTGACCCGTTTCTGTCGCTGCATCGTGAGGTGAACAGGCTGTTTGATGACGTGTTCCGCTCCTTCGAGAGCGGGTTCCCATTCTTCAGCCGTGAGTTCTCCTTTGGCGGCAGTTGGCCGCGTGTCGAAATCGCCGACACCGAGAGGGAGATCAAGATAACGGCGGAGATGCCGGGCCTTGAGGAGAAGGACCTCGAGGTCCTTCTCGATGACGGGGTGCTGACGCTGAAGGGCGAGAAGCGTTCCGAGACAGAGGATAAGGACAGACAGTTCTCCGAACGTTTCTACGGCCGCTTCCACCGCCGCATCCCGCTCGGCTACGAGGTCGAGGAGGCTAATGCTGACGCCAGCTTCAGGAACGGTGTACTGACCGTGACCTTGCCTAAGAGCGAGAAGGCACGGTCAAAAGTCAAACGCATCGCCGTCAGAAGCTGACGCATGACAGCGTCTGCGGCGGCCTTCGAGCTGCCGCAGGCGCCATCCTTATTGGAAAAATCGATTGAGATGGTCAGGCAAGCAGATAACACGCATATTCCGGCATTCTCGCCGTCGAGCGACAGCCGGCAGACGCCCCTTTCCATGGGCCGGTCGATTTTCCCGAATGACGCAGTCGCGCGCATTTATAAACCGTCCCGTTCAGTGATGACGTCTGCACCAGCGCGCACGAAGGGTTGGCGGCTTGCCTTCGAACGCCGCACTGCGCCTTTCGTCGAGCCGCTCATGGGCTATACCGGCGGTCGGGATCCGCTGGCGGGGGTCGAACTGGAATTCCCGACGCTGGAGTCCGCCGTCCGCTACGCCGAACGGCAGGGTCCACCTATTTCGTGCAGAACTCGGCCAACGCCGCCGATCAGGAAGATCGGCCGGCACAAACATCGCCTCGAACTTGTTCGAACGTAAAGCTGGAGCGAGTTGAGCCTGGGATCGGTGAAGAGAGCTACCGGCATGCGTCGGGCGAAGCGGTATATCGCAAAGTTCCCGCCGACCCGGAGAACTGGGACAGGCCGGAAGCGGTGATACAAAACCCAATGCATGTCACGCCCAGCCTGTCGGGATGGCGCATCAGAAACGGCGTGAGGTGAAGCCATGAATCCACTTATCGTCTTCGATTGCCACCAGGCATTGCCGAACAGGTTCGGGCTGGTGCTCGCGGCCGCTGCGCGGTCGCGGGCGCTCGCTCAAGGTGCAGAGCCCAGGCTCGACATGCCGAATGTCGGCGCGAACGATCTTGCGCTTATTGAAATCGCCGCAGGTGCGTTCACACGGGATGAGCTTGCGCCTTTTCTGCCCGGAACGGGCCGAAAGCCTTCCTTTCCTCGGCTTGGACCTGATGTCGGTTCCGCGGTGGAAGACGGCATACAGCCGTTGCCGCGGTCGCCGCCAGAAGGCGAGGTGGTTCATTCACGACGCGGCCAAAAGCAACCACCAAGGAGGTGAACGATGTTGAAGTCTCTATCTTTCAGCAACCGGACCGCTTTTGATATCGTCAATATCATCGCTGGTCTCGGTCTTCTGCTGTCGCCCTGGTATCTGGGGTTCACGGGCGAAACCTCTGCCGCATGGAACGCCGGGATCGTCGGTGTGGCCATTGCCGCAATATCCATCGCCGCCCTCTATGCGATCCATCAGGCGCAGGCATGGGCCAATTTGGTGCTCGGCATTTGGGCTTTGATCTCGCCCTGGGTGCTGGGCTTCTCGGCCCTGACCTTTGCGATGTGGGCGCATGTGATCGCCGGTATTGTGGTCGCGTTTCTAGCAGCATGCGGAATTTGGTTCGCTCAGAACCGGCCGATGTCGACGGCGTGAGGTGATGACCTGAAAGCGGGTCGGGACTTGCTTCCGGGCCCGCTTTTATCTGCTCCCATGCGTCTTCCACTCACCACCTGCTCGGCTGACGCCTGCCGTGTGGGCTTGCGACAGCACCAGCAGTATAGACGGCAACGGCCGTGACGAGGGATGGGCATTATGGCCCGAACCTTACCGTTATCGAATCCGGTAGGATTTCCGGATTCCTCGCTGGTGGCGACATCACATTGGTCAACGCGATCATCTTCACCGGTGGCACCAAACGACGGAACCGCGCGACGGCTATTCGTGGAGCCTCGACAGGTTGTCCACGGCCAGTCCGAGGCGACCGATTAGCGTTTGGATTTCAAGCTGCCGTGCGGGACAATGCCGATTGTAACGATGCCGCCAGATGGGCAGTTCGGTGACTTGGTAATTGGAGGTCTCCACCTTTGAATGGAGCGATGACGAGATGAAACATGGAAAGGTCGTCAAGCAAACCTTGCGGGTTCCTTAACTGCTGAGTGCAAGAGGCAAACTGAATTGGACGAACAATAGGACAGACGCTTAATGCCAGGGCCGACGTGTTCGATTACATCGAGCGCTTCTACAATCTCGGCGACGGCACTCGACACTGGGCTATATGAGCCCGTCGAGTTCCAGGAGAAAGCTATGTTAGCTTAACCTGGTATCCGAAAAACCGGCAGCAGGCCATCGATCACCAATTGCAGCGAGACGGGTTTCGGCTACCGAGCCTCCGACAATCGGCTCGACATCATGTACAATCGACGTTGCATCGAATTGCATGTTGCCGGAGCCACTTACCGATCCCGCTGATGGGACTTTCAGCACGAGGGTCCTCCCGGTATGGTCAGGCAGGAGGTGAGACTTGGGAACAATTGCTCAACTCGGCGCATTGCTTCTCAGCGCGACGATTCTACTGACGGGTAACGGGCTTCAGACCACCTTGCTTCCCCTCCGAGCCGAGGCAGAGGCGTTTTCCGCGCTGTCCATCGGCATCATGGGTTCGAACTATTTTATCGGTTTCGTTGCAGGCTGCCTGACCGCTTCCCAGCTGGTACGCCGCGTGGGGCACATTCGGGTCTTCACGGCCATGGCGGCGATAGCCTCGGTCATCCCGCTCCTTCATATCCTGTTTCTGGCGGAAGTGGCTTGGTGGTTTCTACGTGCCGGGACCGGCTATTGTATCGCCTCGCTTTTTCTCGTCATCGAAAGCTGGTTGAACGAGCGTGCCGAGAATGCAGTCCGTGGCACAGTCTTCTCAATCTACACTTCGCTAACCTTCGTCGCCATTATCGCGGGGCAGGTTCTGCTCTCGCTCTACGATCCTGCGGGATTTGCCGCCTTCATTGTTGCGTCCGTCATTATCTCACTGGCCGCCGTTCCAGTGGCGCTCACTGCTATCGTCACCCCAGCGCAGATCCAGCCAGGGCGGCTGAACCCGCTACGGCTCGTGCGCCTGTCGTCGGCTGGCGCTGCAGGGTGTTTTGCGGCAGGCCTCGTCACCGGCGCCTTCTGGTCGCTGGCCCCCGTGGCGGCTTCGAGTGCGGGACTGGACGCACGCGGCGTTGCCATCTTCATCGGCGTGACCGTGCTGGGCGGTACACTATCACAGTGGCCGTTCGGCCGGATTTCTGATCGGGTTGACCGTCGTCTCGTCATCGTCCTTTCGGCCGGCTTGTCGGCATTGACCGGATTTGCCCTGTTCTGGGCAAGCCGTTCCTGGACCCCGGGCGTCCCGCCGCTTGCCTTCGCCTTCGGTGCCTTCACTTTTCCGATCTATGCACTATCGGTCGCGCATGTGAACGACCTGATCACCACCGAAAGCTTTATCGAAGTTTCAAGCGGGTTGTTGTTCCTCAATGGCGCGGGCGCAGTAATCGGGCCATTGGCCGGGGCCTCCGCAATGCAGATCGCCGGCCCCGGCGCGCTCTTTGCTGCGATGGCTGTAGCCTACATCGTGTTAACCCTCTTTGTCCTGCTTCGGATGTCCAAGGTTTCGCGCCCAGTGGAGATGCACAGCGCGGATTACGTCACCGCGGTGGATACGGGGATCACTGCACCGGTGAATTATGATCCTCGAAACGAGGAGGCCCCTGTGGAGCCGCGGGCTTGAAACTCCCGCCGAGGGGTCAAGATCGAGGGTGCCTGAAATGATGGAACTGGCAGCGCGATTTGGGGCAGGATGCCGTACCGGCAGGCCGCGAAGGTGCTTACGGAATTTTTGAGACACAGGGGCATCAGACTGCCTCCAATTGTCATCGGAGGCGACGGAGTTTCGCTCTGAGCGCAAACGTCATCTCCCAACACCCACACCGACACTGCAACGGCTCTCTTACCGAGGCCAAAAGATGCTTAACACCCTCCAAACGAACGGGGCGTGCAGAATGCATTACTGCTACGGGGGTAACCGGTGACGGCTCAATCGGAGCATCCACTGGAACGAGCACCAAAGACTGGGGGGCAACATGAATTTCCGCTATCTTTACACATCCTTCGAAGGACGCATAAACCGCAGGCCATTCTGGTTTGCCAGTCTGCTGCTGATCGTAGTCGCGGTCGCCATATCGGTCGTTTTCGTCGTGCCGATCTCGGCGGCCAGCCAGACGCTTGGTTCCGGCGTCAGCCTGATCCTGTCGCTCGTGCTTTTGTATCCCGCCGTGGCGCTGGGCGTGAAACGCCTCCATGACCGAGGAAAATCAGGTGGGCTGATGGCCGTATTCGTGGCGCCTGGGCTTATCTCTCACGTAGGTGAGCTTCTCGGCCTTTTGTCGAACCCACAAATGATCGCCGGACAGGTCATTCACCTTCCCAATACGCTGGGCTGGATAATCAACCTGATTGTCCTTGCGATCGCAATTTGGGCTTTGATCGAACTTGGGCTCCTGCGTGGCACCACCGGCCCGAATGCGTATGGCAATGATCCACTGGCCGATCATGTGGCGCAGCCGGCTTTGGGATAGCTCCCAGGCAGGAAATAACCACAGTTGAGGGAGAGAACCATTAAGGCGAGCCTGACGCTTGGCGCGTCCGAAGTAACGATCATTCTCGCTTCCTGTGGCGCGGAAAGGGGGATTTGCTATTGCGCTGATACCGCACCAGCATCGAAATGTATCATAGGCCCGACATACTCCGCAGCTTGCCTGTCATTTTGATCCCGGTAGCAGAGGTCTCCTGCTTCGGTCTCGACACAGCCGATACTCTGCATTTGACGCGGATTGAGCCAGAGAAGTGCCCGCCATTCCTCCCGGTCGTTGACATAAAACGTCATGGTGGGGCGGGTTGCCCGAACTCCGGCGGCGGTCTCGTAGAAATACGGTTCGTCGGTCGCCCAACCAGGCGGCAAGGAATAGGCTAAGCCTATGTCTGGCGCGTCAATTACCATCCTCGGTTCACCATCGGTGTTGGCGACCTCCAACCGGGTGCCGTCAGCACCGGTCATGTCCGGAGCGGTCTGACTTTCCTTGATTGGCGCAAGTCCGTCCTCCTGTAGGAACCGCGCTGCCACCCAGCCCGCCTTGCTCATCGACCGGTTGCGCATCAGGCACCAGCGTGGTGGCAGCGCCTTGATCTGCGCTTCCGACATCGCCATAGAGTGTGCCGCCGTGTAGAAGGGCACGCAGGTGATTTGCTGCATACCGCGCTCGTTGTGAGCGAATGTCTCGATCACCCGATAGCTGGTGCCGGGTCCCATGCGGGCGTTGAGAACATCGTTGGCGGAAACCCCGATCACTCGCCACGCATCGGGCCCGTGACCGTCGATCTCGGCCTGCGCCGACGATGCAACGGAAACCACGGAGAAGGCGGCGACCAGCGCCCGGGCACGGTTCACATACCGGTTCGCAATGAGCATGGTCACTTCACTTCCACAATGGCCCGGCCGAGAACCTTGCGTCCGCTGATGTCGAGAAAGCGCACCTCATAGCGGCCCGGCTCTTCCGGAATTTTCAGTTCCATGATCTTGTCCGCCCCGACCTTGTACGCGGCAATCCAGCTGAAGTCGGGTTGATCGACGCGGGCGAGCGATATGCGCTGGTCGGCGCTGTCCGATCCGCCCTTCCACGAGATAGTTATGACATCGCCAGGGCGTGCCGAAGCGGGGACATCAAGTCCCGCGCCATCGTCAAGCGGAGCATCGGCCGCCAACACTTCCAACGGCGCGCTTGCGAGCGTGCTACGGCCTTCCTCCAGCACATAGCGGATCTCATAGAGGCCAATCGCTTCCGGTGCCTTGATACGGCCTTCAGTCGCATCGCGCGTACGGATATGTGCCTCGACTTTCCCTTCATCCGCTTCTGCGGGTACGATCGTGATGAAGTCACTGCCATTGATCGTGGCCGACCAGGTGATGTCCACGTCCGTGCCTGCTCTGACGATCCCAGGACCGCTGATGCTGACCTCGGCCTCGACCACTTCGACGGGGACGGATGCCAACGTGCGACGGCCTTCCTCCAGCACGTAGCGAAGCTCGTAGAGCCCAGGCGCGCCAGGTGCTGTCAGGCGACCCTTGTCGTCGTCCTTCACCCGGATATGGTTGTCTACCGTACCGACGTCGGCATCGGCCGGCACGATGCTGATGAAATCACTGCCATTGACGGCACCGGCCCAGCTAACGTCGAAGACCGCACCGGTCATCACCTGCTCGGGTCCGGAAAGACCGATGTCAGCTTCAACCTGTGGTTCGGGCTCCGGTTCAGGCAGGGCATCCGCCATCGGCTGTAGATCCACGACCTCCTGAACATGTGCCAGCGCGTCCTTCAGTTCCGCGGCGTTCCGGGCCGGGACGAAGACACCGCCGGTGTTCTCGGCGATGCAGGCGAGACTCTGATGAGCATCGTCCTCGAGATCGAAACCGACCACGTGAGCGGTGAATTTCACGCCTTGCCGGGCCAATTGTCCGGCCAGCGCGCACGGGTCCGCCTGGCAAGTTTCCACGCCGTCCGAGATCAGCACGACGGTAGCGGGATTGTCGCGATAGGACAGCAGGTCTGCCGCATGCTCTACCGCGGCCGAAATCGGGGTCTTGCCCTTCGGCCGGATGGCGTTGATCGTATCGACGAAGCGTGCCCTGTCGAGTTGTCCCGGCTCGATCAGGGTTTCGATATCGCGGCAGTCACCCTCCGAGCGATGCCCGTAGGCGACAAGGCCCAGATTGGTGGCATCCGACCAGCCGTCCACCAGGTCGGCCATCACGTCGCGGGCAATCTCGATCTTGCTGACGCCGTCGATCTGCCCCCACATCGAGCCGGAAGCGTCGTAGACGACGACGACGTCGTCGGCCGCTGAAGACGCCGCGACCGACATCCCGTTCGTGGTGGCTGCAACCAGAAGTGCCTGAAGAACCTTCATCATGATCTCCCGTTCAGAAAAATGGCCTACGCCTTTTGCAGGTCAGACCCTTCAGGGGTGGCGGCTCCGGCATTGTCCAGGGCTTTCGCCTTCAGTTTGCGGAACTTGGCCGACATCTGCTCGAGCCTTGCTTCCCATTCTGGATCGGGCTTCTGGTTCTCGATCGTCCGGAAATAGACCTGCATAAGGCATGCGATCGCGAAGGGCTCCAGCAAGGCTGCCTTGACGCTCCACGCGAACAGCAGCGCAAAGACGAGCCCGCCGGCGGCCCATGCGCCGGGCATCAGGTAGACGACGAGGGCGGCGGGAGCCAGCATGACCAGAAATACGAGAAAGCTCATAAGATAGACGATTGTCGCCAGCCAGGCAGCGTTCTTGAGCATCACCTTGTAGTTCTGGCCGTAGAGAACGAGCGCTTCCTTGGCCGAAGCCCATGGGTTGGTCGAACGGGTCCGGATCGCATGGGCCAGGATGACCTCGTCGATGAAGCCGACAGCGACCCGCAGGAAGGCATGCAGGATTCCCGAAATCTGGCGTATACCCGGCAGCGGCAGGAACGACAGAATACCGCGCACCAACCCGGTGATCGCCGCAACCACGCCTTTGATGAGCTGGTCGATGGCAAACAGCACGCTGGCCTGCGCGAAACGCTCCTTCACGACC
>JAJUHJ010000128.1 GCA_029279965.1 Phyllobacteriaceae bacterium
ACGTCGAAACCGAGACCGAGATTGGCAAGCAGGTCCATGCGTTCGCCCTTAAAAAGCCAGCCAGGGCCCGAAGATGCGCAGAGGCAATCCGAGGCCCCAGACAAAGACGAGCAGGCTGACCGCCGTCAAAAACGCGGCGATGAGAAGCGCGCCGATAAAGCCGGTCTGTCTGCTGGCCGACGCGCTCATGAAGGAGGTAATGAAGAGCGATGGCATCAGCCCGAGCCCGCGCACCGTAAACCCGAAGAAGACCAGCGCTGCGATGATCAGGATCAAACCCCGCCAGGGTACTCCTTCAGAGGGAGGCTCATCCGATCCCCCCACAAGAGGCTGCAAAAGGATCACGATCCCGAGCAGGATTATAATGCAGGACAGAACCAGCGGAAAATAGCCGGGGCCCATGCGGAACGCCGTGCCGATCTGGTAATCCAGCGACGCGTAGCCGAAGGCCAGACCGAAGCCGATGAAAATCAGGCCGGCAAGAAGGTCCTTGGACATTTTCAAAGATTTCATGTGCCGATTTCCGTGCAGACGGTGTCGTAAAGGAGAGCGGCCTATCCGCAAGACCGCTCCACCTTACCGCTTTCTGGACTCACTCGGCCGAAACGCCCGCTTCCTGTATGATCGGCCTCCACAACTCGATCTGCGAGGAGAGCATCTCCGTGTGCAGTTCGGGCGTGGCCCGCTCCTGGCTCACCGTCGTCGTACCGAGTTCGGCAAAACGATCGATTACATTCTGTTCCTGGAGTGCGGTCTGCAATGCCGATGAGAGCTTTTGCACGATCGCCTCGTCGGTGCCGGCCGGAACGTAGAGCCCGTGCCAGATACGCAGCTGGAAATCGCCCAATCCCGCCTCGGCGGTCGTCGGCACATCCGGCAGGTTTTCCAGCCGTTCCTCCGCGGTGACCGCGTAGGCTTTCACCTCCCCGCCGAGAATCTGGCCGGTGGTATTGGTGGTCTGGTCGCACATGATATCAACCTGCCCGCCGACAAGGTCGGTCAGCGCCGGACCGGTCCCCGGATAGGGAACTGTCGTGATCTGTGTCCCGATTGCATCCATGAAAAGCATGCCGCAAAGCTGCGAGGCAGCGCCGATGCCTGCATTGGCGAGTGTCACCTCGTCGGGATTCGCCTTCACATAGTCGATCATTTCCTGCAGCGTTTCGGCCGGGAAGTCTTTGCGCGCGATGATGGTCATCGGCACCTCTGTAACGAGGCCCACAGTCTCGAAATCCTCAAGCGGATCATAGGGCAGATTCGGATAGAGCGTCGGCGCGGTGGACATGCCGATATGGTGGATCAGGACTGTGTAGCCGTCGGCCGGCGCGTTTGCGACCTGCCCCGCGGCCACCGTGCCGCCGGCGCCGGTGACGTTCTGAACGACGAAACCCTGGCCCAGCACCTGCCCCATCGGCTCGGTGATGAGCCGGGTCACGGTGTCCGTCGGTCCGCCCGCCGAAAAAGGCACGACCATGGTGATCGACTGATTGGGATACTCATCCTGTGCAACCGCCGCGCCCGCCAGCACCGATGTTGCAGCTGCGGCAGCAAGGCTGATGAGATGCTTCTTCATGATTGTCTCCTCCCATTGCGTCTCACAAGCTCGCGCGGTCCTCATCTCCCTTACCGGCGGAGCTTGCAACGATCCGAAATATGCTCTCCGGTTCGCCAGCAGCATCATCGAAGGCAACTGTGCAGGTCTGTCAAGTGTCTTACGACTAAGGTTCGAAATTTGCTTTCAACACCGTTGAGGTGGAAAGATAAAAGCGCCCGTCTTCGGACGCGCATGTTTTGTCGTGTTATCCGTCAGCGCGTCCCACGCCGTGCCGGCGGTTGTACCGAACCGACGACCAGAACGACAGGCCGATCAGACCGGCGCCGCCAAGTCCCGTTATTACCTCGGGAATATGAACCTTGGTCTGGACATACATGATGACCGACAGGATGAGGATTGCATAGAAGGCGCCATGCTCGAGATAGCGGTAGTGCGCCAGCGTGCCCTTTTCGACCAGCATCAGGGTCATCGAACGAACATACATCGCACCGATTCCCAAACCGATCGCAATGACGAACAGGTTCTGCGTCAAGGCAAATGCGCCGATCACACCGTCGAAAGAGAAGCTGGCATCCAGCACTTCGAGATAGAGAAACGCTCCGAAACCACCCTTGGCCGCGGTGGAAAGTGCCTGCTGCTTCCTGTCGAGAATGTTTCCCAGCACATCCACCAGCAGAAAAGTAAGGAGCCCGTATAGAGCAGACGATATGAAGGTGAAGCGTTCAGCATCGTCCGTTATGAGGAAGGAAAAGCCCAGCATGACCACCAGAACGAAGGTGATCTCGGCACCCTTCATGGTGGCAAACTGCGAAATTCGCGATTCCACGGCGTGTACCCAGTGGATCTCCTTGTGCTCGTCGAAAAAGTAGCTCAACGCCACCATCATCAGGAAAGTGCCGCCGAACGCCGCGATGGACAGGTGCGCCTCATGCATTATGCGCGAATATTCCTGCGGCTCTGAAATGGCCAACTGAATGGCTGCGATCGGGCCGATATTAGCGGCGACAACAACGATCGCGAGCGGGAAGACGATGCGCATTCCGAAAACGGCAATCAGTATGCCCCAGGTAAGAAAACGGCGTTGCCAGGCCGGCGTCATCTCCTTGAGCTTGTTGGCGTTGACGATCGCATTGTCGAAAGAAAGGGATATTTCGAGCACGGCGAGGACGCAGCAAATGAAGAAAATGGACAACGTCCCACCGAGCGTCCCGGTAAACGACCACCCTACCCATGCGCCCAATGCCAGTCCAAGAGCAGTGACGATAAAGGCCCAGGTGAAGTATTTGAGCATCGAAAAATCGTGTCCTTTGAGGCCGGCGGCAGAGCAGATACCCGCCGGGCGCGGGGTGGTCGTGTCCTGAAATCCGGCCCCCGCATCCTGGGAAGCGCAGAGGGTGCTAATCTTGTCGGCCTGGAATCGCGCAAGCTTTCGAGCGAACGGCGCGACCAGCGCGTCGGCTGAAATAGCAAGCATCAGCGCCGAACTCCAGTGGAAACAAGGACCCACGGCGCCGACGACCGCCGGTATTACGGAACCCTCATATCGCCGCTTCTGCGATGCTACGCTGGCGGCAATCGTGTTCATCGCGGCCAACGCAGCCGCAGGAGCGCCGCCGTCGCGCATCACAGCGATGCAAACTGGCCGAACAGATCGTGATGCCGCTAGAGGAACCTGCTCATGCTAGCCTCGTTCCTTGCGGGGGTTGTTCCAAGCTGAACGAAAGAGACCATGCGACGCCTGGAAGTGTTGGACGGCCTGCGAGGTTACTTTCTCGTTTTCATGATGCTGAATCACCTGACCTTCGCCGGCGGATATCTGCTGGTGAAGTTCAACCACGGGGAACTGGGCTACGTGCAGGACGCTCAGGGCTTCGTATTCCTGTCCGGCCTTCTGGTCGGCATGGTTTACGCGCGCCGCATGCTGAAGGACGGATATGCCGCGGGCGCCCGGAAGGTCCGCAAGCGGGCACTGGAGATTTATCGCTATGCGGCCGGCTGCATCCTGACGATCATAGCGCTAGGCTTCGTCCTGACGAAGTCTTCCACCTATTGGGAGCCATGGCTTTGGAAGCTCTCGAGCCACGACCCGTTTTACGCGATCGCGTCACTGCTGCTGCTTTATCAGCCCACTTACATGGACATCCTGCCGCAGTATATCCTTTACATGCTGGTTTCGCCGCCGCTCATCTGGCTTTGCGTCACCGGGCGCGGGATGTGGGTTGCAGCAGCTTCAGCGGTTCTTTGGATCGCCACCCAGCTTGGAATGCATTATCCGTTGGCCGGCGGCATACGTGGCATTCTGGACTGGATCTATGAGGGCGAGATGTTCCGCACCGCCTTCAATGTCCTTGGCTGGCAGATCGTATTTATGTCTGGCCTCGTACTCGGCGCATTGACCGCGACCCGGCAGATCGACTGGAAGAAGGTCATTACGCCGGACAAGACCGCACTGGTCTGGGCTTCTCTCGCCCTCGTCCTTGTTTTCATGACCATACGCTTCGGCTTCACTTTCGGGTACCTGCCCGAAGATGTGGGCGAGCGTTTCGCCAGCCTCGACAACCGGGTTGAGTTCAGCTTCATCTATCTGGTGAATTTCATGGCGACGGGATATCTGGTCGCCTGGATGATCATGGCCGGTTCCACCTCGCACAACCGGGTTGTGCGAGCATTGGGCAATGGTGTTTGCTGGGTTTTCAGCCTCTCGTTCCTGCGCCTTATCGGGCGCCATTCACTGCAAGTCTATGCGTGGCATGTGATCGTCATCTACCTGCTGAAGGGCTTCGAATATCACTATGGCCCTTTCACGGAATGGACCAAGACGGCCATTGCCCTTTTGGCTGTCGGATCGCTTGCCATACCGGCGCTATATCGGGAGCGGAGCAGCCATTTCAGCAGGTTTTCTCTTCCGCGACGCGCTGCGGCCCCTGCCGCGAACGGCAAAATCACAAACGCAACTGTCAAGTGAGCAACACACGAGATCAGAACACCGGCTCGCCGACATCATCTTTTTGAACCTCTCATGAATGAGCAAGGGACGGTACATCCATGACCGAGTTCAGCCGCCGCGACCTCCTGTCGCTTATCCTTTCATCGTCTTTGACAGCCCTTCTGCCAGCGCATGCGCGTGCCGCGACCGGGGAAAACCACGGGCTGGAGTTTGGTCCTGCGGAGCCCTTCAATTTCGACATCCTGAAGCAGCGGGCGGCGGAGGAAGCCAAAACGCCATGGCAGGATGAGAGATCGCCGCACGGAGAAATTCTTCAGCAGATCGATTACGATGCATTCCAGGCGATCCGGTACAAAAAGGACCATGCACTTTGGGCCGACGGCGAGGGCGGTGCACCAGTGCAGTTCTTTCACCTCGGCCGCTATTTTCAGGAACCGGTGAGGATTCACGCGGTCGAGAACGGCACCGCTCGCGAGATTCTTTATCGGCGCAGCTATTTCGATCTGCCGGCGGACCATCCCGCCCGGGAATTGCCGGACGATATCGGTTTCTCCGGTTTCCGGTTGGAAGAGTCTTCGCAGGAAACCGACTGGATCGCCTTCCTTGGCGCTTCCTATTTCCGCTCATCGGGAGAGCTCAATCAATATGGCCTATCCGCCCGCGGCCTCGCCATCGACACGGCTCTGCCGAAACCGGAAGAGTTTCCGCGCTTCAGCCGCATATGGCTGGAACGGGTGGAAGGTCAGGAGGGGCGCGTGCTCGTCTATGCCCTTCTCGACAGCCCGAGCATCACCGGAGCCTACCGGTTCGACTGCGTGAAATCAGACGGACCCGTGATGGACATCACATGCGCGCTTTATCCGCGCAAGGCCATAGAACGCCTGGGCATCGCCCCCCTGACATCCATGTACTGGTATTCGGAGACCAACCGGAAACAGGCTGTCGACTGGCGACCGGAAATCCATGATTCGGATGGGCTGGCCATCCGGATGGGCAATGGAGAGCGCCTCTGGCGGCCGCTCAACAATCCGCCGGTAACGGTGACCAACGCTTTCATCGACGAGAATCCGAAAGGCTTCGGTCTCCTTCAACGTGATCGGGAGTTCACCCACTACCAGGATGACGGGGTCTTCTATGACCGCCGTCCCTCTGCATGGATCGAGCCGACCCACGATTGGGGAAAAGGGCAGGTGCAACTTGTCGAACTTCCCACGGATGATGAAATTCACGACAATATCGTCATGTATTGGGTGCCGGATGGCGCAATCGAGCCTGGCCGGCCGCTCGATTTCAGCTACCGGCTTCACTGGACGGCTGACGAGCCCCAGCCTGCAGATCTGGGAAGGGTGATCTCTACATACACCGGCATAGGCGGCATTCCAGGCCAGCCCAGGCCGAAGAACTCCATCCGTTTCGTCGTCGATTTTCACGGTGAAGCAGTCGGCACCCTCGCCCGAGGCGATGCCGAACCCGTCATCGATCTTTCACGCGGCACCGTGGACCTTGCCGATGCGCACCCGGTCGTCGGCCAACCAGGTCTTTACCGCGCCTTCTTCGACACGACCATAGAGGGAACGGAACCGATCGACATGCGGATGTATGTGCGAGACAATGACGGACAGGCGCGGACGGAAACATGGCTTTACCAATATTTTCCGGATCGGAGCAATGATGAGCGTGAAACCTGAGCGGAGGCCCGGAATGGCGGGACAGCAGGAGCCACGTTCATCGATGTCGTAAACGCACCCGAGCAAAGGGGAGGCCTGACGGATGGCGACGGATTGCCCGTTGCTGCGTGCCGTAGCCGATTTCCGGCGGCTCCGCACCCGCTGGGGAATGTAACGGCATGAGCATGGACGCGAGATCGTGGGTGCCCCGTCGTGCGCCGGGCGCAATCGTGAGGTTCTGGAACTCGTTCTCGGCGAGCGGGCTTTATGTCGGCACGCTTTTCTTCGCAGCTTCCTTGACGCCGTCGCTTCTTCCACGGACCTTTCTGACGCAGGGTATTCTGTCGGGCGTCTGCCTCGCCGCTGGTTACGGCATCGGCGTGTTTGGCCGCTGGCTAGCGCACTACATGGAGTTTCCTGAACCGAACGAGCGCATCCTGCGCGCTGTCAAATACGTCTCGGTGGCGCTCTGTGCCGTTGTTGCGGTTACCTTCCTCTGGCAGGCGGCAGAATGGCAGAATTCGATCCGAACACTGATGGGATTGGCACCGGTCGACAGCGCGCATCCACTCCGCACCGGTCTGATAGCCGCGGTGACATTTGTCCTTCTGATAGCCGCCGCGCGGCTGTTTCAGCTTGTGCTCACCTTTACATCGGCAAGGCTGCGCCGGTTCATTCCCCGGCGCATGGCCAATGTGGTCGGCATCGCGGTCGCGGTTGCCTTGTTCTGGGTGGCGATCGAGGGGGTGCTGTTCCGGTTCGGACTTCGCGCCGCCGATGCATCTTTCCAGGCCTATGACGAATTGATCGAGCCGGATACGGAGCGTCCTTCCGATCCGCGCAAAACAGGAAGCGCGGCATCGCAGATCGCCTGGAGCGATCTGGGAAGAGCCGGACGCGAGTTCGTCGCTTCCGGTCCCTCGGCTGATGAGCTGGCCGGGTTCTGGGGCGGTGATGCATTCGAGCCGATCCGGGTCTATGTCGGGCTGAACGCAGCCGACACGCCAGAGGCGCGCGCCGAACTCGCCTTGCGTGAACTGGAACGGACGGGCGCATTCGAGCGCTCGGTGCTTGTCATCATCACACCGACCGGCACGGGCTGGATCGATCCGGCCGCCATCGATACGCTCGAATATCTTCATGACGGCGATGTCGCCAGTGTCTCGGTCCAATATTCTTATCTCACAAGCTGGCTCTCGCTTCTGGTAGAACCTGACTATGGCACATGGACAGCGCGCGCGCTCTTCTCCGCCGTTTACGAGCACTGGCACAACCTGCCGGAAAACGATAGGCCGCGGCTTTACCTGCACGGCCTCAGCCTTGGCGCATTCGGCTCTGAAGCCTCCAATGAGTTCTTCGAGGTGCTGGGCGATCCCTACCATGGCGCCCTTTGGAGCGGCCCACCCTTCGCAAGCCGCATATGGCAATATGTGACAAGCCAGCGTGAGCCCGGCTCGCCCGCCTGGCTTCCACGCTTCCGCGACGGCTCCTTCGTCCGCTTTACCAACCAGATCGATGGGCTCGACATACCCGGCGCGGAATGGGGACCGATGCGCATCGTCTATCTTCAATATGCCAGCGACCCGATCACCTTCTTCGATTACCACTCATTGTATCGGCAGCCGGACTGGATCGATCAGCCGCGCGGCCCTGATGTCTCGCCAGAGCTTCGCTGGTATCCCGTCATTACATTCTTCCAGCTTGCGCTTGACATGGCACTTGCGACCACAGCGCCGATGGGTCACGGACACGTCTATGCGCCGGAAGACTACATAGATGCCTGGATCGAAGTGACGGCGGTGGAAGGGAAAACTGCTGATGAAATTGCGCGACTGAGGCAAATGTTCGCGCGCAGGTGACGGTTTCGCCAACACCGCTCATCGCGCAGGCAAGGCAGATCTCCACCACCTGAAGCAGGGCCTTGAAGAGCAGAGCTCCTGGGCTATATGGTGCTACAGCCCCACTGGCTCCTGAGGGCAGATCCGGCCAAAGGATCCAGTGGATGCAGGGAGAAGGCCATGGACGGCACGCCGGTTCATGAAACACACCACGACCACCGCCCCCGAGGGTGGGTTCGCTGGGTCTATTCGACCAATCACAAAGACATCGGCACGCTTTACCTGATCTTCGCGATTACCGCCGGGGTCATCGGTGGCTTTCTGTCGGTGATGATGCGCTGGGAGCTGGCGGAACCGGGCATCCAGATCTTCCACGGGTTGGCGTCTATAGTCTACGGCGCCGAGGGGGCGGCGGCGGTGGATGCGGGCAAGGAGATGTACAACGTCTTCACGTCTGCCCACGGCCTGATCATGATCTTCTTCACCATTATGCCGGCGCTCATCGGTGGTTTCGGTAACTGGATGATTCCGCTGATGATCGGCGCGCCGGACATGGCATTCCCGCGCATGAACAATGTTTCCTTCTGGCTCCTGCCGCCGGCGTTCAGACTGATGCTTCTGTCGATGTTCGTTCCGGGCGCTGCAGGCAGCTA
>JAJUHJ010000129.1 GCA_029279965.1 Phyllobacteriaceae bacterium
GCATTGTCCGTCAATCTTCATGATATGGTCCTTGGCTTGGGCGTTCTACTCGTTTTGCTTTGCCCGTATATCAATGCTCAAGCCCGCTCAAGAAGTGTCTCGAGAAGGCGTCCAGCGGCCTTGGCAAGAACAGTTCCCGGTGGAAAAATTTCCGCCGCTCCGGCCTGCCGCACCGCCTCGAAATCATCCGGCGGTATGACACCGCCTGCCACGACCAGAATGTCGTCTCGGCCGAGCCGCTCCAGTGCCTGCTTAAGTTCGGGAATGAGCGTCAGGTGGCCGGCCGCCAATGAAGAAACGCCGATGATATGTACGTCCTTCCGGTCGGCGAGCAGGGCCACTTCCTCTGGCGTCTGGAACATCGAACCGACAGTGACGTCGAACCCCAAATCGCCAAAGGCGGTGGCGATGACCTTTTGGCCGCGGTCATGGCCGTCCTGGCCGATCTTGGCAACAAGGATGCGTGGCGGCACGCCCGTCTTCTCGCGAAAGGCGGCCATCTTCCGTTCTGCCTCGGCAACGCCCTCATCCTTGCCGATTTCCTTGCGGTAGACGCCTGAGATGGTCCGGATTTCAGCCGCATGGCGCCCAAAGACCTTTTCAAGTGCCTGAGAGATTTCGCCGACGGTCGCGTGGGCGCGGGCGGCGCGAACGGCAAAATCAAGAAGGTTCCGTCCTTCTTCGGCGGCCCTGGTAAGTTCTGCGAGCGAGGTTTCAACCCTCGCCACGTCGCGCGTGCCCTTCAATTTCTGCAATTTCGAGAGCTGGCGGGCTCGCACTTCGGCATTGTCGACCTTCAGCACATCGATTCCGGCATCCTGATCGGGCCGGAAGCGGTTGACACCGATCACCGGCTGCTCACCGGAATCGATCCGCGCCTGCGTGCGCGCCGCCGCCTCTTCTATGCGCAGCTTCGGCAAACCTTGCTCGATCGCGGCCGCCATCCCGCCAAGCTCTTCGACCTCATCAATATGCGTAAGGGCGCGGGCGGCAAGATCATGGGTAAGCCGCTCGATGAAGGCAGAGCCTCCCCATGGATCGATGATGCGGGTGATGCCTGCTTCCGCCTGGAGAACGAGTTGGGTATTGCGCGCGATGCGGGCGGAATGGTCGGTCGGCAGGGCCAGCGCCTCGTCGAACGCATTTGTGTGCAGCGATTGGGTGTGTCCCTGGGTTGCGGCCATCGCCTCCACCATCGTGCGGATGATGTTGTTGTGAGGGTCCTGTGCGGTAAGGGACCAGCCGGAGGTCTGGCAATGGGTGCGCAGTGACAGCGAACGAGGATCTTGAGGCGAGAAGTTCTTCTTGACGAGAGCCGCCCAAACAAGGCGCGCCGCCCGCATCTTGGCCACTTCCATGAAGAAATTCATGCCAATGGCCCAAAAGAAGGAAAGGCGTGGAGCGAAACGGTCCACATCGAGGCCTGCGCCGATGCCCGTACGGATGTATTCGATGCCATCGGCAATCGTATAGGCCAGCTCCAGGTCTGCCGTGGCTCCGGCTTCCTGCATGTGATAGCCCGAAATGGAGATCGAGTTGAATTTCGGCATGTTCTTAGCCGTGTAGGCGAAAATGTCCGAAATGATGCGCATGGAAGGTTTCGGCGGGTAGATGTAGGTATTGCGGACCATGAACTCCTTCAGAATGTCGTTCTGAATGGTCCCCGCCAGATCTTTTTGCGCCACGCCCTGCTCTTCCGCCGCGACGATGTAGAGGGCCATGATCGGCAGTACAGCCCCGTTCATGGTCATCGATACAGTCATCTCGTTGAGGGGAATGCCGTCGAAGAGCTGGCGCATATCGAGAATGGAATCGATCGCCACGCCAGCCATGCCGACATCACCGGCAACGCGTGGATGATCGCTGTCATAACCGCGGTGGGTGGCCAGGTCGAAGGCGATGGACAGGCCCTTCTGGCCGGCAGCAAGGTTGCGGCGGTAAAAGGCGTTCGATTCTTCCGCCGTGGAAAAGCCGGCATATTGACGGATGGTCCAGGGGCGCTGGACATACATGGTGGGGTAGGGGCCGCGGATGAAGGGTGGCAGACCCGGATAGGTATCCAGAAAAGGCAGATCGCTTAAATCCGGGGCGCCATAGGTGCGGCGGATTTCAATGCCCTCCGGCGTGCTCCGCCTATCCTCTCCCGGCTTGCCGCCTGTCATCGCTGGACGCGACCAGGCAACTGCGCCGAAATCCGGGATCATGAAGGCTCTCCGAGGCCCTCATCGATTCGAGATGCTGAAAGCGGCGAGCACGTGATGACCCCGTCGCTGGGTGTTGCCTGCTGAGCGGCCGGCAGCGTGGCTACCGTGCTTTCCTTGTCCAGCTTGTAAATCGTCGTGCCGACGATATCGCGGTGCCCGTCGCGGAATGCCTCCATGCGCTCGGCGCGAGCGGTACTGACACGCTTCTGGATATGGCCCGCCGCCAGGCTGCGCATGACACCTCCTTCCGATTCGATCTGCCGGAACTCATCCCAGGCTTTCTCACAAAGCTTGTCGGTCAGCCCCTCCACAGCACCGGCTCCCGCGGCTGGATCGGACACGAAATCGAGATGGCTTTCGCTGGTCAGAATGAGTTGAGTGTTGCGCGCCAGCCGGCGCGCCGCCGGGTCGGGAAGACCATGCGGCATCGTGTGTCCCAGCACCGAAATCGAATCTGCACCGCCCACAGCAGCGGCAAAGGCGGCAATTGTATTTCGCAGTATGTTGGTTTCGGGATCCCGCGACGCCATCATCCTGTAGGAGGTTTCCGCGTGGATGCTGGCGGAAGCCGGCTCGATGCCGCACGCTTCCAGGATGCGCGCCCACAGCTTGCGCAGCGCTCTGATCTTGGCCATCGACAGAAACTTATCCTGATCGACGGCAAGCGCGAAACCGATATGCGGCGTCGCATAGACGAGCGGTTGTCGCGCTTCCTCGAACATCCGCAGATGCGCAACGGCGGAGGACAGGATGATTCCGAGCTCCTGCGCTTCCGTTGCGCCGGAATTGTGGAAGACGCGGCCATCTGCCTCCAGGAGGACGCCAGGAAGACCCAACGCAAAGTATCCGGCCAGCGACTGAGGCATAGAGGCTTCCAGTGCTTCGATGGACATGCGCATTCTGCCGGTTCCGGCGAAGAGAGAAGCCGGGTCAATGCCGAAAGAAAGACGCAGTCGTGCCGGGTCGGCACCGACGCTCCGCAGAACTTCGACCAGCCAGTCGACGGAAGCGCGGCTTTGCGGGTGCACGTCTATTCGCAGGTGAATATCGTTGAGCGGCAGGCCGTCAAGCGCCCTCTCCAGGTCTTTCGCGGTTGCGGGAAGGCCGTAGCCGAAAGCATTCGGTGCGCCGGAGAAAACAAGGGAGAGACCCGTGGCCCCGTGAGCGAGATCTTCCGCAGCCTGAGCATTGGCCCGTGCCGGATCGGGATCGTCCATGCGCTGGACGACCTTCCAGGAAGAAGCCGGTTCGACCCTCGACAGGGGTGAGGCGCCTGCCGCACGCTCATAAAGCGGCTCGACCGGGATGCGATCGTCCGTGTGACGGATCAAAGATTCATATTCCGTCCGCTCTCCCAGAGACTTCGCAACCAGCTCGAGCCACTGCTTGCGATCGACACGGGGAAAGTCCGCGTCAGTCAGCACCGTGCGATCCATGTTGCCTCCCTGCTGCGGCGAACCGAACCTTGAGTTTAGGATGACCTTACGCGTGCCGCAATGCACTCTTCGGCGTTGCGACATGTCTCTTTTGAAGGATAAAAGGTCGATGACCGCCGTGAGAGTGTTCTATGAAGGTCGCATACGGCCGGAAAATCGGGCGCGTTGAGGAGGGTGGGAGACGGTATGACCATCAATAACAGCATTTTTCTCGGCGCCAGCCGGCATAACGACGACAGCTATCAGCAAGCTGAAGCGCTGCTTTTGGGTTTCGCCAATCGTCATGGGCTGATCACGGGCGCCACAGGCACCGGCAAGACGGTGACGTTGCAGATCCTTGCGGAAGGCTTTTCGCAGGCTGGCGTGCCGGTCTTTTGCGCCGACGTCAAAGGTGATCTCGCCGGTATTGCCATGCCCGGAGAGGAACAGGATTTCCTGAGCAAGCGGGCCGCCGCCATCCGGCTCGAGCCCTACGAATTCAAGAATTGCCCCGTCATTTTCTGGGACCTTTTCGGCCAGTCCGGCCATCCGATCCGCGCGACTGTCTCAGAAATGGGACCGCTCCTGCTGTCGCGTCTGTTGCGTCTCTCGGAGGCGCAGGAAGGCGTGATCAACATCGCCTTTCGTATTGCCGATGACGAAGGTTTGCTCCTTCTGGACCTGAAAGACCTGCAGGCGCTGCTTGCCAACATCGCTGAGCGGACGGACGAAATCGGCGCACGATACGGCAATGTGTCGAAACAATCCGTCGGCGCCATTCAGCGTGCATTGCTGGTGCTCGAGCAGCAGGGTGCCGAAAACTTCTTCGGCGAGCCGGCCTTGCGCATAAGCGACATCATGCGCACTGCACCCGACGGTCGCGGCATCGTCAACGTGCTTGCCGCCGACAAGCTGATGATGAACCCTCGGCTCTATGCAACGTTCCTTCTGTGGCTACTTTCGGAGCTGTTCGAAGAACTACCGGAGGTGGGCGATCCGGAGAAGCCTCGGCTGGTGTTTTTCTTCGACGAGGCGCACCTTCTGTTCGACGAAGCGCCGGGAATCCTGCTGGAGCGCATCGAGCAGGTTGTTCGTCTCATCCGCTCCAAGGGAGTGGGCGTCTACTTCGTCACGCAGAACCCGCTCGACGTGCCCGATAGTGTGCTGGCGCAGCTTGGAAACCGGGTCCAGCACGCGCTGCGCGCCTACACGCCGCGCGAGCAGAAGGCAGTCAAGGCGGCTGCGGAGACGTTCCGGCCGAATCCCGACTTCGACAGTTTCGAGGTGATCACGCGGCTGGGGGTCGGCGAAGCGCTTGTTTCCACCCTGGAAGACAAGGGCATTCCCTCCGTCGTGCAGCGCACGCTCATTCGGCCGCCATCCTCACGTCTCGGTGTCATCACGCAAGCCGAGCGCAGGACGATCATGCAGGCAAGCCCCGTCGCGGGGCAGTACGATCAGCCCCTCGACCGCGAATCGGCTTTCGAGCTGTTGCAAAAACGCGCTGACAATGCCGCTGCGGCGGCTGAGAGCGCATCGGGGGAAGAAGCGGATGAGCAAGGCCGGTCGGGCTGGACGCTTCCGGATTTCGGCGGCTCCAGCCGCCCCCGCGCAAGCCGCTCCTATAAGAGGCAGTCGGTTACGGAGGCGGCCGTCAAATCCGTTGTGCGCTCCATCGGCACCACGCTCGGCCGGGAGCTCATCCGTGGCGTCCTGGGGAGCTTGCGAAGACGCTGATGCCGGCCTCCGCGAGTTCCGTCGCTATACCGAGATGAGGCCGCTCGTCACCAGTATGGGCGTGTCGACCGGAACGTTATCGTACAGATGGATGATGTCCTGGTTGAGCATGCGCACGCAGCCGGAAGACACGGATTTGCCGATGGTCCACCATTCCGGCGAGCCGTGGACGCGGTAGAGCGTGTCCTTGCCGTCTTCATAAATGTAGAGGGCACGTGCGCCAAGAGGGTTCATTATGCCCGGCTCCATGCCGCCGCGCCACACGCCGTTGGCCTTGTCGAACTCGGCGGCGTATTTTTCAAGCTCCGGCTGGCGCTCGATCATTTCCGCCGGCGGGAACCACTTCGGCCATTGCTGCTTGCGTTCGATGATTGCGCGCCCCGACCATTCAAAGCCCGCGCGGCCCAAGCCGACGCCGTAACGCATCGCCCTGCCACCATGCCGGACATGATAAAGGAAATGCGCAGCCGTATCGACGACGATGGTTCCGGGTGCTTCCCCGGTTGGATCGGCGACTTCCTGGCGGAGGAAGCGCGGATCGATCTTCTCGGTAGGAACTGCCGGTATCGTATGTCCCTGATCAGTGACCGCGCCATACCTGTCGCCTTCCGGCGGCATCTGTGGCACCTGCCCGGGACGAGGAAGTCCCGGCGGCGGGGCGGTCGGCACATTGACGCAACCTGTCAGGGAGGCTGCGCTTGTCGCGACGAGCGCCGTCAGAAAGGTACGGCGGGAGACGGCGGGAGAAGAATCATCAAACACGGGCATAGAGCTCTTTGTAGTGGTTCGGGAGGCGAATGGGATGTACGCTCGAACAGTAAAGATGAAGTCACGCAGTTTATTCTTGCAGTCAATTCTCCCTTGTCGTTGAAGCGGCAAGGTGGAGAAACTAGGGCGGACCGATATTGTTC
Source organism: Phyllobacteriaceae bacterium (assembly GCA_029279965.1). Taxonomy (GTDB): domain Bacteria; phylum Pseudomonadota; class Alphaproteobacteria; order Rhizobiales; family Rhizobiaceae; genus Chelativorans. Next base: position 6,268 of record JAJUHJ010000129.1, read on the forward strand.
AACGTCTGTTGCGCTTCTGCAACGCGCAGCGAACTCAACTCGCCATGATAACGCTATGGTGCGCGGCATGACATGGCAGCTTGTCGCACGTCATGCCTCTTCGTTTCTGCCCTTGACTGCGTATGCCGGCTACGGCCAAGAACGGCTGAATTGCGACGGTGGCGGCCACCGTGCGATCGGCATACTGTTGAGAACAGACCTGAGATAAGGGAGCCCGACACATGATCGCTCTGCCGGAGGCGCAAACGGCGACCTGGACATTTCTCGATGGAGACTGGCACGAGGGCAATGTGCCGATTGCCGGCCCACGCACCCATGCCATGTGGCTGGGCTCTTCCGTTTTCGATGGAGCGCGCTGGTTCGAGGGCGTGGCGCCTGATCTTGACCGCCACTGCGAGCGGGTCAATGCCTCGGCGCGCGCTCTGGGGCTTGAGCCAGGTCTTCCGGCCGAGGAGATCGTCTCGCTGACGCGTGACGGCCTGAAAAAGTTCGATGGGAACACGGCCGTCTATATCCGGCCGATGTATTGGGCCGAGCATGGCGGCTACATGAGCGTGCCGGCCGATCCGGACTCGACGCGCTTCTGCCTCTGCCTCTATGAGGCGCCGATGATCCCGTCTTCGGGCTTTTCCGTGGGCTTGTCGCGCTTTCGCCGGCCCACGTTTGAGACCATGCCGACAAATGCCAAGTCGGGCTGTCTTTACCCGAACAACGGGCGCGCCATTCTCGATGCCAAGGCACGTGGTTTCGACAATGCGCTTGTGCTCGACATGCTGGGCAATGTGGCGGAGACGGGGACGTCCAACATCTTCATGGTCAAGGATGGACAGGTTCTCACGCCTGCGGCAAACGGAACCTTTCTGTCAGGCATCACGCGCAATCGCGTGATCACGCTGCTTGCCGAGGCAGGATTTCCCGTTCTTGAAAAAAGCCTTTCGGTGCAGGATCTGCTTGATGCGGACGAACTCTTTTCGACCGGAAACCATTCCAAGGTGGTGCCGATAACGCGGATCGAGGATCGGGAGATCCAGCCTGGGCCGGTGGCCAAAAGAGCGCGTGCACTCTATTGGGAGTGGGCGCATTCGACGCCTGCCGGATGAGCTGTTAATAGGAACGAACGCCGGGGGGCGGAGTTGTCACTTTAGGCTTCCGACCCCATCTGCGGATCGTGGAATTTCAACCACCTGATACGAGGGAGACCGATCATGGCCTTTGAATTGCCGGACCTGCCTTATGACTACGAGGCACTGCAGCCTTATATGTCGCGGGAGACACTCGAATTCCATCATGACAAGCACCACAAGACCTATGTCGACACCGGCAACAAGCTGGCGGCCGAGGCCGGCATGGACAATCTTTCGGTCGAGGAAGTCGTCAAGCAGTCCTACGGTAAGAACCAGACTCTCTTCAACAACGCCGGCCAGCACTTCAACCACCTACATTTCTGGAACTGGATGAAGAAAGGCGGCGGGGGAAAGAGCTTGCCCGGCGCGCTGCAGCAGGCGGTCGACAGCGACCTTGGCGGCTACGACAAGTTCCGCGCCGACTTCATCAATGCGGGCGTGACTCAGTTCGGTTCCGGTTGGGCATGGCTGGCCGTCAAGGATGGCAAGCTGGAAATCATGAAGACGCCGAATGGCGAGAACCCGCTTGTTCACGGTGGTACGCCGATTCTCGGCGTCGATGTGTGGGAACATTCCTATTACATCGATTACCGTAACGCCCGGCCGAAATATCTTGAGGCCTTCGTCGACAATCTGGTCAACTGGGACTACGTCCTGGAGCTCTACGAGAAAGCACGCGGCTGAGTATCCCGGCGCGCCGTGCGTCCTTTAGGACGCACAAGGACACGCTATCTCATTGAGTCCAGGCATCGTGCTTGCCGAAAATCGTTTCAGATTTTCGGGCCGATGCTGTGGGAACCAGCCAGAGATGAAAAGCCCGGCATTTTGCCGGGCTTTTTGCTGGAGGCAGGCTGCCGAAGCTCACCTTGAAAACGGCGGCAAGCGAACCTCACGAAAGCGTGATCTTCCAAAGCCTGATTGTTAATCGGAAGACGCATGCTGCTGATTATTGTGCGCCAGATAAATCATCGGAGGGATCATATGAAAAGATTTGCACTTGCCCTTTCCGCCATCGTTTTGTCGACGGCCGCTGTCACGGCAGCGGATGATCCCGTCGCCGTGCGTCAGTCGCTTATGCAGGCCGCGGCGGCCGCGGCAGGGGCGTCGGCCGGGATGATCAAGGAGGAGATCGACTATAGTCCGGTGGTCGCCA
>JAJUHJ010000130.1 GCA_029279965.1 Phyllobacteriaceae bacterium
CTTTCACGCTGGTCGGTGCTTTCGTGCCGCGCGGCTTCATGGCCGATATCGCCATCGCAGTCGCCTTCGGCATCATCGGATATCTGGCTCGCAAGACTGGATATCACGTGGCCGCGATCCTGATCGGTGTGATCCTCGGACCGCTGATCGAGCGCTCGTTCCTGCTCACGATGCGGATTTCCGGCAATGATCTGACAGCACTGTTCTCCTCGACGATTGGCAACATCCTCTGGGCACTGCTGGCAGCCACGCTGATCCTGCCGCCGCTAATGCAGCGTTCCAGGCGCCGGAAGCAGCTGGCCAGCGAAACACAATCCTGAAAATACCATCATAAAAGAAGGAGTTAATGAGCATGCGTCTGGTAACATACGCGATCAACGGTTCGCGCCATGCCGGCGTGATGACGCAGAAGGGCATCGTTCCCGTCACTTCGGTAGACGCTGGACTTCCCGATGACGTTCTCGGGCTGATCGTAGCCGGCGAAACCGCGCTGAGCACCCTCCGGCAGGGTCTTTCCAACGGCACCAGCATGCTCGCTCCCGATGCCGTCAAACTGGAAGCGCCGATCATGCAACCGCCCCGCAATATCTTCTGCATCGGGAAGAACTACATCGAGCATGCGAAGGAGTTCGAAGATTCGGGCATAGATGCCACATCCGCCGGACAGAGCACGCCCGACGTGCCGATCGTCTTCACCAAGGCCCCAAGCTCCGTCACCGGACCCACTGACGACGTGGACAGCACGATGGATCCGACCGGCACGATCGATTACGAGGGCGAACTGGCCGTCATCATCGGTACTGGTGGTCGCGGGATCAAAGCGGCCGAGGCGATGAAGCATGTGTTTGGATATACGGTGGTCAACGACGTCACCGCACGGGAGACGCAGAATCGCCACAAGCAATGGTTTCTGGGAAAATCACCCGATACGTTCTGCCCGATGGGGCCGGTTCTCGTCACCGCCGATGAGATTACCGATATCGGCAGCATGCGGCTGACGACGAAAGTCAATGGTGAGGTCCGCCAGGACGCTTACGTCCGCGACCTTATCTTCGATATACCGACCATCATCGCGACGATTTCAAGATCTATAACGCTGAAACCGGGTGACATCATCGCGACAGGCACGCCGGCCGGCGTTGCCATCGGCTTCAAGCCGCCGAAATATCTCAAAGTGGGCGATGTCGTGGAAGTGACGATCGATCCAATCGGCACCATCGTGAACCGGGTGGTCTGAACGATCGCTGATCGGTTGAGACAAGCCCGGCGCACTAAATGACGGGATTGCCGATCGGACGGCCCCGAAATGGGGTGCGTGGGAGCGGCTCGCTTGTAGCGAAATGGACGAAGTCCGCTCCCAGCTCTTCCAGCAATTTTTCAGGAGCTTTGCCTGCAGGGGGCAAGCGAATATCGCGGCAGATAACGCCGGCGTCGAGAAGGCGCGCACGAGCACGCTTTGCTGATGGCATGATCGAACGGCCCGTGTCTATCCAGGCGGCCACCAGGCCGTCTCTCGTATAGAAGGCAAAGTCGGCTGCCGTAAAATCTTCGGCTCGAAGCGGTCCGTCGCCTGCCGGGCGAACAAGCGCCCGGGGGAAGGGCATCGGGGCGGAAAACGCCCAATGCTCCTCCTCGATCAGCCCCGCCATCGCATCCGCCCGGTCGGCCAAGGTATCCCGATGCTCGGAAACCTTCCGGCGGAGGGCGGAAAAATAGTCAGCGATGAAGCGCTGGCCCGGCTTCCACCACCCGCCGCACAATTTCGCGAGGTGCGTTTCCAGAAAGGAAAGCTGTGCATCCGCGTGGCGCATGTCTGCGGCGGAGGGCGGAAGCGTGAAGGGATGTGCGATCGAATGGAGCCGGACCGGTTCGGTGCGCGTGACCTCGATGACGGCGAAGGGCGCACCGGGCAGATCGACCCTCTCCATCTGCCCGGCCGTGATCGCCTCCAGCGCGTCCTCGCGGACTTGTCCGCTGCCATAGGCGATCATGTGGTGATTTGCAGTGGTAACCGTCATGATCCGGCGCCGCTTCGATCAGATTTCCATTTCCAGGATGTAAAGCCCACCGCTCCACCGGTCGACGGCATAAAGCACACCGTTCTCGTCTACATACGCATCGTTGATCTGTGCCGAGCCCGTGGGCGAGCCGTTCGGTGCCTCAGGAACGTAGTAAGCGATTTCCTTTGGCTCGAACGGGTTTGAAATGTCGTGGACACGCACACCGGCGTTGAAATAGGTGCCAATGATGATCTCCTCCGAGCGGAACGAGGGGCCGGGGCGGTTTTCATGGACGTTGTGGGCTCCGAACCGCCCGCCGCGCGGCGCATATTCCTCTACCGGCGGCATGGGCAGAGTGGAAATCGGGACGAGATTGTTTTCCACCTGCGCATCCAGCACCCATACGCGTTTCGGCCAGTCCTCTCCAAGATCGTAGACACATTCATCGGAAGCGATGATCAGGTCGCGGTCGAAGAGCGGGAGGACCGTATGCGTGAAGCCGTTCGCCGGCGGGTGGGGATTCCAGTGGCTGACGAGCTTCGGAGCGGATTTGTCGGAGATGTCGAGGATCATCGCGCCGCCATCGATATAGCCGATATAGGCGCGGTCCGGACGCTCCGGATAGACGTTGGTGTTATGGCAACGCCAGCCCTGGCTGAAGCGCGGATGACGCGGCGGAGCCGGCTCGTCGTCGCTGTCGCGTGTGCCTGGATACCACCAGAAGCAGCTTTCCACGGGTTTGGAGGGATTGCTGATATCGAGCATCAGGAAGGGCTGATCATCCCAGCTTTCCTTGGGCTTGAAATCCTTGGTAGGCGCAGCCGCCGTCAGCCAGCCATCCTCCACGAACCACACCTGATGCGCGCCGCGCGACCAGGGACTCGAGCAGTCGTAATAGCCGATGGACCTCGGACTTTCCGGCTTTGAAATATCGAAAATTTCTATGCCGGCCGGCTCATCGCCCCATGTCTGCGTCTGATAGGCGACCGCCATCATGTCGCCGACGACGTCGAGCGAATTGGAACGTACCTTGTTGTGTGGCAGGTCCGTCTGTACGATCACCTTGGGATTTCTCGGATCTGAAACATCGACGCCCGTAAAGTTTTTCGGCGCACTTTCATGCGCAAGCCAAAGTATTCGCCGGCCGTCTTTGGCAAGTTGTATGCTAACTCCCTCGCCTAAGTTGCCATTGCCCAGCAACAAGTTCTGGGAAATGAGGTTGATATTTTTTTTCTCTTCCTTATGCACGGTATATCCTCTTGAGATGACGGGCGAGAGTGGTAATGTTCATGTAAAGGAGGTCCTATGACTCATCAAACTATACCGTTGACGATAATCACGGGTTTCCTGGGAAGTGGGAAAACGACGCTCCTCAACCGCCTCCTGCGAGACGACCGGCTGACGCGGACAGCCGTGATCGTCAATGAATTCGGCGAGATCGGTCTCGACCACCTTCTGGTGGAAAGTTCGTTCGACCAGATGATGCTGCTGGACAATGGCTGTCTGTGCTGCACCGTGCGCGGCGATCTGGTGGATACGCTGATAGATCTTCTGCGCCGGGTGCAAGCGGGTGAAGTGCCGGAATTCGACCGCGTAATGGTCGAGACGACGGGGCTCGCCGATCCGGCGCCCATCGTCCAGACGCTGGCGACGAGCGACAAGGTGGCAGAGAGTTTCCATCTGCATGGCGTGGTGGCGACGGTGGATGGGATCAACGGCGTCGACACGCTCGGCGAATTTGCCGAGGCGCGCGCCCAGGCGGCGATGGCCGATCTGCTGTTGATCACCAAGGCGGACCGTCCGGATGCCGATGTCGCCGGCGTCTCGCGCGCCCTTGCCTCGCTCAATCCGACCGCCAAACATCTGCCTATCCGCAACGGCCAGGTCGATCCGGCGGTTATCATTGATCTTGAAGGCGCGGGTGGAGCAGTGGAGTCGGCGCCGGGTGCGGTGGAAACATGTCCTGACTGCGGGCACGACCATGAGCCTGGTCATCACCATCATCACGGGCACGATCATGGCGCCGGCGCACATCGTTTCGACATCCAGTCGGTTTCTCTGGTGTTGGACGAGACGCTTCAATGGGAGACGCTTTCGGGATGGCTCGATTGGCTCCTGTCCTTGCGCGGCGCCGATATATTGCGGGTCAAGGGCATCGTTCTGCCGGAAGGTTTCGAGCACCCTTTGCTTGTTCACGGCGTGCAGCATGTTTTCTTTCCGCCGCGCCAGCTCGCCGGCTGGCCGGACGAAGACCACCGAAGCCGCCTGGTGCTGATTACCCGCGACATTCCCGCCGAAGCGCTGCAAGTGTCGCTTGATGCGTACCGGCATCACCACGAATCGCTCGCCGCCCCTATTTCGGTTCCCGCTTGAGATCATCGGCCGCCTTCCGGTGCGTCCTTGGCCTGCTCGACGCTGTCCAAATCCGTCGGCACTCGCTTTTGCAAAAGTTTCGGCCGGAAGGCGAAATAGATGGCAGCGAGAATGAAGGCGATGATGACGAGCGAGATCGGCCGGCCCATAATGTAGGGGATCGGGTTGTTGTCGGTGATGATAATCAGGTTGCGGAAGACGTTCTCGGCAATCGGTCCTAGAATCAGCCCCAGCAACATGGCCGCCGGTGAGAAGTTGTAGCGTTGGGCATAGTAGCCGACGACGCCAAAGCCCATCATGATCCACACATTATGGATGTTGTTGGTGCCGGCATAAACGCCGACGACGCTGAAGACGAGGATCAGCGGGCCGATGATGCCGCGCGGCACGAGCGTGAGATAGGCGATCATCCGGGCCAGGACGGCAGCGACGACCGCCATCAGAATATTGGCGATCAGAAAGCCCCACATGACGGTGTAGATGACCTGCGGGTGGGCGGTGAAGAGCTGCATGCCGGGCTGGAGGCCATGGACCATCAGAGCGCCGAAGATCACGGCCGCGGAAATGCCGCCGGGGATGCCCAACACGAACATTGGAATGAGGGATGTGCCCGTCACGCCGTTGTTGGAGCCTTCAGTGGCGGCAAGTCCCTTGGGTTCGCCGCGTCCGAACTGGTCGCCCGGTTTTCCGGACGAAATCTCCCAGGCGTAGGCCATCCACTGCGCGACGCTAGCGCCGGCAGCCGGGATAATGCCCATGACAAGGCCCGTGACCCAGCCGCGCACCAGCGACCACCGCAAACGCCAGATCTCAGAGGGGCGCGGCCAGATGTTCCAGCTCAGTTTCTTGACGCCGGAAATCGTGCCCTCGGTATTCTGCGATATCAGTTCGAGACCTTGCGCGAAGGCGAAGAGACCGACGATGGCCGGCAGGATGTCGATGCCACCCTGGAACCCGATATAGCCGAACGTGTAGCGCGGAAAGCCCGATGCAAGATCGGTGCCGAAGGTCGCGAGCAGCAGCCCTGCGAAGCCGGCCAAAAGGCCGCGAAACAGCGCGCCAAAGGACACGGCGGCAATGGACAGGAGCCCGAGAAGCGCGATGAGAAAGAACTCCGAAGGCCCGAAAAGAAGTGAGAAGCGGGCAAGCGGCGGCGCCAGGAACATGAGTGCGAGACCGGAGACCACACCACCTACGACGGAAGCAAAGGTGGAGATACGGATCGCCTCGATCGCCCGCCCCCGCTTGGTCATTTCATAGCCCTCGATAGCCGAGGCGGCGGAGGCGGATGTACCGGGTGCGCGCAGAAGGATGGCCGAGAAGGAGCCGCCATAGATCCCCGCCGCATAACAGGAAACGAGAAGGATGATCGCCGTCTCGGCCGGGAACTGGAAAGACACGGGAATGAGCAGCGCAATGGCCATCGGCGGGTTGAGGCCGGGTATCGCCCCGATGACGAGGCCAACGGTGACGCCGAGCAGCATGGCGCCCAAATTGAAGACAGAAAATATTTCTGTCACATAGGAGAAAAGTTCCATCAGTCGGCTCCCCTGTCTCGTTCGGTTGTCCGAAGCGCGTTTAAATCAGCCAGCCCTGTGGCAGACGCGCCTGCAGGAAAAGTTCAAAGAAGGCGTACATGAGCGGAAGGGTGATGATGACGGTCAGCGCAATCGCGCGCCGGTTTTTAACGCCTGCCGCGAGAGAGAAAATGACCAGATAGAGAAGCGTCGAGGTGTAATAGCCGACCCGAAAGATCATCAGCACGTAAAGAATGGTCGCGACGGTGGCGATCAGCGGGATGACGATTTCACGTGACGGGCGCGAGGGAAACGATTTTTCGAACAGCGCAGGAGTGACGAAAGTGCGCACCACCATGAGGATGGAAACCGCGATCATCGCTCCGCAGGCAAAGACGGGAAACAGATGGCCGCCGGCTGGAAACGACCATGCAAGCCGCATCATATAAACGGCAAGAAGTGCACCGATGACGGCGACGACGCGCTCTCCCCAGACAGAAACCATCGGCGATCACCTCTGACAGCGGTTTTAAGGAGATGCCGGCCGCCAAGGCGGCCGGCGGCAGGGCTAACTTAGCCGTTGGCTTCCCAGAATTCGACGGATTCCACATATCGGCGCGTCTGGTCGATCAGACTGTTCATTTCGTCGCCGACCAGGAACATCAGATTGTTCTGCATTGCCTGTTCCTGTGCGATGTAGTCGGGGTTCTGCAGAACTTTCTCGATAGCCTGGAGATAGACGGCGCGCTTTTCCTCAGCCAGGCCGTTGGCGACAAGGAAGCAGCGCCCGGCAAACGAGACGTTCTCCTCGCCAGTCACTTCCTCGAAGGTCTCCACATCCGGGATCAACTCGTAGCGTTCGGAGTTCAAGACGGTCAGCCACTTCAATTCGCCACTGTCAACGAAGGACGTCATGTAGCCGACATTGGCGGCGATCACGTCGCTGACGCCGCCCAGGATTTCCTGGATCTTCTGCGAATCACCGTTGGAAAAGATCGTGCGCACATCGAAGCCGTCGACGAATTTTTGCGCGAAGGCGATGCCCATATGGTCATCGGATCCGACAGCGGTCGAACTGAAGACGACGTCGCCCGGGTTGGCCCGCACATACTCGATCAGCGATGTGAGATCGTTGAACCGGTCATCGTCGGCGCGCGCACACCACACGCACGGGTCGAGCGAGTGCCAGGCGAGAAGATTGAAAGATTCAATCGTCTCCTGCCGCTGCATGCGAGGGTCGAGATAAGAGAAGACGTGCGGGAAATTCATCGTGCCGAGCATGTGATCGTCCCGTTCGGGGTCCCACTGCGCCATCTGCTGCCAGGCAACCCAGCCGCCGCCGCCGGCGATATTCACCACGTTGACGGGAACGCCGAGCTCTTGCGCCAGGAAGGGCGCCATCAGGCGAAAGGAGCGGTCCGCGCCGCCGCCTGGGTCAAACGGCACGATGAGCTGCACTGGTCCGTTCGGAAACGAGTTCTGTGCGCGCACCAGAGATGGCGTAAAGAGCGTGGCAGTGGACGCAGCTGCCACTTTGAGAAAATTGCGACGTTTCATCAGCGTACGTTCCTCCGTATTTTCAGAGCGGGGCAGTTGGTGTGGACCGAGCGCATGGCGGATCTCCTCCCAGGCACCCAACTTCTCCACACAAACATGGAGTTCGATTTATCGTCCGATAACTTGCATATGATGTCAATGTTCGATCAAAGATAAATGTTCGATCAATTGGGGAGCGATGATACTATGCGGTGCATAAAGCATATCAGCACGCTACAAGGTGCCGGAGAATGATCGGCTCGATCTGGCGCACGGTGGCAAGAAACCGTTAATTCACCGGCCCCGGCAACGTTCGATGGGCAAGGATTGAGATAGGACGAGGCAGAAGGACTGGGATGGGAGGTCAGAAGGTGGCGGGCCCTTTTACGCACAACATCAGCGAGGACGAGACGAAGACACTCGGCCTTGAGGTTTACACGCGTCTGCGCAGCGATCTGATTGCTGGACGGCTTGATCCCGGCAAGCGCCTCCCCATGCGCCAGTTGAGCACCCGTTACGGCGTCGGTATAGCGCCGCTGCGCGAGGCATTGTCACGGCTCACCTCCGAACGTCTCGTCAGTTTCGAGGAAAACCGTGGCTATGTCGTGGCCCCGATGTCCCTGGACGACTTGAAGGACCTTTGTACGCTGCGGAAGGATCTCAGCTGCAAGGCTCTGCGCCTTTCCATTGATAAGGGTGACGAATACTGGGAATCGGAAATCCTCGCTGCGCTGCACCGGCTGGAACGCGCGACGATGCCCACCTCGCTCGAAGAGCAGCAGGTCATCGATGAGTGGGAGCGCCGTCATTCACACTTCCATCGCTGTTTGCTGGCCGCCTGCGGATCGTCATGGCTCCTGCACTTCTGCGACATGCTGTCCGACCAATTCCAGCGCTACCGCCGCGTCATCATCGTGGAGATTTCCGCCTCGCAAAGCTTGCTTGCCCAGGTGCGTGAACAGCATCGGCTCATCGCCGAGGCGACAGTGGA
>JAJUHJ010000131.1 GCA_029279965.1 Phyllobacteriaceae bacterium
AGGGCGTTCCGGCGGATGTTCTGGAGCTTTCCAGGCAGGTCGGTAAGCTCGACAAGGCGCCGTTCACCTCTCCGGTGAAGGATTTTTACCTCACGAACCCGATTGCGCGCGCGTCCGCGGTGATGGCCGAGTGCTCGGCGCTCGCGCGCGGCGAACTGAAACAAGCGGCCGAGTAGAACACGACGATGGATGTATTTTTCTCCACCTATGTTTTTCCCGGCCTGCTGATTCTGCTGCAGTCCGTGGCACTCATCGTCATCCTGCTGATCGGTGTGGCTTATCTGCTTTATGCCGACCGCAAGATCTGGGCTGCCGTGCAGTTGCGTCGGGGACCGAACGTTGTCGGCCCATGGGGCCTTTTGCAGGCTTTCGCGGACCTCTTGAAGTTCGTGTTCAAGGAGCCGGTGATTCCCTCGGGTGCAAACAAGGGCGTTTTCCTGGTGGCGCCGGTGGTGGCGGCCACGCTGGCGATTGCTGCCTGGGCGGTGATCCCTGTCAACGAAGGTTGGGCCATCGCCAACATCAATGTCGGCATCTTGTACGTTTTCGCCATCGCCTCGCTGGAGGTCTATGGCGTCATCATGGGGGGGTGGGCCTCGAACTCGAAATATCCGTTTCTGGGCGCGCTGCGCTCGGCGGCGCAAATGGTTTCCTACGAGGTTTCCATCGGCTTTGTCATCGTCACTGTGCTGCTCGCCGTAGGCTCGCTCAACCTGACGGATATCGTCCTTTCGCAGCGGGACGGGCTCGGCACCATGATTGGCCTGCCCAACACCCTGCTTGACTGGCATTGGCTGGCACTTTTCCCGATGTTCATCGTGTTCTTCATCTCCGCGCTGGCAGAGACGAACCGTCCGCCTTTCGACCTTGTGGAGGCTGAATCGGAACTCGTGGCCGGCCACATGATCGAGTATTCCTCGACGCCATTCCTGCTCTTCTTCCTGGGCGAGTATGTTGCCATCGTATTGATGTGCGCGCTCACCACCATTCTGTTCCTTGGCGGATGGCTGCCACCTTTCGACTTTGCGCCTTTCACCTGGGTGCCGGGCGTCATCTGGTTCGTCCTGAAGCTGGTGTTCGTCTTCTTCATGTTCGCGCTGGTGAAATCCTTCGTGCCGCGTTATCGCTACGACCAGCTCATGCGCCTTGGCTGGAAGGTGTTCCTGCCCATCTCGCTCTTTATGGTCGTGGCGACGGCGGCGTTCCTGAAATTCACAGGGCTGGCATGAGAAACGTGTCCGCCCGCCTGTCGGTTGTTCCCGGAGAATGACGATGTCAACGCTTGCACAAGCAGCGAAATCCCTTCTCCTGAAGGAGTTTTTCGGTGCAGTCGTCTTGTCGATGCGGCAGTTCTTCGCGCCGAAGGCGACACTCAACTATCCGCATGAAAAGGGTCCAATCAGCCCCCGCTTTCGCGGCGAGCACGCGCTGCGCCGTTACCCCAATGGCGAAGAACGGTGCATTGCCTGCAAGCTGTGCGAGGCGATCTGCCCGGCCCAGGCGATCACGATCGAGGCCGGTCCGCGACGCAACGATGGCACGCGTCGTACCGTGCGTTACGATATCGACATGGTAAAGTGCATCTATTGCGGCTTCTGTCAGGAAGCCTGCCCGGTGGACGCCATCGTTGAGGGGCCGAATTTCGAATTCGCGACGGAGACGCGCGAAGAGCTTTACTACGACAAGGAAAGACTGCTGGCGAATGGTGATCGCTGGGAGCGCGAGCTTGCCCGCAACATCGCGCTGGATGCGCCGTATCGCTGAAGCTGACTGGTCGGATTGCAAGAGTGGACGAGGGCGGGGCGCTCGTCTAAACACACGAGCCAAATGGCCGGCCGGCGCGCGGCGGCCGCACAGACGAGCCGGCGCGGCAGTGTCGGTTGAGAAAAGCACTGAGGGAATCGATGCTGACAGGACTCGAGGCGATATTCTTCTATCTGTTCGCCTTCATCGGCGTTGCGGCGGCCTTCATGGTCATCTCCGCGCGCAACCCGGTTCATTCGGTTCTTTATCTGATCGTCACCTTCTTTAACACCGCCGCGCTTTTCCTGCTCACCGGCGCGGAGTTCCTGGCGATGATCCTGCTCATCGTCTATGTGGGCGCGGTGGCCGTGCTCTTCCTCTTTGTGGTCATGATGCTGGACGTCGATTTCGCGGAACTGAAGCACGGTGCTCTTCAGTATGCACCGGTCGGCGCCATGGTGGGGATCATCCTTGCCGGCGAGTTGATCATCGTGCTGGGTGGTTATGCCTTTTCGCCGGATCTGGCGGCGGAGGTTGCAAAGCCCATTCCGGACATTGCCGAGCGGCACAACACGGCGGCCCTCGGCGACATCCTTTACACGGACTACTTCTTTTTCTTCCAGATCGCGGGCCTCATCCTGCTTGTGGCGATGATCGGCGCAATCGTGCTCACCCTGCGCCATAAGGAAAATGTGAAACGTCAGAGCATTTCGGAGCAGGTGGCGCGCGGGCCCGCAACGGCTATCGAGGTTCGCAAGGTGGAAACGGGCGAGGGAATTTGAGTATGGAAGTGGGCATCGCGCATTATCTCACCGTTTCGGCCATCCTGTTCACGCTTGGTGTGTTCGGCATTTTTCTCAACCGGAAGAACGTCATCATCATTCTGATGTCGATCGAACTCATTCTGCTCTCCGTGAACTTGAACTTCATCGCCTTTTCGGCGGTGCTGGGCGATCTCGTCGGCCAGGTTTTCGCGCTTTTCGTGCTCACCGTCGCCGCGGCTGAGGCCGCGATCGGCCTTGCCATCCTGGTGGTGTTCTTCCGCAACCGCGGCTCGATCGCGGTGGAAGATATCAACACGATGAAGGGCTGAAGAGGGGACCTTCATGTATCAAGCGATTGTTTTCCTTCCACTCGCGGGATTTTTGATTGCCGGGCTCTTTGGCCGCTCGATCGGCGCCAAGGGCGCTGAATACATCACGTCCGGCCTGCTCGTCGTTTCCGCTGTTTTGTCCTGGATCGCTTTTTTCACAATAGCGCTGGGCGATGGCGAAGCCTTTACGGTCCCCGTTCTGCAGTTCATCACCTCCGGTGCGCTCGACGTCGCGTGGGCGCTGAGGATCGACACGCTGACGGTTGTCATGCTGGTTGTCGTCAACACCGTGTCTGCACTGGTGCACATCTACTCCATCGGCTACATGCACCACGATCCGCACCGGCCGCGCTTCTTCGCCTATCTTTCGCTGTTCACCTTCGCGATGCTGATGCTGGTGACGAGCGACAATCTGGTGCAGATGTTCTTCGGCTGGGAAGGTGTAGGACTGGCGTCCTATCTCCTGATAGGTTTCTGGTACAAGAAGCCTTCCGCGACTGCTGCAGCCATGAAGGCCTTCATCGTCAACCGTGTCGGCGATTTCGGTTTCGTGCTCGGTATAGCCGGCATCTTTATGCTGTTCGGCTCCGTCAATTTCGACACGATCTTCGCCAATGCGGAGACATTTCTGCCGGCTGATGGCGCAGCTTCTGAGCCAGTGCTCACCTTCCTGGGCTACTCGCTTGGCAGTCAGGCGGCCTTGACGGTGATTTGCCTTCTCCTCTTCATGGGTGCGATGGGGAAATCGGCACAGGTGCCGCTGCACACCTGGTTGCCGGACGCGATGGAAGGACCGACGCCGGTCTCCGCCCTTATTCATGCCGCGACAATGGTCACCGCCGGCGTCTTCATGGTGGCGCGGCTTTCTCCCATTTTCGAATTGTCTTCGACGGCTCTGCTCGTGGTCACGATCGTTGGCGCCTTCACCGCCTTCTTCGCCGCCACGGTGGGGCTTGTGCAAAACGACATCAAGCGCGTGATCGCCTATTCGACATGTTCGCAGCTTGGCTACATGTTCGTTGCGCTCGGTACCGGCTTTTACAGCGCGGCGATCTTCCATCTGTTTACGCATGCCTTCTTCAAGGCGCTTTTGTTCCTGGGATCGGGCTCGGTCATCCACGCCGTTTCCGATGAGCAGGACATGCGCAAGATGGGTGGCTTGCGAAGGCTCATCCCGCAGACCTACTGGATGATGATCATAGGCACTTTGGCGCTGACCGGTGTCGGCATTCCGGGCACCCTTATCGGCATGGCCGGTTTCCTCTCCAAGGACGCCATCATCGAAGGTGCCTTCGTGGCCCACAATGCCGCAGCTCCCTTTGCCTTCATCCTCCTGGTCGTGGCGGCGGTCTTCACCAGCTTCTATTCATGGCGCCTGATCTTCATGACCTTTCACGGCAAGCCTCGCGCATCCGCCGATGTCATGCATCATGTGCATGAGTCTCCCTATGTCATGCTGGTGCCGCTGTTCGTTCTGGCAATTGGCGCCGTCTTTGCTGGCATGGTGTTCGAGGGTTATTTCATCGGCCATGCCTACGATCACTTCTGGAAGGGCGCGCTCTTTACGCTTCCGGGGAACGAGATCCTGGATGAATTCCACCATGTGCCGTTCTGGGTGGCCGCTGCGCCTTTCGTGGCGATGCTGCTTGGACTTCTGGTCGCCTGGCACTTCTACATTCGTTCGCCGGAAACCCCGAAGAACCTCGCCGCGCAGCATCGCGGGCTTTACGCCTTCCTCCTCAACAAATGGTATTTCGACGAGGCGTACGATTTTCTCTTCGTGCGGCCGGCAAAGCGGCTCGGGCGCTTCCTCTGGAAGAAGGGTGATGGCTGGCTGATCGACGGGTTCGGCCCGGACGGCATCTCGGCCCGTGTGATCGACGTGACCAACCGCGTCGTCAAGCTGCAGACTGGCTATCTTTATCACTACGCCTTCGCGATGTTGATTGGCGTGGCCGCCTTTGTGACCTGGATGATGCTCGGGAGTTCCTTCTAAATGACCGACTGGCCTATTCTTTCCACGGTCACCTTTCTGCCGCTGGTCGGTGCCCTGCTTATCCTGCTCATCCGGGATGACGGGCAGGGTGCGCGGCGCAACATCCGCAATGTCGCGCTGCTGACCACGGTCTTCACCTTCATTCTATCGCTCTTTGTCTGGATCGGCTTCGACAATTCGGTGCCGGGCTTCCAGATGGTGGAGAAGCGGGAATGGCTGGACTCCGGCATCTCCTATCACATGGGCGTGGACGGCATTTCCATGCTGTTCGTGATCCTTACAGCCTTCCTGATGCCGTTCTGTATCCTGGCGAGTTGGGAAGCCATCGAAACCCGCGTCAAAGAATACATGATCGCGTTTCTGATTCTGGAAACGCTGATGATTGGCGTCTTCTGCGCACTAGACATCGTGCTGTTCTATGTGTTCTTCGAGGCCGGGCTCATTCCGATGTTCATCATCATCGGAGTATGGGGTGGCGCACGGCGCGTTTATGCCAGCTTCAAGTTCTTCCTTTACACGCTGGCGGGGTCGGTTCTGATGCTGCTGGCCATGATGGCCATGTTCTGGCAGGCTGGTACGACCGACATCCCGACGCTGCTGACCCACGCCTTCCCGACCGGAATGCAGTATTGGTTGTGGCTTGCCTTCTTCGCGTCGTTCGCGGTCAAGATGCCGATGTGGCCGGTGCACACCTGGCTGCCCGACGCGCATGTGGAAGCGCCGACAGCAGGCTCTGTCATTCTGGCAGGCATCCTCCTGAAGATGGGAGGCTACGGGTTCCTGCGCTTTTCCGTCCCCATGTTTCCTGTTGCTTCAGTGGATCTGGCGCCGCTTGTGTTCACTCTCTCCGTTGTCGCCATCGTCTATACCTCGCTGGTGGCGATGATGCAGGACGACATGAAGAAGCTGATCGCCTATTCGTCCGTTGCTCACATGGGCTTCGTCACGATGGGCATTTTTGCCCTTAATGAGCAGGGGATACAGGGGGCAATCTTCCAGATGCTTTCGCACGGGCTCGTCTCGGGCGCGCTGTTCCTGTGCGTGGGCGTTATTTATGACCGTATGCACACGCGCGAGATTGCTGCCTATGGCGGGCTCGTGAACAACATGCCCAAATACGCGGTTGCCTTCATGGTCTTTACCATGGCCAATGTCGGCCTGCCGGGCACCAGCGGGTTCGTTGGCGAGTTCCTGACGCTGATTGCGGTTTTCCAGGTTAACACCTGGGTGGCGTTTTTTGCTGCCACAGGCATCATCCTTTCAGCCGCTTACGCGCTTTGGCTCTATCGCCGTGTGATCTTTGGCGCGCTGACGAAGGAAAGCCTGAAGGGGCTTTCGGACCTGTCGCTGCGGGAGAAGACTATCCTCTATCCGCTGGTGGCGCTGGTGATCTTCTTCGGCGTCTATCCGGCGCCACTTCTTGACGTAACCGCGGCATCCGTCGGTGCAATGCTCGATCAGGTGAGCGCATCGCTCGAAATGGCCGAGACCGCCGCATCCAATTGAACGGGAAGACGATCGCATGACGTTTGATCTGACATCGAGCTTGGCTCTCGCCGTTCCGGAGGTGGCGCTTGCCCTCGGAGCGATGGTGCTCTTGATGATAGGCGTCTTTTCGGGCGAGCGGGCGAGCGCGACCGTCACCGGTCTGGCTGTGACGCTGTTTGTGGCGGTGACTGCCTGGATCGTCATCTTCCCGGCGGAGGGAGTGGCGTTCGGCGGCGCTTTCGTCGGTGATGCCTTTGCGCGCATCATGAAAGTGCTCACGCTCATCGGCGCTGCGGTGACACTCATCATGTCGGTGGGCTTTGCACGGGAAGAAAAGTTCGACAAATTCGAATACCCCGTGCTCATCATCCTTTCCACGCTCGGCATGATGCTGATGATTTCGGCCGACGATATGATTTCGGTCTATCTTGGTCTCGAGTTGCAGTCGCTGGCGCTCTATGTGGTCGCGGCGATCAATCGAGAGAGCGTACGTGCGACGGAGGCCGGTCTCAAATATTTCGTCCTCGGCGCACTTTCGTCCGGCATGCTCCTTTATGGTATTTCCCTGGTTTACGGTTTCACCGGCAACACAGGGTTCGAGGCCATAGCCGGGGCTCTCTCCGGCGGCGAGCGGCAATTGGGCCTGGTGTTCGGACTCGTCTTCGTGCTCGCCGGCCTTGCTTTCAAGATTTCCGCCGTACCGTTCCATATGTGGACGCCGGACGTCTATGAAGGCGCACCCACGCCGGTGACGGCATTCTTCGCCGCCGCACCCAAGATGGCAGCCGTTGCCCTTCTGGTGCGCGTAACTATGGATGCATTCCAGCCGATTGCCGCCGATTGGCAGCAGATCGTGGTTTTCATCTCCATTGCATCCATGCTGCTCGGCTCCTTCGCCGCCATCGGTCAGCGCAATATCAAGCGGCTGATGGCGTATTCCTCGATCGGCCACATGGGCTTTGCGCTGGTGGGGTTGGCAGCCAATTCGCCGGCAGGTGTTCGCGGCGTGGTCCTTTACATGCTGATCTATCTCGCCATGACGCTTGGCACGTTCGCTTTCATTCTGGCCATGCGGCGGGGCGACACCAATGTCGAGCAGATCGATGATCTGGCGGGGCTTTCGTCCACGAATCCCATGATGGCAACCGTCATGACCATTATGATGTTCTCGCTGGCCGGCATCCCGCCGCTCGCGGGGTTCTGGGCCAAATGGTATGTGTTCCTGGCGGCCATCAATGCCGAGCTTTATGCACTTGCTGTTATCGGCGTGCTCGCATCGGTCGTCGGCGCCTATTATTATCTTCGCATCATCAAGATCATGTGGTTTGACGAATCCGTCGGCGGCTTTCAGGCCATGGCCGGCGAAATCCGTTTCGTGCTGTTGCTCTCGGGCGCCTTTGTCCTCTTTTATGTGTTCATCGGCGGTCCCGTGGGAAGGCTTGCGCACGCCGCGGCAATGACGTTCTTCTGATATCATGTTCATTCTCGCGCCTTCGGCCGCCGCCGCCGGATACCGTTTGGAGGCGCATGAAAGCGTCGGATCAACCAATGCCCTGGCTCTCGAACGGGCGAGTGAGGGAGACGCGGGACGGCTCTGGATTGTCGCATCCGAACAGACCGGCGGCCGGGGCAGGCGCGGGCGGCCCTGGGCCACGCCGCCCGGCAATCTGGCGGCGACGCTGTTGCTCGTTGACTCATTCGAGGCAGTGTCCGCTGCCACGCTTGGTTTCGTCGCAGGCCTCGCGCTAGGGGACGCACTGGCGGCGATCGCGCCATCCGCGCAGGTGTCGGTGGGGTTGGATGGTGCGCATGAGAAGGGCGGCCGCAACCGCTTTGAGTTGAAGTGGCCCAATGACGTGCTGGCAGACGGTGCGAAGCTGGCCGGCATTCTGCTGGAATCGTTCGCGTTGGATGGTGGGCGTATGGCCCTCGCGATCGGTATCGGCGTGAACGTGGTCTCGCATCCTGAAGACGTTCCCTATCCGGCCATTTCTCTGCGGGAGCTCGATCCCA
>JAJUHJ010000132.1 GCA_029279965.1 Phyllobacteriaceae bacterium
AAAAGCTCTTTGGAAAAATCGCTTCGCAGGTCGCTCATGCCGCTGGCCGTCCAATCGTGTTCGTCATCTGCTGCTTGTTGATCGTATTGTGGGGCGTCGGCGGTCCGATTTTCGGTTTCTCGGACACATGGCAGCTTGTGGTAAACACAGGCACGACCATCGTCACCTTTCTTATGGTTTTTCTCATCCAGAACACCCAGAATCGCGATGGCGCGGCGGTGCAGGCAAAGCTCGACGAACTGATACGCACAGGAAAGGGAGAGAACACATTTATCGGGATCGAGCATCTCCCGGAGAAGGAGGTGGAGGCGTTTCGCCGTAAATGTGAGGAAGCGGTTCTTCAAGCCAAGACGTCGAAATCAGCTTGACCAGGATAACGAACAGCCGGCGGACAACATCGAGGTTTAACGAAAGCTTAATCGCCCAGGTGCCAGATGTGCCGCGACTGCTGAAACGCGGTGGGGCGCAGCTTGAACGTTCATCCCGAGGCCGACGCGATATCCATCATCGCCCGCACGCCGGACATTTCCGTGTCGGCGGCAGATTGCGTGGTCACCGTGCCTACCTTCAGGCGTCCCCAGCATCTCCTGAAAACGCTGAGTTCCATCGCTGCCCAGAAAACGACGCGCAAATTCGCTGTAATCGTAATCGAGAACGACGCGGCGGAATGCGCGGGCGCAAAGGCTGCCGCCCCGCTTTTCGAACGCAATGAGCTTCAGGGCTTCGTCATTCTTGCTCACAAGCGCGGCAATTGTGCAGCCTACAATGCCGGATGGCAGATGGCTTTGGCGTCCTTCCCCGCATTTCGCCATCTTCTCGTGATCGATGACGATGAGATCGCGACGCCTCTCTGGCTGGAAACGATGTGCGCGACAGCGGAGACGCTCAACGCCGATATCGTGAATGGTCCCGTGCCGCCGGTCTTCGAAGACGGAGCACCCGATCGTCTCAAAAACCACCCCGTCTTCGCGCCCGCCTACAACAGCACCGGAATCGTGCCGATGCTCTACGCTTCGGGCAATATGCTTGTCGGGCGGCATGTCCTGGAAGCAATGGAGCAGCCGTTTCTGGACCTCGCCTTCAATTTCATCGGCGGCGGTGATTCAGATTTCCTCAGGCGGGCCGCGGATAAGGGCTTTCGTCTGGCCTGGTGCGATGAGGCTGTCGTCTATGAAACCGCGCCGGCAGGGCGGCTGGAGCCCGCCTGGATCAGGGCACGCAGCCTGCGCAACGGCGTCATCTCGGCGCTGGTGGAAAAGAAGGCGCGGCGGTGTGAACCATTCGGCAGACTTCGTGTCCTTGCCAAGAGTCTTGCCCTTCTGGCGATCGCACCGGTGCGCGGCCTGTGCCGCCTTCTGGCAAATGGCTCCATGACAGACGCGATCTATCCCGTCTACATCGGGCTGGGGCGGCTGATGGCGGAATTCGGCTACGTTGATGAACAGTATCGCGAACCCGACAAGACTTGACCGTGGCGTTGCGGGCGAGATGGCGATCTCCCGGCGCATAGCGGCGGGGGCCGCAACAGTGCTCGCTACGGCGATCTTCACTCTCCTGATTATCTCCTTTCGGCCGTTTCAGCCCGCCGGGGCCGAGCTCGAAGGCGGCGGAGACCTCTTGAACCAGCTTGGCTTCGGTGCCCTCGGCGCACTGGCGCTGTTCGGATTGCTGACGCTGGTTGACCGAAGGGTCGTGGCGGCGCTGGTCAGCCCCTGGTGGCTGGTGTTGATTGCCTTTCTCGGCGTGTCGGTGCTGACCGCGGCCTCTCCTCCGGATGCCATGCGCGGCGTACTGTTTACGCTCATAGGAATGCTTGCCATTGCGGCGGTGTTGGCTCTGCCCGCAGACGCGGAACGCTTTTCCGCCATGCTCGCAACCACCGCGCTCATCATCCTGGCGCTCAATTATTACGGCATTTTCTTCAAGCCGACGGTCGCAATCCACGGGAGCGCGGGAGTCGAACCGCAGCACGCCGGTCTGTGGCGCGGCAGCTTCACACACAAGAATGCCGCCGCGCCGGTGATGGCTTTTCTGTGCGTCACGGGCATTTACCTCTGGCGGCGCCGATGGCGCGGCATTGGCATCCTCATTGCTGCCCTCGCGGTTATTTTTCTTGCCAAAACCGGTTCCAAGACAGCGCTTGGTGCGCTGCCGCTCACGATTTTCCTGGTGCTTCTGCCCAGCATTTGCGGGTTGCGCTTCCTCACACCTGCTCTTGTTCTTGCCGCGGTGATCGGCATGGGGCTTGCCACGCTGGGCATCGTCTTCATCGAGCCGCTGAGTTCTCTGCATCAGGCCCTTGTGCCGGATCTCACCTATACCGGGCGCACCACGCTCTGGGCCTTCATGGGCGAGAAGCTGGCTGAGCGGCCCTGGCTCGGTTACGGGTTCGCAAGTTTCTGGGGCACTGACATGGTGACGCTGTCCGACCAGCCCTTCGACCGTGCATGGGACATTCGCGGCATCGTTCATGGCCACAACAGCTATCTCGATCTGGCGATCACGATGGGTCTGCCGGCTTTGCTGGTTGCCCTGATCGTCTTCATTCTCCTGCCGCTTGGGGATTTTTTGCGTACACCGCTCCTGAAGGAAAATGTTCTCCTCTCGGAATATTTTCTCATGATCGCCTCCTTCGCCCTTCTCAACGGCTTCCTGGAAAGCTTTTTCTTCCGTCGGGCCGACCCGATGTGGCTGCTTTTTGTCTTCGCCCTTCTGGGGCTGAGGCTCACCGCCCGCTTTCCCATATCGGTCCGATCGGTCCGTTAGCGCATCCGCCGTTGCATCGTGTTTCCAATAGCGGTTGCATTGCGGCCGCGAACGCGGCATTCCTGCCGCGAACAGGAGGACTGCATGGGAAGGAAGGTCGTTCTCGTCGGCTGCGGCAACATGGGTTACGCCATGCTGAAAGGTTGGCTCGAAGGAGGCCGGCTCGCCGCCTCCGATGTCATGGTGGTAGAGCCTGGAGAGGAACTGCGGAAACGGGTTGAACACCATGGCGTAAAGGCGATGAGCGCTCCCGACGCCCTTCCGCAGGAGGCGGTCGATCTCATCGTCTTCGCGGTTAAACCGCAGGCGATCCGCGACGTGGTGCCGACTTACCGGCCCTTTGCGCCCGGCGCGACATTCCTGAGCGTAGCAGCCGGCACGGGCGTTGCGACCTTCGAGGAACTTCTCGGCAGTCAGGCCGCTGTCATGCGCTGCATGCCGAACACCCCCGCCGCCATTGGCAAGGGCATGATGGTCGTCTTTTCAAACGCCAATGTAAGAGCGGAAATGCAGGCGTTCGTTTCGGAGCTGTTACGGGCCAGCGGAGCCGTCGCAACCGTCGAAGACGAAACGCTGATGGATGCTGTAACGGCCGTGTCGGGGTCTGGTCCGGCCTACCTTTTCCATTTCATCGAGTGCTTGGCGGCTGCCGGCGAGAAGGCTGGCCTTTCGCCGGAAACGGCAAACCTCCTTGCCATGCAAACCGTCTACGGGGCTGCTGCACTTGCCAGGGAGAGCGACCTGAGCCCTGGCCGGCTGCGCGAGCAGGTGACAAGCCCGAACGGCACGACCGCGGCCGCGCTCGACGTGCTCATGGGCGAAAACCGGCTCATGAATCTTGTCGGCGAAGCGGTGAACGCCGCGAAAAAGCGCTCGCTCGAATTGGGAGAATGATCCCCGTTGGCGCGATGCGGGCGACATCCCGCTATTCCAGGGCGATATAGCTTTCCGGCCGGAAACGCGGCACGCACAGGCAATAAAATTCCAGATCCTCCTCACCGGTGTTGGTGATGCGCTGTGCGGCGTCCGCGGGAATCATCACCTGATCGCCGACTTTCACCGGGCATGATTCTCCGTCGATCTCCACAACGCCCCTGCCCTTGCGGAGGATGTAGCGTTCGGAGATGCCGGCAAGCTTGTGGAGCTGCGTGGTGACGCCCGGTGTGACACGCGCGACGGCGAGCGAGGCTTCCGGCGAAGCATCATCATTGAGAAGTTCGGCGATGTAACAACGCTCCTCGGTCCAGAACTCCGCCTCGTCCTTATTGGCTACGTACCACTGCGGCGTCATCCCATTTTCCTTTCACGGGCCATCAACAAAAATCAGCTCCCTTGAAAATTGTTAGAAAACCGGCCTGTTATCTGTCAAAGGCAGATGCCTTAATCTATAGTCCCGAGCAGATTTTCTGCGGATCGGGAATGCAAACAAAGAGGAGATGGAACATGCGATTGCGGAAAACATTGCTGGCAGCCGGCGTGGCGGCGCTGGTGTCCGGTGCCGCAGCCGCCCAGGAACGGCTCTTTGTCTATGTCTCGCCTGATCCGATCGGAGTGAATGCTTTTCTGCAACTGGGCCAGGAAGGCATCCAGGCCGCTGGCGAACAATATGATGCGGAGGTCCGCACCTTCGAAAGCCGAACCGCAGCCGAGCGGCTGGACAATGTGAACGCTGCCGTCAATGAAGGCGCGGACATTGTCGCCCTGCTCGGCTTCGAGTTCAATGACATCGTCCGGCAGATCGCCCCCACAGCACCCGACACGCAGTTTCTCATTGTCGACCAGTGTATCGACGATCGCCCGGAAAACGTTCATTGCGCTGTGTTCCGTGAATATGAAGCCAGCTACCTTCTCGGGGTCGAAGCCGGTCTCTTGACCGAAAGCGGCCGCGTCGGCGTGGTGGCTGCGCTCGACATTCCCTTTCTGCATCGTCACACGGACGGCTTCGCCCAAGGCGTGGAAGCGGTCGCTCCGGAAGTTGCTGTCGATGTGCGATGGGTGGGCGGCGAGAATCCCTTTGCCGATCCGGTCCGCGCGAAGGAGCAGGCAGTCGCCATGCACGCTGCCGGTGCAGATTACATCCTTTCCGCCACGTCCGGCGGCGATTTCGGTGTCTTCGAGGCAGCCGAAGAGGAAGGTTTCAAGGCCTTCACGGTCGATGTCAATCATTGTCCGACCGTCCCCGGCCATATTACGGATGTCATGCTCAAACGCGTGGACAACGCCGTGGTGCAGGCGATTGGCGCGATCCTCGAGGGTGAGCAGGTCATGATGTCACTCGGCCTTGCCGAAGGCGGCATGTCTGCCCTCGCGCTGGAGGAAGACAGGCTGGCCGACAGCCAATGTCTGATCGCCGAGCATCCGGAGGTGATCGAGAAGGTGCGCAGCATTGCCGCCCAGATCAAGGACGGCTCTCTTGAATTGCAGGACCCGATGTTCGCGCAGTGAGACCGGCATCCGCTTTCATCGAGCGGACAACCGCTCCGCATCATTGACAAGAGGCCGTCAATGCGCGTCACCCTTTCCGGCATCACGGTTCGCTTCGGCACGGTGACGGCGGTCGATGACGTCTCGCTGACGATCGAGCCCGGCGAAATCCACGCCATTGTCGGCGAAAACGGCGCCGGCAAGTCAACGCTGATGAACGCACTCTTCGGCCTGATCGAACCTCAGGCCGGCACGATCACGCTTGACGGCGAGCCGCATCGGTGGGCGTCTCCGCAGAAGGCGATACAGGCTGGCGTCGGCATGGTGCACCAGCATTTCATGCTGCAGGATTCCATGTCGGTGCTGGAGAACATCCTCCTGTGTTCAGAGCCGGTTGGCCCCCTCGGTTTCGTGAATTTCTCCGCCGCTCGAAAATCCCTGGAGGAACGGGCGAAGGGGCACGGGATCGCGTTGCCGCTGGGCAGGCGCGTCGGCACGCTTTCCGTAGGTGAAAAGCAGGTGGTGGAAATCCTCAAGCTGCTTTATCGCGATGCGCGCCTTCTCATCCTCGACGAGCCAACCTCGGTGCTGACCCCGCAGGAGAAGGACAGGCTTTTCGCCGTGCTGCGCAGCTTCCGCGCCGAAGGCCGGGCAATCGTTCTCATCACGCACAAGCTCGACGAGGTGATGGAGATCGCCGATCGCGTCAGCGTCATGAGAGCAGGCAAGCTTGTCTCTTCCGAACCGCTTGCTGCCAACACGAAGGAACGCATCGCCCGCGAAATCGTCGGTGGCGAACTGCCTCCTGTGCGGAAACGCAAAAAGCGTGAGCCCGGAGATGTCGTGCTCTCGCTGGACAGTCTGGAGATCGCCGGGCGAGGCGGCGCCGTCGGGCCCCTTTCCTTCTCCGTGCGCAGGGGCGAAATCGTCGGTATCGCCGGGGTCAGCGGCAATGGCCAGACGGAGCTGGTGGAGGCGCTCGTCGGCCTGAGGCGTCCACATTCTGGGTCGGCTACCCTCCTCGGCAACCGCGTCGAAACCCTCGATGTGGAGACGAGGCGACATATCGGCATGAGCTATATCCCCGAGGACCGTCAACGCATGGGCCTGGCGCTTGCCGCATCGGTCAGCGACAATGCCAATGCAGGGCGCGAAGACCGCGCCGCCTTCACCCGCGGGCCTTTCCTGGACCGCAAGGCGATGGCCGATTTCGCCCGTTCGCTGATCGAGCGTTTCCGAATTCGGGTTGCCGGCCCCTCCGCCGCAGCGAGCACCATGTCGGGCGGGAACAAGCAGAAGCTGGTGGTCGGGCGGGAACTGGCCCGCAACACCCCACTCGTCATCGCCGAGAACCCGACCTGGGGCGTGGATATCGGGGCCATCGATTTCATCCACGGCGAACTCATGCGGATGCGTGACGAAGGCCACGCCGTCCTCCTTGTCTCCACCGAGCTCGACGAAATTCTCGCTCTCTCGGACCGAATCCTGGTCATGTTCGAAGGCCGTATCGCCGGCGTCATCCCCGCCGAGGAGGCCGATCGCGAGAGGATTGGCGATTTGATGACATCGCGCGCGGTCGAAGCACTGGCGGAAGTTGCATGAGCATGCGCCGGGGAACTGTTCCGGGCGAGGTGCTTTCCTGGGTCGGCCTGGTGGCGGCGATCCTTGCGATCTTCTTTCTCCTCATGCTGATGGTCGGCGCGCCTGTCGGCGAGGCGCTACAGGGCTTCATCAGCGGTGCTTTCGGCGGCCGCCGTTTTGCCTATCTGATGACGACGCTGAGCCGTTCCGCGCTCATCATCGGCATGGCGGTTTCAGTGATGCTGAGTTTCCGTGCCGGGCTGTTCAACATCGGTGGTGAAGGCCAACTCGTAGCGGGTGGACTGGCCGCCGCCCTTGCCGCCGTCCTGCTGCCCGGCCCGCCGCTGTTCGTGCTGGTCGCGTCGATCGGGGCCGCAATGCTGGCCGGCGCGCTGTGGGCATTGCTTGCCGGAGCGCTGCAGCTTTATGTCGGCGTGCCCCTGCTCGTCGGGTCTCTGCTGCTTAACTATCCAGCCCGATATATTGCCTCATACATGGTCGCCCACCCTTTTCGCGATGTGCAATCCGGGATGCTGCAATCGCACCTGGTGCCGATGGAGATGTGGCTGCCATATTTCCCCGGCACGCGGCTCGATATCGGTATTCTGATTGTCGGCGTGGCGGCGATCTTCGCCATCATCTACAGTTACACCACCGTACACGGCTATCATGCCCGCATGAATGGGCTTTCGCCTGACTTCGCCCGCGCTGTGGGACTGCCGGTAGGCAAGCTCACGCTCCAGACACTGGCGATGAGCGGCGCCATTGCCGGGCTTGTCGGCGCGGTGGCGGTCTTCGGCATCCACCATCGCTACATCGATGGAATGCTGGTGCAGCCGCTTTATGCCTGGACGGGAATCATCGCGGTCCTGCTGGTGAATATGGTGCCTTGGGCCGTCCCGCTGTCCGGCTTCTTTTTTGCCGCTGTCCAAACCGGCGCTACAGGGATGGAACGGGCGGCGGGCGTGCCCAAGGAACTCGCGCTCGTGATGCAGGCGGTTATTATCCTTTTCGTCGCCAGCCGCGTTTCAAGCACGCTCTTTGCCTCGTCCGCACGCAAGGAGACGGACGGTGCTTGATCTTCTCCTCGACCCCTCCTTTGCAGCCTCGATCCCGCGTTTCGTAACGCCGATCCTGCTGGCCGCGCTCGGCGGCGCACTGTGCGAACGCGCGGGCGTCTTCAACATTGCGCTGGAAGGTTTCATCCTCACCGGAGCCTTTGCCGCGGTGCTCGGCTCCTACTTTACCGGCTCGCCATGGTTGGGCGCCATGGCTGCCATGCTCGCCGGCATCGGGATGGGCCTTGTTTTTGCCGAGTTCAGCCTCAGACGCGGTGGCGATTCCATCGTGGTCTCCATCGCCATCAACATATTGGCGGCGGGACTGACCACCTATCTCCTGCGCGCGATCTTCGACGTGATTGGAGCCTTTACCGACCCGAACATTATCGGTTTCCGGCCCGTCCGGCTGCCGGTGATCGACTCCATTCCCGTCATCGGGCCGGTTTTCAGCGGCCAATCCGTGCTGTTCTACGTTGCGCT
>JAJUHJ010000133.1 GCA_029279965.1 Phyllobacteriaceae bacterium
CGGCGCGGCCGAGATCGTCATCAATCTTCAGGGCGATCTCCCGACGATCCCCCCCGCCGACATTCATGCCGTTCTGCGCCCGCTGGAGAACGCGGGAACGGACATAGCGACGCTTGGAGTGGAGATCACCGACGAGGACGAAAAAACCAGGCCGAGCGTCGTGAAAATCGTCGGCGCGCCCCTGGACGCCGGACCGGACCATACCCGCCTGCGCGCCCTCTACTTCACGCGGGCAACCGCACCCTGGGGCGAGGGACCGCTTTATCACCATGTCGGCATTTACGCTTACCGTCGCGTCGCGCTCGAAAATTTTGTGGCACTGCCTCCGGCGACGCTCGAGATGCGCGAGAATCTGGAGCAGCTCCGCGCGCTCGAGGCGGGAATGCGCATTGACGTCGAGATCGTCCGTTCCGTGCCTCTTGGTGTCGACACACCCGACGATCTGGTGCAGGCACGACACATCCTTTCAACCATGCCGGAAGACTGAACATGTTGCCGCGAAAGACCAACAAGATCGCATTTCAGGGCGAGCCGGGGGCCAATTCCGATACCGCCTGCCGCAACATGTTTCCAGACCGCGAGCCGCTGCCCTGCTCCACCTTCGAAGACGCCTTCAATGCGGTGCAGACCGGCAAGGCGGACCTCGCAATGATCCCTATCGAGAACACCATCGCGGGGCGGGTTGCCGATATTCACTACCTGTTGCCCGAATCGCGACTCCACATCGTCGGCGAGTATTTCCTGCCCATTCACTTCCAGCTTATGGTGCTGCCGGGGGTGGCCCAATCGGAAATAAAGGCTGTCTACAGCCACATCCACGCGCTTGGCCAATGCCGCAAGGTGATCCGGCGTAACCGCTGGAAACCGGTTGTGGCGGGCGACACGGCAGGCGCGGCCCGCCTTGTCATGGAAGAGAAGGTCCGCGCCAATGCCGCGCTCGCCCCACGGCTGGCCGCCGATCTTTACGGGTTGGAAATCGTCGCGGAAAACGTCGAGGACACGGACAACAATGTTACCCGCTTCGTGGTTCTTTCCAAGGAAAAGCACTGGGCGGTGCGCCGGTCGCCCGAACAGGCAATGATCACCACCTTCATATTCCGTGTACGCAACGTGCCGGCTGCGCTCTATAAGGCGATGGGCGGCTTTGCCACGAACGGCGTCAACATGACCAAGCTGGAAAGCTATCAACTCGGTGGAAAATTCTTCTCGACACTCTTTTATGCCGACGTGGAAGGCCATCCAGACGATCCGAATCTAGCCCTTGCGCTGGAGGAGTTGGGTTTCTTTTCACGCGAGGTTCGCATCCTCGGCGTGTATGAAAGCCATCCCTTCCGTGCCACGCAAAGCGAAGACGACGATTAGCGCGCCTTCTGTTTTTCACGGCAGAATTTCGGTGCTCCGTTCCGCACCGTCACGGCTCGCGGAGCATTGCGGTACGCGATTGCGCGCCGTCCCGATTGCATAGCATTCTATTTCTCACAAGACGGTTTCAGCCAAACATAAATCCTACGTACGTACTCTCGGAACACCTATGTTAAGATAAAATTCTTTCACCCAGGGGAGAAACGTCATGGGTTTACGCATCAACGATACCGCGCCGGATTTTTCGGCTGAGACCACGCACGGTACGATCAACTTCCACGAGTGGATCGGCGACGGTTGGGCTGTGCTTTTCAGCCATCCGAAAAACTTCACGCCCGTCTGCACCACCGAACTTGGCACGATGGCAGGCCTGGAAGGCGAGTTTGCAAAGCGCAACGCCAAGATCATCGGCATTTCGGTCGATCCTGTGGAGGATCATGACCGTTGGAAAGCGGACATCGAGAAAGCAACCGGCTACCGTGTCGAGTATCCGCTGATCGGCGACAAGGATCTCAAGGTCGCAAAACTCTACGATATGTTGCCTGCAGATGCCGGCGACTCTGCGGAAGGACGCACGCCGGCCGACAACGCCACGGTGCGCTCGGTCTATGTCATCGGGCCGGACAAGAAGATCAAGCTCGTCCTCACATATCCGATGACCACCGGGCGCAACTTCGACGAGATCCTGCGGGCGATCGACTCGATTCAGCTTACCGCCAAGCATCAGGTGGCAACGCCTGCCAACTGGAAGCATGGCGACGACGTGATCATCACGGGCGCCGTTTCGGATGAGGATGCGATCCAGCGTTTCGGCGCTTTCGACACCATCCTGCCCTATCTGCGCAAGACCAAGCAGCCGAGTGCCTGAACGTTCCGGGGCGGGGCCTAACCGGCCCCTCTTGGCTGCCTATCTTTATACTGGCGGCGTGCCGTTCTCTGCCAGAACCTCGCCGACAAGGTAAAGCGAGCCGCCGATGAGAATGCGCGGCGGCTCATCCTCGTCCCACATATCACGGAGAAGCGTCAGGGCATTGGCCACGGAGTTCACCGGCTCTGCCGAGAGGCCCGCGGCCATCGCATGCGCAGCCAATTCGCTGGTGGGCACGCCGGCGTCGCTGTTGTTCACCGGCACGGCATATACGTGTCTCACCATGCCCTCAAAAGCGCGGAAGTAACCTGTCTGGTCCTTCGTATTGAGCATGCCGGCAATCAGGAACAACGGCCGCGGCCGCTTCTCCTCGGCTTCTGCTAGCGCTTCAGCGATCACGGCGCCCGCGCTGGGATTATGGCCCCCATCGATCCAGATTTCCGCGCCTTCCGGTGCCAATGCCGAAAGCCGCCCCTCGGGCAGTGTCTGCATGCGGCCCGGCCACGAAACCTCGACCATGGCTTTTTCCGCCACCTGGTCAGTGACGGCAAATCCGGCGGTCTTGACGGCAGCTATGGCAGCTGCCGCATTGGCGAGCTGGTGCCGCCCGGGAAGGCGCGGCAGCGGCAGGTCGAGAAGCCCGCTTTCATCCTGATAAACCATGCGGCCGTGTTCCTCAGCGGCAAGAAAATCCTGCCCATAAACCTTCAGCGGCGCATCAAGACGATCTGCCGTCTCCGTCAGCACTTCGCGCGCGGCGTCCCATTCCTGCTGACCCACCACAACGGGCACACCGGGTTTGATGATGCCCGCCTTTTCCGCCGCGATGAGTTCCACGCGGTCCCCCAGATAGGCTTCGTGGTCGAGCGCAACAGGCATGATAAGGCTGACGGCCGGACTTGCGATCACATTGGTCGCGTCAAAACGCCCGCCAAGTCCCACTTCGACGATGGCCGCATCGGCCGGATGTTCGGAGAACAGCACAAACATGACCGCGGTGAGGACCTCGAAAACAGTAATCTTCTCGCCGCGATTGGCCCTCTCCACCCGCTCCACCGCCGCCGCCAGAACGGCATCTTCCACCAGCCGCCCCCCGCCCGGCGCGCCCATTCGGTAGCGCTCGTGCCAATTCACAAGATGCGGTGACGTGTGAACATGCACCGTCTTGCCTGCCGCCTCCAAAAGCGCGCGCGCAAAGGCTGCGGCAGAGCCCTTGCCATTGGTGCCGGCGATATGGATCACCGGCGGCATCCGGCGATGTGGATTGTCCAAACGTTCAAGAAGCCGCCCAATGCGTTCGAGCGACAGGTCGAACCCTTTCGGGTGAAGCGACATCAGCCGCTCGATGGCGCACTCAGCGCTGCTTACGGACATGAGGATGCTCTGCGCAAACGCTGGTCAGCTAAGCCTGGACGGATGCTTCGGCCGCTTCAGTCGCTGTTGCCGAAGCCGGTGCTGCTTCGTCGGCGGCTTCGTCCTCCGCCCCGATTTCCTCGTCCGGCTTCTCCTCCACCTTGAGCAAAATCTTCAAGAGCCGGGCGATGGTCGCCTTCATCTCCAGGCGCGAAACCACCATGTCCACCATGCCGTGCTCCATCAGATACTCGGCGCGCTGAAAGCCCTCGGGCAGCTTCTCCCGGATGGTCTGTTCGATCACGCGCGGGCCGGCAAAGCCGATCAGCGCACCAGGCTCGGCAATATGCACGTCGCCCAGCATGGCATAGGAGGCGGTCACACCTCCGGTTGTCGGGTTTGTAAGAACGACGATGTAGGGAAGGCCCGCCTCCTTCAGCCTGTCCACGGCGACCGTCGTGCGCGGAAGCTGCATCAGCGAGAGAATGCCTTCCTGCATGCGCGCGCCGCCCGAAGCGGCGAAAAGCACCAGCGGCAGCCGGCGTTCCACCGCCGTCTCGAAGCCCCGCACAATCGCCTCGCCCGCCGCCATGCCGAGAGAGCCGCCCATGAACGCGAAATCCTGCACGGTGGCAACGATCTCCAACTCGTCGATTGTACCGACGGCATTGATCACCGCGTCTTCAAGACTGGTTTTGGCCCTGGCATCGCGTAGGCGATCGGTGTAGCGCCGTTCGTCCCGGAATTTCAGCGGATCTACAGGTGCTTTGGGATTGTCCAGTGTCTCGTAAGCACCGCCATCGAAGAAGGCCTCCAGCCGTTTTCGGGCGGAAATCTTCATATGGTAGCCGGAAGAAGGAACAACCCACTGGTTCTCCTCCAGATCCTTATGAAAGACCATCTCACCGGTCTCCGGACATTTGATCCAGAGGTTTTCCGGCATTTCGCGGCGGCCGAACATGGAGTTGATCTTCGGCCGGACATAGTTGGTGATCCAGTTCATGGGCCCAAGCCTTTCCGTTTTCGATCCCGCAGGCACCCTGCGCGGAGAAAATGTTCCTTATTCGACGGCAACCCGCGCCTCGCGCACACCTTCCGCCAGACCGCGGACCAGCGTCGCGACCGCCTCCGCCGGATCGGCGGTCGTCTGTCCGTCCGGCCCCAGCACATTTGCGACGGCGTTCACGATGGCCGTACCAACCACCACTCCGTCGGCTGCCGCCCCGATGACGCGCGCCTGACTCGCGGTCTTTACTCCGAAGCCGACGCAGACAGGCAGATCCGTATGGCCTTTGATGCGCGCAACGGCCTCGCTCACCTTCGAGGTATCCGGCAGGGCCGAGCCGGTGATGCCCGTCATCGACACGTAATAGACAAAGCCGGAGGTGTTTTCGAGCACCTTGGGCAGGCGCGCATCGTTGGTGGTCGGGGTCGCCAGGCGAATGAAGTTGATGCCGGCATGGAGGGCCGGCAGGCACAATTCCTCGTCCATTTCCGGCGGCAGGTCGACGATGATGAGCCCGTCAATGCCGGCTGCCTTCGCATCTGCCAGGAACCGCTCGACGCCGTAGATGTAAATCGGATTGTAGTAGCCCATCATGACGATGGGCGTGTGGTCGTCTTCCTCGCGGAAGGCGCGCGCCATCTCAAGCGTCCTTGCGAGCGTCTGCCCGCCTTTCAGGGCGCGCAGACCCGCAGCCTGGATCGCCGGGCCGTCAGCCATCGGATCCGAGAAAGGCATTCCGAGCTCGATAATGTCGCTGCCCGCCCTGGGCAGCGTCTTCATCACGGAAAGCGATGTTTCGTAATCGGGGTCACCACCCATGAAATAGGTGACAAGTGCCGGTCTGTTCTCTGCCTTCAGGATCTTGAAAAGCCTGTCGATGCGGGTGGTATCGGTCACGCCGGTTCCCTCGTCTCCTTGCGCAGCCAATCGGCATAGGCCTGATCGATGTGGCTGATCTCCACCGCCACGATGGACGGCACGTCATAAGGGTGCAGCGGGCGAACGGTTTCGCAGACCGCGTCGAAGTGCTCGGTGCGCGTCTTGAGCACCAACGGCACTTCCTCTTCCCGTTCTACTGCGCCTTTCCAGTGATAATGGCTGCCGATCGGGGCGAAGATGTTGGCACAGGCGGCCAGACGCGCGCCGATCACCTCTTCGGCAATCTTGTCGGCCGTCTCGCGATCGGGGCAGTTGATCCAGATGTCGATGAAGCGTGCCATCAAATATCCATACCCAGATGCTTGGCGACGGAGAAGATGTCCTTGTCGCCGCGGCCAGAAAGGTTGACGACGATGATGCGGTCTTTGTCCATCTTCGGCGCGCGCTTCATCACCTCGGCCAGCGCATGGGAGGGTTCAAGCGCCGGTATGATGCCTTCCAGCCGGGTGAGAAGCTGAAATGCCTCAAGCGCCTCCTGATCCTGAATGGCCACATATTCAGCGCGGCCGGTTTCCTTCAGCCAGGAATGCTCGGGGCCAATACCGGGATAATCAAGCCCAGCGGAGATGGAGTGCCCGTCCTTGATCTGTCCGTCTTCGTTTTGCAGAAGATAGGTGCGGTTGCCATGCAGGACCCCCGGTTTTCCGACGGCCAGGGATGCGCAATGCTCCTCGCCCTGCAGCCCTTTACCGCCAGCTTCGACGCCGACAATCGCCACGTCCTTCTCGTCCAGGAACGGATGGAAAAGACCGATTGCGTTCGACCCGCCGCCAAGCGCAGCGACCAGCATGTCGGGTAGCCGACCTTCGGCCGCCAACATCTGCTCCCTCGTCTCCTTGCCGATGACGCATTGGAAATCGCGCACCAGTTCTGGATAAGGGTGCGGACCAGCGGCGGTGCCGATCAGGTAGTATGTGTCCTCGACATTGGTCACCCAGTCGCGCAGGGCCTCGTTCATGGCATCCTTGAGCGTCCCGTGTCCGGACGTCACCGGCCGCACTTCTGCGCCCAGCAGCTTCATCCGGAAGACGTTCGGCGCCTGCCGCTCTACGTCCGTGGCTCCCATGTAGACGATACAGGGCAGACCGAATCGTGCCGCGACTGTGGCTGCCGCCACGCCATGCTGACCGGCTCCGGTTTCTGCGATGATGCGAGTCTTTCCCATGCGTTTGGCCAGCAAGATCTGGCCCAGGCAGTTGTTGATCTTGTGGCTGCCGGTGTGGTTGAGCTCGTCCCGTTTCAGGTAGACCTTCGCCCCGCCGAGATGCTCGGTCAGCCGCTCCGCAAAATAGAGAGGCGACGGGCGGCCCGTATAGTGGGTGGCCAGATGCTTGAGCTCCGCATCAAAGGCAGGATCGTTCTTGGCCGCGTTCCAATGCTTCTCCAGATCCAGAATCAACGGCATGAGCGTCTCGGCGACGAAGCGGCCGCCGAAGATACCGAACATTCCCTGCTCATCAGGTCCGGTGCGAAAGGAGTTGGGTGCCACGGGCTCGTTCATATCGCCTCCGTCTGGGTCATGCCGCATCGGCGGCGCGCGCCGTGCTCACGGCGGCAAAGAATGCGCGTATCAGATCCGGGTCCTTTTCGCCCGGCGCGGTTTCCACACCCGAGGAGACATCGATCCCGCGCGGTTTTGCGGTTTTCAGGGCCGCGCCGATATTGGCAGCGTCAAGTCCTCCCGAAAGCATGTAGTTGAACTCCGCGTCAAGGGAAGCAAGAAGCGACCAATCAAAAGGAACGCCATTGCCGCCCGGAAGTTCGGCCCCCGCCGGCGGCTTGGCATCGAGCAGCAGGCGGTCCGCGACATTCCGATACGCCTCGATAAGGCTCAGATCGCCAGCTTCTCGGATCGGAACGGCTTTCATGACAGGCAGTCCATAGCGTTCCTTGATTGCGGCAACGCGCGCCGGGCTTTCCCGGCCATGCAACTGCAACAGATCGGGCCGTACACCTTCCACAATGCGCTCCAGCATCTCGTCGCCGGCGTCCACTGAAACGGCAACCGCCGCCGCACGGCGCTCTGCTGTCCGCCGCAAGCGGGCCGCGGCCTCGACGGTGACGTGACGCGGGCTCTTTTCAAAGAAGATGAAGCCGACATGCGTGGCGCCGCCCTCAAGGGCGGCGGCAATCGCCGGCTCGGTCTTCAGGCCGCAGATTTTGATGTCGAGCGTCATGGGCGCTGAAGTGGCACGAAATGGCTGCGAAGTCGAGAGTGGGTGCGGTCTATTGGCCGTTACCGAACTGTATCGCCTGCAATGCTGTTCCGTTCCGCTTCAGCCATGCCTTGCAGCGATCCGTATCGGGACAAAGCTCACGACATAACGCCCAGAAGCGCGGCCCGTGGTTCATCTCCTTCAAATGCGCCACCTCATGCGCGACCAGATAGTTGATGACGGCGGGCGGGGCCATCATGATGCGCCAGGAGAAGGACAGCGTTCCGTCAGACGTGCAACTGCCCCAGCGGCTCCTCGTATCGCGATAACGGATCGCCTTTGCACTGCGCCCCACGGCAGCGGTATGTCTGGCCACCAACATTTCGATGTCCTGCCGGGCTTCACGCTTGAGGAAGTCTGCGATGCGCCGCGGCAAATGTCTGCGATCCCCGTTCACGATCAGGGCGGGCACACCCTCGAAGGTGGCGCAAGCCACGGTGCCGCGCCTGCCCGGCTCATGCACGATCAAGTGCGGCATGCCGCGCAGCGGTATCTTTATGCCCGGCCGCACCAGCGCCTGCTCCGGCAACGTCTTCAGCCGC
>JAJUHJ010000134.1 GCA_029279965.1 Phyllobacteriaceae bacterium
TCCCGGATTCCGGGGCGCCTCCACTAGGGGGGCGGGGTGGTCCCGCGCCCCCCTTCTCCACCCCCCGGACAGCCGGGTGTCAGCCCTTGACCGCTGCCGCGACCTCGGCGGCAAAGTCGTTGTCTTCTCGCTCGACGCCCTCGCCCAGCCCGAAGCGCAGGAAGCCAGTGATCTTCACCGGCGCACCGATTTCCTTCTCGGCTTCCTTCAGCGCGTTCTCGACCGTCAGGTCGGGATTGATCACGAAGGCTTGCTTGAGAAGCACGACTTCCTCAAAATACTTGCGCAGCCGGCCTTCGACCATCTTCTCGATGATGTTGTCCGGCTTGCCTGACTGGCGTGCCTGCTCGGAAAAGATTTCCTTCTCGCGAGCAACAAGATTGGGGTCGATGTCGGCTTCCGACAGCGCCAGCGGGTTGATCGCAGCCACATGCATCGCGACCTGACGTCCGAAGTTTCTTGCCGCCTCGGCATCGCCTTCGGTCTCCACGGCAACGAGAACACCGATTTTGCCGAGGCCGTCCGTCACCGCATTGTGAACATAGGTCGCAACGGCGCCGTTGGCGACCGACAGCTTCGCGGAGCGGCGCAGGCTCATGTTCTCGCCGATCGTGGCGATCGCATCACGGATCGAATCCGCAACCGATTTACCGCTCTCGGGATAAGGCGCGGCGTTAACAGCCTCAACACCGCCGTCCGTTCCAAGCGCCACGTCGGCAATATTGCGAACCAATTGCTGGAACGCGTCATTGCGCGCAACGAAATCGGTTTCGGAATTCACCTCGACCATAACAGCGCTTGCGCCATCCGACGCAACGCCGATCAGGCCCTCGGCAGCCGTACGGCCGGACTTCTTGTCGGCCTTGGAGATACCCTTCTTGCGCAGCCAGTCGACGGCCGCCTCCAGGTCGCCGCCGGTTTCGGAAAGCGCGGTCTTGCAATCCATCATGCCCGCGCCTGTCATCTCGCGCAGTTGCTTGACCTGTGCCGCTGAAATGCTCATCGTCGCCTCTTCATGGGTTCTGGGGGCCCGCCCCCGGGAAGAAAGGTAGCAGCCTTTCCTCAGCTTTTGTCGGCTTCCTCGGCCGGCGCCTCTTCGGCAGCAACGGCAGCAGCAGTCGCTTCAGCCGGTGTCGAAGCTGCTTCCGGCGCGGGGGTTTCTTCCTCCAGCGCCGGCTCGCTCGGCGTTTCGACTGCTTCGCCGATGTCCATACCGAGCGCGCCCTGCTGGCGCTCGATCCCGTCGATGGCAGCCTTGGCAATCAGATCGCAATAAAGCGCAATCGCACGCGCTGCGTCATCGTTTCCGGGAATGGGATAGTCGACCTCATCCGGATCGCAATTGGAATCGGTAATCGCAATAACAGGAATGCCAAGCCGGCGCGCTTCCTGCACGGCGATCGCTTCCTTGTTGGTGTCGATAACGAACATCATGTCCGGGATCGAGCCCATATCGCGAATACCGCCCAGCGCACGCTCCAGCTTGTCGCGCTCGCGCTCCAGATTGAGAAGCTCTTTCTTCGTCAGGCCCTGGGTATCGCTGTTCAGAAGCTCATCGAGCCGACGCAGACGCTGGATCGAATTGGAGATCGTCTTCCAGTTGGTGAGCATGCCGCCCAGCCAGCGCGAGTTCACATAATATTGCGCGCTGCGCCGTGCCGCATCGGCAACGATGTCGGACGCCTGACGCTTGGTGCCCACGAAGAGCACGCGTCCGCCCTTCGCCACCGTGTCGGAGACGGTTTTCAGCGCCTGGTGCAAAAGCGGCACCGTCTGGCTGAGATCGATGATGTGGATGTTGTTGCGGGCACCGAAAATGTAAGAACCCATTTTGGGGTTCCAACGGTGTGTCTGGTGACCGAAATGCACACCAGCCTCAAGAAGCTGGCGCATGCTGAAATCAGGCAATGCCATCGTTTTTTCCTTTCCGGTTAAGCCTCCGCGGACCGTCAGGCATCATCGACGCCACCGGAGGTGTCAGCCGGATGTCTCCCAGGCTGAAACCCAATGATCCGCGTGTGGGATGGGCGCGCATATAGAGGCATCCGCACCCGAATGCAAGCAAAGACGTATCAGCCGCGCGTCTCAGCCTCGCATTTCTCGTCATTGTCCAGAATAGTCAATTCGGACAGGCGGGCGGTCATCGAGTAGTTTTCGTAGCGGATCAGCATATCGCGCTGCACCCCGTTTTCGTGCAGCTTGAAGCTGACATTGTAGTCGCTCGTCTCCTCGCCGTCTGCTCCTTCCCCATCGAAGTAAGCGGCTGTCACCGGGCGGAACGTGTCTTGAGCGAGCACACCCAGCGCATCTCTTTCCAGATCGTCCTTCTCCACCGGCTTCGGCGACCCTACCACCATGGAAACCAAAACAGGCTCGTCGGTAAACTCGGTGCCGTCAAAAATGACCGTTTCGTAGAAACGCTCGCCAGCCTTCGCTTTTTGGAGCAGTTCGCGCAGCTGGGCAGTCGGAAATTTCGTGGACGCAAAAGAGTGCTCCACATCTTCCGGAGCGTCATAGTCAATTACGGTGCCGGAAGGCTCCAGTCGGGCAACGCCGGTCACTTCGCTGTCAAACTCCTGGTCGATAAAGGACTTCGTTGAGAACCGGAATGTCTCGCCCTTGGCATCCTCGAAGCTCGACACTCGCTGGTCGATTGTGCTGGGCCCATCGGACATCTCAAAACGCATGACAATTCGTGAATTGAGAGTATAGCCTTGGCAAGCGGAACCGGAGAACTCGAACACCCAACGGCCGGCGAGTTGCATGATGTCCGAATCGTCGCCCGCATCGGCCAGCGCCAGATCGTATACGGCCCGATGCGGCGCGAGGGTCTGCGCCCCTGCCCCGCCGGCGGCGGTAGCGCCGAGCAGCGGAACGAGAACCGAAAGTGCATAGCCCGAGAGGCGCATGGTAATCTCCATTGAGACCGGTCGGAAGTCTTGAACTTCTGTTGTGGCCGGCTACTCGTGGTGACAAAAGACAGGCATAGTTGCAAGTGCAATAGCGAGGAAGTTGGATGGGCAATGTGATCGAAAAACGGCTGCTCGAACTTGGCGTCGAGTTGCCAGAGCCGGCCAAGGCGGTCGCCAACTACGTACCAACGATCGAGACAGGCAACCTGCTCATCACGTCGGGTCAGCTGCCCATGAAAGACGGCAAGCTGATGGCCATGGGGTTGCTCGGGCGTGAACTTGGTACTGAGGCAGGAAAACTGGCGGCCAAATGGTGCGCGGTAAACGTGCTAGCGCAGGCACGCGCCGCCCTCGGTGAATTGGAGCGCATCCGGCGCATCATCAAGATTACGGTCTTCGTCGCCTCCACGCCGGATTTTACCGAGCAGCATCTGGTGGCCAACGGCGCATCGGACTTTCTGGTTGCCGCCCTTGGTGACAAGGGGCGCCACACCCGTGCAGCCGTCGGCACATCCGTGTTGCCGATGAACGCGCCGGTCGAGATCGAAGCCATGATCGAAATCGAGTGACATAGGCAATCCGTGCACCAGGCACCCGATTGGCTTGCCGCCAGACCCATTGCGCATCGCGGGTTCCACGACATGAACCGTGAGCGCTGGGAAAACACGCTTGCCGCCTTCGAGGCGGCGGCCGCGCGTGGTTACGCGATCGAGTGCGATGTGCACCTTTCGGCCGATCGCG
Source organism: Phyllobacteriaceae bacterium (assembly GCA_029279965.1). Taxonomy (GTDB): domain Bacteria; phylum Pseudomonadota; class Alphaproteobacteria; order Rhizobiales; family Rhizobiaceae; genus Chelativorans. Next base: position 3,654 of record JAJUHJ010000134.1, read on the forward strand.
TACCTGTAGTCTTTCACGACAGCGACATGGCGCGGCTGACGGGCGAGGATGGCAAGGTCTGGCAGTACACAGCGGCAGAACTTGCGGTTCTGCGCATTGGTGGGACGAAGCAAAGGGTGCCCACGCTCGCCCAGGCTCTATCGGTCATCCAGGGACGTGTTCCGATCATCATCGAAATCAAGGGTGTGGCGGGACGCGACGCCGGGCTGGTGGATGCCGTCCTTGAATGCCTGAGTGGCTATCATGGCGACGTCGCACTGATGTCATTCGATCACCGGATCATTCGCGCGCTGGCTCTGCTTGCAGGAAAGATTCCAATAGGGCTGACGGCACAAGGCCGATCGATGACCGATCTGGAGGCCCATTTTTCAATGTTGGCACACGGCATTTCCTTCGTCTCCTTTGCCGTCAGCGACCTGCCCAACCCATTCGTTTCCTTCGTGCGCGAGCGGCTTTCCCTTCCGGTGATCACCTGGACGGTGCGGAACCAGAAAGGGGTCGAACAGACGTTTCGCTACGCCGACCAGATGACATTCGAGGGGTTCGAACCATGACCCCGATGAAAATCCCGGCTCGAAAGCCTATGTTTCGAGATCTATGAATACGGAACAGGACATACACAGCGCCGGGGCAGCCGCCACGCTCACCGTCGCGCAGAGCCTCAATGCATTTTCCGCGCAGGAATGGGCCGGGCTTTGCGGAACCACAAGGGAAGACGACGCCCCCTACAATCCATTCGTTTCCCATGCCTTCCTTTCCGCCCTTGAGGAAAGCGGCTGCGCGACCCGCACCACGGGATGGCTCGGGCAGCACCTGCGGCTGGAGGCCGCCGACGGTAGACTTCTGGGCGCCGTGCCATGTTATCTGAAGTCCCACAGCCAAGGTGAATATGTTTTCGACTGGGGCTGGGCGGATGCCTTCGAGCGGGCTGGCGGGCGTTACTATCCCAAACTACAAGCATCCGTGCCGTTCACCCCCGCCACCGGGCCGCGCCTGCTCGTCCACCGGACCGCCGATCCTGCCGCCGTCCGACAGGCGCTTGCCGAAGGGTTGAAGACCCTGACGGAACGGCTGGGCATCTCCTCCGCCCATGTCACCTTCGCCATGCAGGAGGAAGCCGTTGCGCTTGAAGCGCGTGGTTTTCTCCTGCGTACGGATCAACAGTTCCACTTCATCAACGAGGGCTATGGCTCTTACGATGATTTCCTGGCGAGCCTGGCCTCTCGAAAGCGCAAGGCCCTCAAGAAGGAGCGTCGTACCGCCTGCGGGGCCGGCATCGAGATCGATTGGCTGACCGGCCGCGATCTCACAGAAGCTGCATGGGACGACTTTTTCACCTTCTACATGGAGACCGCCAGCCGCAAATGGGGGCAGCCCTATCTCAACCGAAGCTTCTTCTCCCTCATCGGCGAACGCATGGCGGACGATATCCTCCTTGTCATGGCGCGGCGCGACGGGCGTTATATCGCTGGCGCCATCAATTTCATCGGAGGAGACGCGCTCTTCGGCCGCAACTGGGGCTCGATCGAGCACCACCCATTCCTGCATTTCGAGGTCTGCTACCATCAGGCGATCGAGTTTGCCATCGCCAGAGGCTTGAAGCGCGTCGAAGCGGGCGCCCAAGGCGAACACAAGCTCGCGCGAGGATACCTGCCGGCGACCACCCGTTCCGCCCACTATATCGCCCATCCGGGCTTGCGCCGCGCCGTCGCAGATTACCTTTCGCGAGAACGCCGGGAGGTGGATGCGATCGGCGAACTCCTGGCCGAACACTCACCCTACCGCAAATCGTAATCCGCCGTCTCTCAAGGCTACGGAACCCGCCTCTGTTTTGCCTTGACCCCTTTGTTTTGCCTTGACCTAAGTCCCGTGCCACAAGAAACATCGCTGCAGCATTTGCATGAGATGAGGTCCCGGAATGACGATCGCCTATGACATGGAAAATCCCTTCGCCAAGATTCTCCGGGGAGAGTTGCCAGCGCATAAGATTTATGAGGACGACGAGACGCTGGCCTTCATGGACATCATGCCCCGCGGCGACGGTCACTGTCTCGCCATCCCCAAACGCCCTGCCCGCAATATTCTGGATGTCGAAAGCAGCAGCCTTGCCGCACTTACTCGGACAGTGCAGAAAATTGCACGCGCTTCGATGAAGGCCTTCAATGCAGACGGTGTCACGGTCCAGCAATTCAACGAACCCGCCGGCGGACAGGTCGTCTTCCATTTGCACTTTCATATCATCCCCCGTTTTGAGGGCATCGCCCTGCGTCCGCACACGGGTGAAATGGCGGATGAAGCCGTGCTGGCGGAAAATGCCCGCAAGATCCGCCTTGCACTTGAGAATGAGGATGAGTGAGTGGCCGCAAGCCAACCGGAGAGCGTGAAAAACTCCTGCCGCTCATGACCTGCGGAAAAGCGGCTCCCAATCAGCCGCACGGATGTTGAAGAGAGCGCCAGATTTGGTGTCAACTCAGCCGAGATCGTCTTCAACGCGTCGAAAAGAAGGGCGCGTACCGGCTGGCACGCGCCCCTCAAGGCCTTTTGGATTTGAAGACCCGCGTGTCGGCCATCTCTGGCGTCTGCGGTTTTATGGCTCACTGCAGGTGCGACTGTAAGGACGCACCTGCACGCGCATGCGCCTGCTCAACCCTTGCGCGGCAACTGCGGCACGAGGCTGCGCTTCGGCGGCTCCTGCCGCGCGGGCGCCCGTTTTGCAGTCTTCGGCTTCGCCTTCGGCGAATTCCGCTTGGGACTGGACTTGCGCGGCGGCGCTTCACGTTTCGGCTTCACCGGCGCGTCGTCGGGTATCGTATCCAGCTTGAGCGATGTCGCGCCGGATTCGGATGTCTCCACCGTCACGCGTACGGTGCCGCCCCGCTTCAATTTTCCGAAGAGCACTTCTTCCGCTAGCGGCTTCTTGATGTACTCCTGGATGACACGTCCGAGCGGACGCGCGCCCATGCGCTCGTCATATCCCTTCTCGGCAAGCCAGGCGACCGCCTCATCCGAGAGGTCGAAGCTGACACGGCGCTCGGCAAGCTGTGCCTCAAGCTGCATGACGAACTTCTGCACCACCTGATGCACGACGGGTACGGGCAACGGGCCAAACTGGATGATCGCGTCGAGCCGGTTGCGGAATTCCGGCGAGAACATCCGCTCGATGGCCTCCATGTCGTCACCCTCACGCCGGGATGAGCCGAAACCGATCGCCGGCTTTGCCAGATCAGCGGCCCCCGCATTGGTGGTCATGATGAGAATGACATTGCGGAAGTCTATGCTCTTGCCGTTATGGTCCGTCAGCTTGCCGTGGTCCATGACCTGCAGCAGGATGTTGAACAGGTCCGGATGCGCCTTTTCGATCTCATCGAGAAGCAGTACGCTGTGCGGGTGCTGGTCGATGCCATCCGTAAGCAGCCCCCCCTGGTCGAACCCTACATAGCCCGGAGGCGCGCCGATCAGACGCGAAACCGTGTGGCGCTCCATGTATTCGGACATGTCGAAACGCAGGAGTTCCACGCCAAGCGACGCTGCAAGCTGCCGCGCCACCTCGGTTTTTCCGACACCGGTCGGCCCGGAAAACAGGTAGGAGCCAATCGGCTTTTCCGGTTCGCGTAGGCCGGCACGGGCCAGCTTGATCGCCGACGAAAGCGCCTCGATCGCCTTCTCCTGACCATAGACCACGCGCTTGAGCTCGGTTTCCAATCCGGCAAGCACCTTCTCGTCGTCTGCCGAAACCGTCTTGGGCGGAATGCGAGCCATGGTGGCGATCGTGTTCTCGATCTCCTTGACGCTGATCGTCTTGCGGCGCTTTGCCTCTGGGATCAGCTTCTGCGAAGCGCCCGTTTCGTCGATCACGTCGATGGCCTTGTCCGGCAACTTGCGATCGCTGATATAGCGCGCCGAAAGCTCCACCGCTGCCTTCACCGCCTCGTTCGTGTATTTGACGCGGTGGAAGGTCTCGAAATAGGGCTTCAGCCCCTTCATGATCTCGATGGCGTCGTCCACCGTCGGTTCATTGACATCGATCTTCTGAAAGCGGCGCACCAGCGCCCGGTCCTTTTCGAAAAACTGCCGGTATTCCTTGTAGGTCGTCGATCCGATGCAGCGGATCGCGCCCGATGAGAGCGCAGGCTTGAGCAGGTTGGAGGCATCCATCGCACCGCCGGATGTGGCGCCTGCGCCGATGACCGTGTGGATTTCATCGATGAAGAGAATGGCGCCGGGGAAGTCCTCCAGTTCCTTGACCACCTGCTTCAGCCGCTCCTCGAAATCGCCGCGATAGCGCGTGCCGGCCAGCAACGTGCCCATATCGAGCGCGAAGATCGTCGCATCCTCCAGCACTTCCGGTACTTCGCCTTCAACGATCCGTTTTGCCAACCCTTCGGCGATCGCCGTCTTGCCGACGCCAGGATCACCCACATAGAGAGGATTGTTCTTGGAGCGGCGGCACAGCACCTGGATCGTGCGGTTGACCTCCGCCTCACGGCCGATCA
>JAJUHJ010000135.1 GCA_029279965.1 Phyllobacteriaceae bacterium
CGATGTAGGTCGCCAAGGGCGTTCCGGTGACCCCGCCCGCCATGAAAAGCAGCGGCGCGCAGGGGGGTGTTATATTGCCCAGCCCGAGATTGACCCCGACGATGGCGGCGAAATGTATTGGATCGACCCCGATTTCCTGCCAGATCGCACTTCCAGCATAAATCGATCACCGTCCCGGTTTGAGCACAAGGAAGAAGATGAAGAAGATCAGGCGCAGCATACCGCTTCGCGGGATACCCTTTCAGCGCCGCCCATCTGCTTTGATAGGATAGTGCAGCAGCAGCCGATAACCGCCGCGCATCATCTTGATGCCGTGGGCGACGAGGCGGCGGGCCTTGTTCTTGCATGGATCGACTTCCCAATCCTCCTTGGTGCCACTGAACCCGAGCAGCACTTCGGCGATGGTGCGATAGCTCTCGCCATGCAGGCGGGCGTCCAAGGCGCGTAACGACAAGACGTGCCATTGGCGGAGTTGGGCGGGCATGGCCCGAAAGTCCGGCCCCGGCCGACGACGTTCGAGTGAGCGCCAGAACCGCCGGGCAGCATGGGACCGCAGTTCGTAGAAGGCATCCAACGGCAAGTACGTGCCGTAGAAGGCCGCAGCGTCGGGAGCAGAGCGGGGCAGCCACAATTGATGCGCGATGCCATCGGCCCGCCAGATGCCGTGCCAGCCGTCTACCGCGCGGCGCAGGTCAAGGCCGTCGAGATCGGCGAGCTTAATTTTCGGCCCACTCGCGCCCGTTTCATGCGCGACGGGCAACAGCATGAAGGAGTTCGGATGCACGCGCGGCGACCAGAGCGGAGTTTGCAGATCAGCCGCCGTTTCAGGGTCACTTGGGAAACAGCAAACCCCAGCGGTGCGCAAACAATTTCAGTTGTTTCGTGTCCTGTCTGCCGGTCAGCGCGAGCGTCTGGCAGTCATGGCGATATTCGTCGTTGCGGCGTAGATATTCCCAAGCGAAACCGGAGGCAGCAAGCTTCCATATGTATCCGTAGGCAGCATCGTGCCACCACTCGATATCCAGCATGACGTTACACCACCATGCCGGGCCCTGATTGGATCAGCGCCACGAAGGGAATGCGCGGGCCCAGCGGCGTCGGCACGTCCCAGTGGCGATCCACCATCGGTGCTGAATGCCATCGCCGCATGGCTCACCTAACCATGGATGGCCGGAGCATCTCGAACGTCTCCGTCACGGCGACATAGTCACCACGATTGCCCGCTCGGGCGATCGTGCCGGCCTTTGCAATGTCGAATTGCCCCTCGGTGATAACATCCTGACGAATGTGGATGCGCACCGCTTGGCCGATGACAACTTCGGCATCCACGTCACGACCGTCGATGTCTGTGAGCCGCCTTGTTTCGAGAAGCTTGCATTCCATAGCCGCCGGTGATCCTGCGACGCGGGGCGCGGCAACCGCCTCCGATGCAAGCTTTTCGAGGCCCGCCTTCCCGAACTCGTCTGTATCGGACGGCCAGTCCGCCGACGTGACGTTCATGGCCCCGGCGCAGTTGCGAGCGACGAGGTTGAAGACGAACTCTCCCGTTGCCTCGATGTTGCGGATGGTATCCTTCCGTCCCTCGCTGCTGAACAGCAGGATCGGCGGCTTCTCCGACACGATATTGAAGAAGCTGTAGGGAGCGAGGTTGGCAACGCCGTCCGGGCCGAGCGTCGAAATCCAGCCGATCGGGCGCGGCGCGATGATCGCCTTGATCGGACTATGAGCCAGCCAGTGTCCTTCGCACGGATCGTAGCTGTGATAGGCCCTCATGAGCGCTCTTCCCAGTGCTGATGGGGTGGGAGGGAACGAACGGTCCCGCCAGCGGGGACAGCCAGCTCTACGCCGGCTGCGCGACATTGATGAACCGCTCCGCCAGCAGGTCCTCGCAGCCATGCTCCTTCAACGCTGCATCGAGAGCCTTCTCGTAATCCGGCTGCGCGCTTTCCAGACGCTGGCGTCCCTTGTCGGTCAGAACCGTATAGACGCCGCGCTTGTCGTCCGGGCAGAGATCGCGAACGGTCAGGCCGCCGCGCTCCAGCCGCTCGACCATCCGCGATACCGAGCTTTGGTTCAGTCGCAGATGCGCAGCCAACTCCTGCATGCGAAGCTCGGAGTCGGGTGAGCGCGCCAGCACTTCCAGCGCGCGGTATTCCGAGAGGCCGAGGCCATGGTCCGATTGCAGAACCTTGCCCAAGTCTGCCTCGACAGTGGCGACGACGTGTATCAGCTTGAGCCATGACACGCTTTTTCTCGACATGACGAGCCACTCCTCTTGGGCAATGTTCAACACGATAGTTCATATGTATGCCCATGCAATCTTCCTCTCAAGATGCCGCAGGCATTTCAGGATCAGTGCCTGGCTGCTTGAAACTCGGTGAACGGATGCAGGCCCTCGGGCACGGCAAGCTTTTTCACGGCAGGCGACCCCCAGTTCAGGGGATCGCCGACGAACAGCGCGTAGCCTCCGCGATAATCGAACCCGTGCGCTGCCGCCTCGTCGCGATCGACGGCGAAGAACACCTGCGAGATGCCCGCATAGAGCGCGCTCATGTAACACATCGCGCAGGGTTCGCCCGATGCTAGCAGCGTCATGCCGTGCAGATGGGGCGTTCCGTGGGCGCGGCATGCGTTGCGGATCGCCTCGACCTCCGCATGCGCGGTCGGGTCAGGATGCTCCCGAACGCGGTTGACGCCGCGCCCGAGGATCTGTCCGGTGGTGTCCACGACGAAGGCGGTGAACGGTATGCCTCCGGCATGGACATGCTCGGTGGACAAGGAGACCGCCTCGGACATGAGCTGCGCAAGGCGGTTGGCAGGATCGGCCCTCATCAGGTCAAACCCGCCTGAATCTTCGGGCTGTCGGCGAGCTTGAGCCAGACGACGCCGCCGATGATGACGGCGAGCCAGAAGGCTTGAATCAGGGTGAGCGGTTGGTCGAGGAGCACGCCGCCGAACACGGCCGCGCCGACCGCGCCGATGCCGGCCCAGACCGCGTAGCCGATGCCCACGTCGATGCTGCGCAGAGCGACACTGAGGAAATAGAGCGTGAGCAGGAAGAACACTAGGGCGGAGATGGACCAACTCAGGACGGTGAAGGCTTGGCTGCCGCCGACGCTGAGCGCGTAGCCGATCTCGAAGGCGCTGGCGAGCAGCAGCGCGACCCATGCGCGCCCGCTGCTTCTGGTTTCATTGATTACGGTCATAATATGAGGTCTTTCGATCGAGGGAAGGTGAAGGGGTGGAGCAGTCGCTCATGCCGCGCCGCTGAGGCGCAGGCCGACGACGCCCCCGATCACGAGGACGATGCCGACCAGCTTTTTCCAGTCGAGGCGCTGGCCGAAGAACAGTGCACCGAGGATGACGATCCCGACGCCCGCGATGGAGGTCCACATCGCGTAGCCGACCCCGACATCGAAGGTGAGCAGCGCGAGGCTGAGGAAGAAGGTGGCTATCGCGCCGCTGATGAGAGTGGCGGCTGTCCAGCCGGGACGGGTGAAACCCTTGGCGTTGCCCGCCGATATGGCGACCGCGACCTCGAAGACCACGGCAACGCCAAGATACAACCAATGCATGACTATTCCCCAGCAATATCGGGATTTGACCGGCCATCGTCGTCCGCGTCTCTTTCGAGCCGGTCGATCGCCGCTTTGAGTTCCTCCATGGGAGGGGTTCCACGGAACACCTGATCACCGACAACGATGGTCGGAACCGAAGTGATCGCCATGTCCTCGTGGGCATGGCGCAGGGCTTCCTTGTGGCGCTCGGCATAAGTGCCGCGTTCGAGTGCCTGCCGGGCTTCGTCGGGATCGAGCCCGGCATCGGCGGCAAGTTCCACAAGTACGTCCGGATCGCCGATGTCGCGATCCTCCTGAAAGAAGGCCCGCAGGACGCGCATGGAATACGAGTGGTCGAGCCCTATGTCCTGCGCCAGCGCCAGCAACTCGAACGCCTTGGCGGTTCGCGGCTGCGGAGAAAGCGACGGAAGCTTGATCGGGACACCGAGCCTCTCGGCGAGCGGATAGACAGACTTACGCCAGATGGCCGGCAGATACGGGTCCTCGGGCCGCAGCGTCGGCACCGGATCGGGCCGAAGCTCGAAGGGCCGCCAATCTAGAGAGATATTCCGATCACCGATGGCATCGGACAGGACCTGCTCCGCGAGCAGGCAGTAGGGGCATACGTAGTCGGAGTAGACGGATATTCGGGTCATCATCCCTCGGCCATTTATTTGCGTGTGCATGCATATTAATGGCCGAGCTGCGAGAGTCAATATATTTGCATGCACATGCAGCGTGTTGTGACCTGCTTCGTTGCTTTTGCGCGGCGGTGCCGCGCGATGGCGGGCGGCGCTGCGATATGCGAGGTCTCCGCGTCGCCCGCCATCGATCACGCCCGATCCTGCGGCGGGTATGATGTCGTCGGGGTTGTTGCTTCCTGTTCGGCTGCGAACGCCTCTTTCCCCTTTCCTGCCCACAGTTCCCGCGCCCGTTCGCCGTCCTCGCTTTTGAGCTTGTCGGCCATCCAGAGCAGCGCGCCGTAGATCATGGCGCGGTCGTCGCTGGTCAGCTCCACGATACCGGCCTTGACCACAAGTCCGCCGAGTTCGATCAAATGCCGCGTGCGCTTGCGGCGCTCGACCTGCCACGTCCGCATATCATGCCGCGCCTGTTGTGCCTGATGCCGGTTGCGTGCCGCCCGGTTGCGTTTGAGCGCCGCCGTTGTCGCGATCAAGCGCTGATGCAGTTCGCCTCGACCGTCCTTGAAAGAACGCCGCACCGCGCTTGGCCCATGCCTCCTTCTTTCCGGCGTCGGTCGTTTCCGCCAGCACGACCAGCGCACCGGCCAGTTCGTCGGCGGTGAGCGCATCGGCTCCTGTGGCGATCACCAGTTCGCCGAGTTGCTGCACCTTGCGGGTTTTGAGTTCCCGCGCCTTGTCCTCCAGCGCCTTGAGTTTCGCGTCATAGTCTCTCGGCTTCCGCATGTTCGTCTCCTTTCCCGGTCGCAAGTGGTTGATGTGATAAGGATAGTTGCGCAGACAGCAGAACGCAGTATTGTTGCCGGGACGGTCTGGCACGGCCCGGTCCATCCCGAGATTTTTTCGAGGGAGGGCGCGCTCACATGGTGTGGTCGATTGTCAAGAATGAGTAGCGCCTTTTTCGCTGTTTGAACCTTTGCACATCAAGGCGACAGTCGGAACGACGTATAGGCGCGCCCTCGAATAAAAATTCTCGGGACGGCCCACCCAGTCTTACCCTCGCGGCAAGTCGACTGTTTTCCACAGCAGTGCGTCTCCCCCTTTGAACGACCCTTGCAACGATCAGGAGAGTGGCCTGGTGTGAACAGGTAGCGTGAGACCTGCACAAGGCCTGCATGAGCAGCGTCAGTTATTGTCAGAATACATGGATATCTCCGGTGTTGCGGATCCGGGTTCTGAGCCAACTGCGTGACGCGGCTCGCTTTAGCGGCCATATCAAGCTCACATACGGTCGGCGTGATTTGCAGCCGTACCAACATCCCGCTTGCGGCGGGCAGGCTCAGGACGACGAGACCATACTTATACCCGGCATTTCGCCATCGCGCACCTTCGGTCCGTCGGCCCGGTTCCGTCAGGACTGATCACATCCTGAAGGATTGCGGAAAAGGCGACGTGACCGTCAGGCGGATTTCATAACCACGCCCTCGATGACGACGCCCGAGTTTGTATATTTCCAAAGGGCGACCAGGAGTTTGCGAGCCAGCGCAACGATGGTTGATTTCTTCATGCGTCCGTTATTGTGCGCGACGCGCGCCTTGTACCATTTCGTCAGCGCCGATGTTGGCTGGCATCGCACCCATAGCCACGCTGTCTCGATCAGCGTGGTCCGCAGTCTTGGATTACCTGCTTTCGAGACACCCTGTTCCCGGCTGATGCTCCCACTCTGCCATGGCGTGGGAGCCAACCCGGCATAGGCCGCAACCTGGCGACGATTGTCGAAACGGCGGAAGAAGCATTCCGACCACAGGGTATTGGCCAGTTCCGAACCGATGCCCTTGATCCCGACCAGCATCGTAACCGGCTGTGACTGCGCTTCATCGGCCTGTGCGGCAATGAGGGCATCGCGCTCAGTTTCAACTGTTTTGACCTGATCGAGCAGAAGTTCGAGCCGGTCCAGTTCCCGGGCGATCTGCCGTTTCATGTATGTGGGCAGCTCACGCCCGTCGCCTGTCCGAAGTTCTTCAAGACGCGCACGTCGGTCCTTGCGCAACGGCTCGTAGCCACTGATGCCCTGCGAGAAGAGAAGGCCCTTGATACGGTTCACATGGGCGACCCTCTCGGCTGTCAGGTGTTTGCGCTCTCGGCCAATCCGTCGCCTGTCCTCTTCTTCGGGTGATGGCGGGCGCACCATCGAACACACACGCGGCTCGCCGCGCTTGAAGGCCATCAGGGTTCGAACCAGTGTTTCGCCGTCGATACGATCCGTCTTGGCTCGCCGTCGGCGGCGCGAAGTCGCGATCGATGCAGGGTCTACAACATGGCTCTCAACCCCTTGCTTCTCAAGCGCCCGGTGTATCCAGAAGCCGTCGAGACCGGCTTCCTGGATGGTGATGATCGGCCAGTCCTGCCCTGTCTTTTCCCGGGTTCGCTCCTGTAATTTGAAAAACAGCTCGAACAGCCCGCACAGATCTCCGGCCTTCACGGAGTATTTCGACATCTTGGCACCGTTTCCCGGCGACAGAGACGTGATCAGCCAAAGCGACCTGCTCAACTCCATTGAGATGAAAATCGCGCCAAGATTGGTGTGGATGGCAGTTGTTGCGCTTTCCGTCCGGAACATTTGATCCTCCGATCGTGTGGTTGCTGAGCGGCTCATCTTGTAAAGGAGTTGAATATTTTTCCCGTGGCGTTCCATGGGATCTTATACGTCGTTCCGACGTGCGCTTTGCCGTGCCAATGCTTGGATCGCGATGGCGATCTATCATCTTCACGTCAAGGTCATTTCCCGCAAGGCGGGCCAGAGCGCGGTGGCGTCGGCCGCCTACCGCTCGGCCTCACGGCTGCGCGACGACCGCCTCGACCGCGATCAGGATTTTTCCAAGAAACGTGGCGTCGTCCATTCCGAGGTGCTGTTGCCCGATGGTGCGTCCGAGCATCTGTCCGACCGCGAACGGCTGTGGAACGATGTCGAAGCCGCCGAACTGCGCAAGGACGCGCAGCTTGCCCGTGAGGTCGAGTTTGCTATTCCCCGCGAGATGACGGAGAGTCAAGGCATCGAGCTTGCCCGTGACTTCGCGCAGGCCGAATTTGTCGATCAGGGCATGATCGCCGATTTGAATGTCCATTGGGACATCGGCGAGAACGGGCAGCCCAAACCCCATGCCCATGTCATGCTCACCATGCGCGAGGTTGATGAAGACGGCTTCGGCAAGAAGCAACGCGACTGGAACCGCACGGAGATGGTCGAGCGCTGGCGCGAACGCTGGGCCGAGCATGTCAATGAACGGCTGATGGAACTCGATATCGACGCCCGCATCGATCACCGCAGCCTTGAGGCGCAGGGCATCGACCTGGAGCCGCAAACCCAGATCGGCGCACCTGCACAACGTATCGAGGGCGAAGGGATCGAGGCCGCCGACCGTGCAGACATGCACCGCGAGATCGCGCGCAACAATGGCGAGCGCATCATCGCCGATCCATCCGTGGCGCTGGACGCGATCACACACCAGCAATCGACCTTCACGCGGCGCGACATGGCGAAGTTTGCGCATCGGCACAGTGACGGTATCGACCAGTTCAACGAGGTCATGGGCGCGATACGCAATTCGCCCGATCTGGTGGAGTTGGGGCAGGACGGGCGCGGTCAGGATCGTTTCACCACCCGCGACATGATCGAGGCCGAACAGCGTCTGCATCGCGCCGCTGAACTCATGGCCGAGAAGGAATTGCACGAGGTCAGCGACAGGGACAGAGAGGCAGCACTTGCCCGCGCCGAACAGCGCGTGGCGTGGCCCGGCGGATAGCCCTCGTCGATCATCCGCGGCACGATGATCCGGCCGATCGCGGCGATGGCTGCGGCGGCGCTTCCTGAAATGGCACCAAAGAGCGCGCAGGTCAGCACCGTCACTGCGCCCAGTCCCC
>JAJUHJ010000136.1 GCA_029279965.1 Phyllobacteriaceae bacterium
ACGATCTGAAGCGGGTTGGCAAGCCTTTCACGAAGGTGCAGAACGACCATGCGAGGCAAGTGGAGGGGACGGGCCTCGGCTTGTCTCTGGTAAAGGGGCTGGTGCGGCTGCAGGGCGGCTGCATGAGCATTGAAAGTTCGCTCGGCGCAGGCACGCGGGTCCACGTCTCGCTGCCCGCCGGCGGATCAGAGAAGCGGCACGAGCCGGAGGCAACAGAGGCTGCCCCGGATCGTGCGAATTGGATCGACGAGTGGAATAATGACGCGTTACGCAAGACGGCCTGAGCATCGCGGCCAAATGGGGTGGCTGAGCGGCGGCATCTCGAACGCAGGTGCTGTCATTGCGCGCAATCCCGTTGGTGCAGGCGCAACAACAGCATTTCTGGTGTCGCTGACGTTCGTTTCGGCGAACGCGCTCTTTTATCAGCCGCAAATGCATCCGAGCGCCTTTGTTTCAACGCGTACACCGGCCGCATTTGCCACGCCTGACGTCGTACCGGCACCGGAGAGGGTGCCACAGCCGAGTGCTGCGCCTCGGGAAGAGATCGAGACAATTCTCGAAGAGCAGGCGGTCCGGAACACGCCGTCTCATGAAGCGACCGGTTCGATCCCCGAAGTGGTGGATGATGTCACGATACGCGATGTTCAGACCGTGCTTAATGACCTGGGTCTCTACGATGGCGCTATCGATGGGATGGTGGGGCCGCAGACTCATACGGCCATCGAATCTTATCGACGAATCGTCGGGCTCGAGCCAGGCACCGGGATCGATGCAGCGCTTCTTCGCCAGCTTGGACTGAAAGAACAGATTGAACCAGTGGCAGAAATGGTGCCACAACCTGCACCGAGGGCTTCCGAACCCGCGGACGATGTCCAGGTGGCGTCGTCTGCTGATGCAGATCCGCTTGTCAGACACATCCAAGCGGGATTGAAGGCATTCGGCAATGACGGTGTCGAGATCGATGGCGTGATGGGCGAGGAAACACGCAAGGCGATTCGTGATTTTCAATCGCTGTTCGGCCTACCGGTGACCGGTGAGCCGGATGAAGAATTGCGGGCCAAGATGTTGGAGATTGGCCTGATCAACTGATCCGGCATTCGTCAGAGTGCCGTCATCACAGAGGCGATCGGATTCAATGCGCGTAACCAGCGATCTATGGGTTTCTGCGCTGGTCAGGCGAATCTTTTCCGATGGCGGCTTTGCAGCCATGCGCCGTCGCGGCGCGCGCGAGGCTGGCGCCATCTTCGTTGTTTTACGCACGCGGTTGGGCGTGTGGGAGCTTTACGGCCCCGCACCGCAGACCAGCTACGACGATGCACGACCGAGCGAACGGCAATTTGTGCACATGTTGACCGCGTCTGATGAGGATGAGTTAGAAAAGCGCCTAGCACGCGAAATGCGCTTCGACCCGGATGTATGGGTGGTGGAAGTTGAGATCGCGGCCGAGATTTCCGCTTATCTGGCGCTTGCGGACTGAATTGGCCCCGCGAGAGCAGGCGCAGGTTCATCGTTCTGCCGCCACGATGAGACCCTCAGCCGAACCGCATCGTCATCGAGAACCTCGTAGCGCTCGAGGAAGAGCCGGATTGCCCCCAGGTGGGTAAGTTGGACCGCAGGAAGAGCGGCAACAGTCAGAAGAAAGGCCTGTTCCGGAGCAAGGCCAAGTGCCTTGAAGGCGATGAGCAGATCCGAATAGTTATCACCATCCGTGAGTTTTCGGACGCGGTCCGAGGGAAGTCCAAGGCGCTGCGCTAGTATGTCCGCAAAGCGTTTGCCATCTCCTGAAACAGCGGCTCCCCGTAACGCAGTAAACGGATTTTGACCGGCAGTCTGCAAGGCTCGTGCTTCGTCTGCTGCACGATCGGGGACTGTCCGTTGCATCAGACGGCGAAGCTGCGCACGTACCGCATCGAGCGCGTCGTTGTTCGCTTCTTTTTCGTTTTGGTCGAGGGACGAAACGCTTTGCTCTGCACTGGCGAGCAGGGCGCGGATCAGCGCGGCGATGGCCGGATTCAAACCCTCGCGTCGGGCGATAGCACGCGCATGGGCAAGGCCGTGCCGGCTGATAAGGGAGATAAGGTCTACGTCTGAGAGTACGCGTGAACGCACCAGCAAAGGAGCGGCGATCTCCACCGGCTCGTTGCACAAGCGACGAACCAGACCGGCCGGAGCGGGATCGCATTCGCACAGTGCAGCCGCGGCGAAGCGGTGGGCGTCGGAGGAGACGGCGTTGAAGAGGCCCAATGTCAGGTCGTCAAGTTGGGCAACTTCGCGGCGCGTCGGCTGATCCAGCGTACAATAAGCCGAAACGGCGGCGCGAAATACGCGCTCGCAATTTCGCGGCCCTTGTCCGAACGCGATATGCCTGAATTCCGAGGCTGACACGCAGAAAAACGCCTGATCTATAACATCGAAAATCCCGGCGCCGAATGCGGATTGCAAGAGCGCAGGAACGTTCTTTCAAACTATACACAATGCGTTAGCGAGCTATTAACCGCAAAATTAAGCATGGTGTTCACCATGTCGGGCGTGGATGAGGCACGACGACCGTTATGTTCCCCGATTACGCGCTCCGCTAATCCAGGTGTGCAGGCTCGCATCGCAAGCCGGCGAAGAAAGAATCGGCAAGGCCGCTCCAGGTGGTATCGGGTACGAACGCCCGCACGACGGCTATTCCTTCCTCGCTCTTCGTTTCAACGAAATGCGATTGCGCGAAGGCTGCCGGTATCCCCGCCTTCAGGCGCTGCGTCTGCGATGGGTTGACGAGGAGGAAATCCAGCGTTGCACGGTTCGTGGTTCGATTGTTCAGGCTAAACTGGTTGAGCCCTTTGCCGTCGTAGACAGCCATGGACCAGAAGGGTATCGCGGTTTCCGGTGCTTGCACGTGCAGCGCGCTGTCGGCAAGATCGAAACGGCAGGCGGCGGCCTTGATGAATGGATTTGAGCTTGCCGCACCGCCTTCGCTATTTTCCAGTGGGAGCGGGATATTGGATGCGGCGGAGGAATCGCCGGTCCATGCGGCTTGTTCGGAATAGGCCGGCAGCAGCAGAAGAATGACAATATGGACAATGCCCGCGCCGATGATGCCGAGGGCAGATGCGTACAGGACCTTACGCATTGCAATCGACCCTTGAGATTTCGGGGAAGGTGAGTTCGGACATGAGCTGCCCGGTCGCCAGCGGCGTGTCGAGCAGTGTGAGAACGAGGCGCATCGGACCCGTTCCGGCGAGGGGAAGCCAATTACCGGGCATGGGATGCGCCGAGACGATGATCGAAACCGCGTCGTCGGGTTGATACAATACGGTGCGCGAGTGCAGCCCGGGAAGGCGGCGTCCGAGCCGGGGCAAGAGTCTTCCCCTCTCATCGATGGCATGCAGCGTCCAAATCCGGGCGGCGGGCATGACTCCCGCGATCTCGTAGGTGCATGAACGTGTGAGCGGACGTCCGTTTGTGTCATTGGATGCGGTGAAGACAACTCCTTCGCCCGGCCCGAGGGTGATGGCGCCCTCGCGGGCAAAGCGAGCTAGAAAATAGGGATTTTTCTGTGCCGTCGCCGTGTGAGGAAAGGCTGTCCATGGGCCGGCGTGTAATGCGCTTTTCGGTGTGCCATTCTCCAGTACAGCCCACACGCTGGCAGCACCGCCGCCAATCGCAATAACGAGTGTGAGCAGTGCCAGCAGCGCGTTCTTTAGCATGGGAGCGGAGGGATCAAAGAGCTGTCACCGTGTGGGGACCGTCTGCCGGCTTGAGTGCGGGAGCTTGCTGGAAAAGTCTGTTCATATGCTCGATCGCAGCACGCGTGGCGCGCGACATTCCTTGCCTCCCCTCAAGGCCGCTTTCCCGTTCCTCTGCCTCGCCTTTGGACGCAACCGCCGGCCCCTGTGGCAGCGGGTTTTCAATACCGGGGATGGGTTTCAGTTCAATGTTCTGATGGGCCTGTGTCATCAATCGTTGCCAAACCATCGCCGGTAATGAGCCGCCGGTCATATCGTCAGTGGGCTGATAGTCGTCGTTGCCGAGCCATACAGCGGCGACATAGTTTCCGGTAAAACCGACATACCATGCGTCGCGATACGATTGGGTGGTGCCGGTCTTACCGGCCGATCGCACGGTGGGCAATGCGGCCCGACGCCCAGTGCCCCATTCGGGGATCTGGACCAGCATGCTGTTCATATAGGAGACCGACTGCTCGGAAAGCACGCGCCGCGGGGCAGGTGCATCGCGGCGGAAATCATAGACGACCTCACCGGAATGGGTGCGCAATTGTGCGATGCCATGCCGGGTACCCGCATGGCCACCATTGGCGAAGACACTGTAGCCGGTCGCCTGGTCCATGACGGTCATACCCGAGGTTCCCAACACCATCGTCTTATGGCCATTCAGTTCCGACTCCACTCCCATCGCGCTGACCAGTTCCTCAATGGGGTCAATGCCCAGGTGATCGTGCGCGAGGCGAACCGGAACGGTGTTGTAGGAACGAACCAGCGCCGTCGTGAGCGTAACGCGACCGGCGTAGCTGCGCCCATAATTCTGGGGTGACCAGTTGCCCCAGGAAATCGGTGCATCGCTGATGATGGAATCGGGCGTGAAGCCTGCCTCCATGGCCACGGCATAAACATAGGGCTTGAACGAAGATCCGGGTTGGCGAAGAGCATGGGTGGCACGATTGAACTGGCTCTGGCCGTAATCGCGCCCGCCCACCAGAGCGCGAACCCCCCCGTCCGTGTCCATTAGAACAATGGCGCCCTGGTCCACATCATAGTCGTTTCCATATTGGCGCAAATGGAACTGTAGCGATTCCTCGGCCGCTTGCTGAAGCTCCAGATCCAGCGTCGTGAGTGCCACAAGCGCGTGAGGGGCGCCCTCGGGCAAGACCCTTTTTACCTCCTCAAAGGCCCAATCGAGGAAGTAGTCGGGGCTGTCATGCTGGTCCCGGTCGACTGCCTCAGCCGGATTGAGGCGGGCGGACAGGACCTGTCCCTCGCTCATAAATCCCGCTTGGACGAGATTCGTCAGCACCTCGTTTGCCCGTGCACGCGCCGCGGGCAGGTCGACATGCGGTGCGTAACGCGTCGGTGCCTTGAAAAGCCCCGCGATCATGGCCGCCTCGGACAAGGTAAGTTCCTTGACCTGCTTGTCGAAGTAGAAATCGGCCGCCGCGCCGATGCCGAACGTGCCGCCGCCGAGATAAACCCGATCAAGATAGAGCTGGAGAATTTCACTCTTGCTCAAGTTTGCCTCGAGCCACAGCGCCAGAAAGGCTTCCTTGATCTTGCGTTCCACCGTGCGTTCGTTGGACAGAAAAAGGTTCTTTGCCAATTGCTGGGTTATTGTCGAGCCGCCCTGGACGATGGTGTTGGCCCGCAGGTTTTCCACCATCGCACGGACGAAACCGACGATATCGATGCCGAAGTGCTCGAAGAAGCGGCGATCCTCGGTCGCCAGCACGGCCTTGATGACATGATCCGGCATTTCCGTAATCGGAACCGAGTCGCGTTGTCGGATGCCACGCTGGCCGATCTCATTGCCGTGGCGGTCGAGAAACGTGACGGCGTAGTCATCCTGTGCGCGCCAGTCTCCTCTCGTTTCTTCGAAAGCGGGCGTGGCAAGCGCCAGCATGAGAACAGCACCACAGGCCAGTATGGTACAGCCCTCGCTGAACAATTCCGCCACAAAGCGATGTACGCCGAAAACGCGAAATCGGCGAAAGAAGATCGTGATGTTCTCCCACAGCTCGGAGGCTTCGAAGCGGATGTCGTAAAGGGTGGAATCAATCCATGCGTCGATATCGAGAAACCGGGTGGCCTTCGGCGCCTTGCCTTTGCCTGATGTTGCGCGCTTCTCATCCATCCCACGGTCGCCACTGTTTCTCCGGAGCCTTGTCCACTCCATCTGTCGCGGAATTCCACCGCGGCAAGAGACGCTGCGATCTTAGCTTATGATGGTTTAACATATTTTCTCACGTCAGAGAGGTTTTGTGAGGATGCGAGCGATGTGGCGATGCGGAGGTTGAAATAAAAATAATAGGAAAAAATTCTTGACACCGTGACGGTGCTTTGATAGGTTTCATACATCGTCGGAAAAGTGGGTTTGAAGCCAGCGCCAAGGCAGGCGCACGGGATCGACCCACCGACAAAGGCGGCAAGCGCTGTGGCTTTCAGGGCCCGGCGCTTTTTTTGTGTCATTTCATGGAGAACGAGAGTGCCTGACAGATCGGCGGCGGGCGTGCTGAAAGCTGCGCGTGCGCTTTACGAAGGCGCGCCAGCGAGCCTGGAGATGCTGGCGCGGGTCTCGGGACGGACACAGGGCTATCTGGATCGCGTGGCACAGAAAGAGTGCTGGCGCGTCTCAGATGAACGATCCGTGTTGGACCATGACACATTGGAGACGCGGCTGGTCGCCCTTTCGGACCGTCTGGTGAGCGATCTGGAGACGGCAAGCGAAGAAGGGCGGATCGCCGGCAGCTATGACAAGGGGCGCATTGATGCGCTGTCTTCCATGCTGAGAATGGTCGAGAAACTGGGGGACATGACACGTCTGCCTGAACGTGCTGCAGAAAAGAAGAAAAAAAGCGATGCAGAACTGGCCGCCGCGCTCGCCCTCATCGATGCCCGCATCGTGGAGCTCGCTTGTGAACTCGCTGGCGCCCTGGGCAGCGGCGAACCTGACGGCTTCAGTGGCATCCCGCGTAGCGGGCGAATGGCTCACCCAGGCGCGTCTGCCGCAGTATCCGGTGGGAGCGACACTACGAAATACGTGGCTGGTAACGGGCGGGCGCGGCTGCGGCAAGACACGGCTGGGGGCGGAATGGGTTAACGCGCTGGTGCGCGGGCTTTCGCCCTTTGCCGCTTATAAATATGGGCGGATCGCGCTGGTGGGTGAAACCCTTGGCGACGTGCGGGAAGTGATGATCGAGGGACCCTCGGGCATCCTGGCAGTCTCACGCGGGGACCGGCCGCGCTATGAGCCGAGCCGGCGGCGGCTGGTATGGGATGACGGGGCGGTGGCGCAGGTATTCTCGTCGGAAGACCCTGACAGCCTGCGCGGACCTCAATTCGAAGCAGCCTGGTGCGATGAGGTGGCGAAGTGGAAGAACGCGCAAGCCTGCTTCGATATGTTGCAGTTCGGGTTGCGTCTGGGAAGACGTCCGATACAGCTTCTCACGACAACGCCGAAGCCTGTTCCGCTGATCCGCCGGCTGATGGCCAGCGATGAAGTGACGGTGACGCGGATGCGGACGATGGAGAACGCCGAGAACCTTTCGGCGAATTTCATCAGCACCGTGGAGCGAAGATATGCCGGCACCCGATTGGGGCGGCAGGAACTCGATGGTGAACTGATCGAGGATCGCGAGGACGCGCTGTGGACGCGGTCCGATATCGAAGCATTCACGGGGTGCAGCGAAGGCAGCAGTTTGGCGCGTATCGTCGTGGCGATCGATCCGCCGGCCTCCAGTCGCAGAACGTCGGACGCTTGCGGGATCATCGTCGCTGGCCTTGATGAAAACGGTGTCGGCTGCGTGCTGCATGATGGGACCATGCGAGCCGCCAAGCCTCAGGAGTGGGCGGCGCGCGCGGTGGCGCTTTATCATCGCTTTCAGGCCGATGCCATCGTCGCCGAGGTGAACCAGGGCGGTGAAATGGTGGGAAACGTGATTTCCACCGTCGACGCGTCGGTACCCGTGAAACCGGTGCGAGCAAGCCGCGGAAAGTGGCTGCGCGCCGAGCCGGTGGCCGCGCTTTATGCGCAGGGAAGAGTGCGGCACGTGCGGCGCTTTCCCGAACTTGAAGATGAAATGTGCGATTTCGGCGCGGATGGTCTCTCGCAGGGACGCTCCCCCGACCGTGTGGACGCGTTGGTGTGGGCGATCACGGACCTGATGCTGATCCGTCAAGGGGAACCACGCGTGCGAGAGTTCTAGCGGTTATTCCATCTCTCCGTCAGTGGAGAGATCATGCATCCAACAATTCAAAGGACATCATATGGCTTGGAGTTGGCCCTGGGCGAAGCGCCCGGGACGAGGGACCGCGCCTGTCGAACAAAAACAAGCGGCGGGTTACGGGTTTGTGGCGCTGCACGGATACGGCGCGGCGCAGTGGATGCAGCGCGATTACGCCTC
>JAJUHJ010000137.1 GCA_029279965.1 Phyllobacteriaceae bacterium
ATCGGCCCGAAAATCTGAATCGATTTTCGGAAAGCACGATGCGTAGATTCAATGAGATCGAGCGTCCTTTGTGCGTCCAAATGGACGCACGGCGCTCTGGGCGAATAAAGACCATCTCAGCCGGCAAGCGCCCTCACCCACACTTTCGTGTCATGGACGGCCGCGCCGCCATAGGGCGTGATCGCGTCCGCCCCGGTCAGCACGTTGATGCCCTCGCCGCGCTCATGCGCGCTGTTCGGCCAGATGCCTTCCGCGATGACGACGCCGCGGCGCACGCCATCGAAGAACCGCGCATGAAGAACGACCTCGCCCCGTTTGTTTCCAATCTCCACGCGACCACCTTGAACGATGCCAAGATCCGCGGCGTCGTCCGGGTGCACCATCAGTTCCGGCCGACCCTCCCTTTTCTTCGAGCCCCCCGTTTCGGAAAAGCTGGAATTAAGGAAATTGCGCGCCGGTGAGGTGGCAAGGCGGAAAGGATGATCAGAATCGGCGGCCTCGATGAAATCCGCATGGTCCGGGAATTGAGGCAGGCTCTCATGTGCGCCCTGCAGGCCCATCGAGGCGGGTGGACGGTTGGGTGCCGGGGTTTCTTTCCAATCGGGGCGGAAGCGGAACTTGCCGTCAGGATGGCCGAAGCCATGGATGAAGTGGGCCGTGTCGAAATCCGGCTGAACATCCGCCCATCGATCGTGACGAAAGCTCTCGAACGTGCCGAGTCCGCGCCGGCCCAGCATCCAGTCCAGATGCTCCCGCGCCGATAGGCCAAAGCCCGGCATATGCGAGACACCGAGCCGCTTGGCCAGTTCCTCGATGACGAAGAGATTTTCCCGCGCCTCGCCGGGAGCATCGACGAGCTTGGGTCCGAGCAGGATATGCTGGTGTCCGCCACCACGATAGATGTCGTCATGTTCGACGAACATGGTGGCCGGCAGAACAACGTCGGCAAGCTTGGCCGTGTCTGTCATGAATTGCTCGTGGACGCAGACGAAAAGATCGTCGCGCAGGAAGCCTTGCTTTACCAGCCGCTGTTCCGGCGCGACGTTGGCCGGGTTCGTGTTCTGGATCAGCATGGCGGTGACCGGCGGCCCATTATAAAGCGCCGCTTCGTCTCCCGTGAGCACCCGGCCTATTTGCGACTGATCGAGCGAACGGATCGACGGATCGGCATAAGCCCTGCCCTCGATCAGCGACTTGTCCATTCCGAAGATGGCCGAGTTGGAATGGAAGGCCCCGCCCCCCTCATATTTCCAAGCGCCGGTAACGGCGGCGATGGAAAGGGCGGCGTGCATGTTGACAGCGCCGTTACGGTTGCGCGTGAAGCCGTAGCCGAGACGGAAAAACGTTCGCTTCGTCGTGCCGACGAGCCGCGCGAAACTTTCGATGTCGGCAGCCGACACGCCAGTTATGGTTTCAGCCCATTCGGGCGTGCGGGAGGCAAGATGCGCCTCCAGCCCAGTCGGATCATCGGTGTACTCTTCCAGATAATCACGGTCGGCAAACCCCTCGCGGAACAGCACGTTCATCACCGCGCAAGCCAGCGCGCCGTCCGTGCCCGGCCGTACGACAATGCCAAGGTCCGCCTGCTTCATCGTCGCGTTGTTGTAAATGTCGACAACAATGATCTTGGCGCCACGCTCCTTGCGGGCCCTCACTGCGTGGGTCATCACATTGACTTGCGTCGCCACGGCATTGGTGCCCCATATGACCACGCAATCGGCCTTCGCCATCTCGCGCGGGTCCGGGCCACGCAGGGCGCCCGCGCCCATCATATAGCCGGTCCAGGCAGGGTTGGTGCAGATGCTGTCGAACTGGTTGGAATAGCGCCTGGCATGGCGCAGGCGATGGATCGAATCGCGCTGCACGAGGCCCATCGTTCCCGCATAATGATAGGGCCAGACCGTCTCGCTGCCGTATTTTTCCTCGGCCTTCAAAAATGCATCGGCGACGCGGTCAAGCGCAGCATCCCAGCTTGCCTCCTTCCAGGTGCCCCCTCCTTTGGCCCCGGTTCTCACAAGCGGTTTCAAAAGCCGGTCGGGGTGCTGAACGCGCTCGGCATAACGCGCCACCTTGGCGCAGATGACACCAGCGGTGTAGCTGTTGTCCCTGGCACCATGCACTCGACCGATGCGACCATCGATGATTTCCACGTCTAGTGCGCAGGTGGAGGGGCAATCGTGCGGACAGGCCGAATGGCCAATATGGATTCGCGGATGGGTGTTCATGAGCGGAGATTAGCGTTTCCGGGAATAAGAGAGTAGAGCCGCATGGATGAAAATGTTTGTGTCGTTCACCGAGACAAATTGATCCCTGGAAGCGGACCTCAATGAACTATCGTCATGCCTTTCACGCGGGAAACTTTGCCGACGTGGTGAAACATGCCGTGCTTGTGCGGATCGTTGAACACCTCAAGCGCAAGGATAAGGCTTTCCGCGTGATCGACACCCACGCTGGCGCAGGCATCTACGACCTTTCTGCCGGTCCCGCGCAAAGAACGGGTGAATGGCTCCAGGGGATTGGCCGACTTCTGATTGATCCGCCCGAGGGGGAAGCTGCGAATCTTCTCAAGCCCTTGCTTGATTCCGTTCGCGCGGTGAATCAGGACGGGAATGTCACGCACTACCCGGGTTCGCCGGTCGTCGTGCGGCATCTTCTGCGCAGGCAGGATCGGCTGACGGCCATCGAACTTCACCCGGAAGATGCGAAGTCCCTGAAAGACATCTTTGCTGGCGATTATCAGGTGCGCGTGATCGCACTCGACGGCTGGCTGGCGCTGGGTGCGCATCTCCCGCCGAAGGAAAAGCGCGGTCTCGTTCTGGTGGACCCGCCTTTTGAAAAGGAGGGCGAGTTTGAACGAATCGTTCAAGGCCTCAAAAAGGCGAACCGGCGGTGGCCCGGCGGTATTTTCGTATTCTGGTACCCGATCAAGGATCGCGAATCGGTCGCTGCATTCCGTTCCGCCCTCGCCCACAGCGGCGTAGCGGATATAATCGATATCTCGCTTTCCATCCGGCCACCATCGCCCGAACCCCGCCTCGACGGCACCGGCATGATCGTGGTCAACCCGCCCTATCTTCTGAAGCGGGAACTGGATGGCTTCCTGCCCCATCTGGCGCGCATTTTGGGCGAGGACGGAAAGGGTGGCTTTTCAATCAACCGCCTCACCGAAGAGCGCGCCAAGCCATCTTGACCGGCGCGAGCGGCTGAAAGAAACTGCCCCGCGTTCAGGCCAACCAACGGGAGACACCACATGGGACGCGTCTTGGCACTTGCGGCCACATTTGCGGTTTCGCTTGCCGCGGGGGTGCAAACCGGCCCGGTTCACGCGGCCGACTTCGTCGGAGTACAGACGGCCGATCCCATCTGCGGCCATCGCAGCGTGGTGGGCCATATCCAGCGCAATTTCAGTTATCAGGTCGCCCACGTGCCGCATCTGCCCGATGTGGAGATCGTTGATCTTTATGGCGCGCATGTCACGCGCAGCGAGCCCTCGACCATCAACAGTCCGATCGAAAGGCTGTACTGCTCGGGGACCGCGCGGCTTACCAGCGGCGAAGACCGACCAATCTGGTACATGATCGAATATGGCCAGGGCTTTGCATCCATTGGCGACAATATCGAGTTCTGTGTCCTGGGTTTCGATCGCTGGAACGTCTACAATGCCGCGTGCCGGGTGCTGCGCTGAAGGTGCGGGCGAACATATCCGCACTTCTTCTGGCAACAGCGCTTGCCGCGGCTCCCTCGCTTGCAAGCGCGCAGGGCGATGAGCCTGGCTCTTTCGATTTCTACGTGCTCTCGCTTTCCTGGTCGCCAAGCTTCTGCGCGGCGGAAGGAGAAGGGGCAAACCCGCGGCAATGCGGGGCGGACAAGTCCTTTGCCTTCATCGTCCACGGTCTTTGGCCGCAATATGAGAGTGGCTGGCCGGAATACTGTGAAAGCGATGAACCTCAGCGCGTGCCGGACGATCTTGTCGACGATTATCTCGACCTCATGCCTTCGCCGGCACTGATCGGCCATCAATGGCGCAAGCACGGAACCTGCACCGGGATGGAGCAGGAAGACTATTTTGCGTTTCTGCGAAAGGCGCGAGAGCGCGTCATTGTTCCTGCGGAGCTTGCCGGGCGGGATGCGGCATCGATGGTTTCGCCTGATCTGGTGGAACAGCGTTTCCTCGCAGCCAATCCAGACCTTGATCCCGACGAAATCGCGGTGACTTGCGATCAGCGCTTCCTGCGCGAGGTGCGAATCTGCATGACAGAAGACCTCACCTTCCGCGCGTGCAGAGAGGTCGATGAGCGTTCGTGCAAGAGTGAAAGGGCGCTGATGCCGCCGGCGCGCTAGAGCGCCGTGCGTCCATTTGGACGCACAAAGGCGCTCTATCTCATTGAATCTACGCATCGTGCTTTCCGAAAATCGATTCAGATTTTCGGGCCGATGCTGTAGGGCTGGCACGTTTTTGGGGGACAAAAACCCGCCTATAAAAAAAGCCGGGCACAAGGCCCGGCTCAGACTGGAGATGCTGTGTCGTTCGGAGCTTAGAAGCTCATGCCGAAACCGACCAGAACCTTGTTGCTGGTGGTGTCGACTTCGTAGTCGGCGCCGCCGAGCGTGAAGGTCTCGCTACCGAGATCAGTGTAGCGGTACTCAAGACGCGCGAAGGACTGTTCAGTCAGCTTCACGTCGACACCGGCACCGGCCGTCCAGCCCCAAAGGGTCTGTTCGTCCGAAAAGCCACCGGCAGAGAGCTCATGACGTCCGCCGGCGCCACCAGCCGTGGCGTACACCAGCACATTGTCGGTAGCAGCAACACCGAGACGGGCGCGCAGCGTGCCGTCTATGCCGCCTTCAGTGGACAGGCCGGCGTCGTCACCGTCCATGCCATTGTAGCCGATGTCACCTTCCACGCCGTAGACGAAAGAGCCCGACTGCCAGTTCCAACCGGCAAACGCGTTGCCGACGAAGCCGTCAGTGTCGATCGATGTGGTCGTGCCGGCGATTTCCGCTTCCGTGTCGCTGGAGAAACCATAACCGAGCGCAACACCGGCATAAGGACCGGCCCAGGTCGCGACGGGCGCAACCTCCATCGGCGCGGCCGGCGGTGCTGGCGGCTGCTCGTAGACGACGTCGGCAGCGAAAGCAGGCATCGCAACAGTGGCGATAACTGCGGCCGCAGCAATTGATTTTTTGTTGGCCTTCATTTGTGAACTCTCCTTAGCCACATGAGCAATCTGGGTTCGCGTTACCAGCGGAGCCGGCAAACGTCCGTTTTTGCCCCTACCGCCGTACCTCAAAATGTTCAAAGAGGCGGGCGGTTCCGCGAGGCTAGGAGAAAGCGGTGAAAGATGGCCGCAAAATGGCTTTTGCTGGCTAGATGACTATATCTTTTCGAATCCAGGTTCGGCTGTTGCAGGATTATCACAGATTTACTCGGACAGGTTAACGCTCATTAAGTATTGGCTTGAGCCAGAGCGTCAATGAGCCGCTATGAATTCAGCATATCCTCCTTATATAGAGGGACAATCGAAGGGGTAGTTGATGCGGCCAGATGCCAAGAGAGCCCTGGTCACCGGTGGGGCAAAGCGAATAGGACGGGCCATCGCGCTGGATCTTGCCGCGCATGGGTTTGCCGTCGCCATCCATTGCAGCCGGTCGCGCGAAGACGCGGACAGGCTTGCCTCCGCCATATCGGCCGAAGGTGGAGAAGCGTGCGTCCTGCAGGCGGACCTGACGAATGGCGCACAAGCGACGCGCCTTCTGGACCAGGCGACCTCGAAGCTCGGTCCCATTAGCCTTCTGGTCAACAATGCCTCCGTCTTCGAGGAGGACAGCGTGACGGATTTCACCGATGCCGTATGGGAACGTCACTTCGCGCTGCATGCAAAAGCACCCTCCATTCTTGCCAGGGAATTTGCGAAGAAATTGCCATCCGAATCAGAAGGGCTGATCGTCAACCTGATCGATCAAAGGGTCTGGAAGCCCACGCCGCGCTATTTCAGTTATACGCTGTCAAAAGGCGCTCTCTGGATGGCCACCCGCACCATGGCGCAAGCCCTTGCGCCACGGATAAGGGTGAATGCCATCGGCCCCGGGCCTACCCTTGCCAATACACGCCAGAGCGAGGCGGATTTCCACCGGCAGACGAAATCACTGCTGCTCGGGCATGGCGCCGGCCTGCAGGAATTCGGCGCCACCATCCGATATCTATGGGAGACACCATCTGTCACGGGACAAATGATTGCGCTCGACGGCGGCCAGCACCTCGCCTGGCAGACGCCGGACGTGGACGGAGTGGCCGAATGACGCCATCCGCAGACATATCCACCCAACCCCTTCCGACGGTCGAATGGGACAGCGCCGGAAGTGAGGTCGCCCTTAGCGGCGTGGAGGTGATACAGGCGGTGGTCAAGCGCCTGCCAAACGCTCCCGGCGTCTACCGCATGATGAATAATCAGGGCGATGTGCTTTATGTCGGCAAGGCACGAAGCCTGAAGAAGCGCGTGGCGAACTATGCGCAAGGCCGCGGCCATTCCAACCGGATCGAGCGGATGATCCGCGAAACGGCATCAATGGAGTTCGTCGTCACGCGCACGGAAACCGAGGCGCTTCTTCTGGAAGCCAACCTGATCAAGCGCCTGCGTCCGCGCTTCAACGTGCTTCTACGCGACGACAAGTCGTTTCCCTACATCCTGCTCACCGGCGATCACCCCGCCCCCGCCATCTTCAAGCATCGCGGTGCGCGCTCACGCAAGGGCGACTATTTCGGCCCCTTTGCTTCGGCCGGCGCGGTGGGCCGAACGATCAATTCGCTACAACGGGCCTTTCTTATCCGCACCTGCACGGACTCGGTATTCGAAAGCCGTACACGGCCTTGCCTGCTCTACCAGATCAAACGCTGTTCCGCTCCGTGTACGGGCGAGATCAGTTCGCAGGATTATGCCGCCCTGGTGGATGAGGCAAAAAATTTCCTGTCCGGACGGTCCAGCAAGGTGAAAGCCGAGATCGCCACCGCCATGCAGGAGGCTTCCGACGCTCTCGATTTCGAGCGCGCCGCCAACTACCGCGACCGGCTGGCCGCGCTGAGCCATGTACAGAGCCATCAGGGCATCAACCCGCAGGGTATCGAGGAAGCGGACGTCTTCGCTATCCATCAGGAAGGCGGGCAGAGTTGTATCCAGGTCTTCTTTTTCCGCACCGGGCAGAACTGGGGCAATCGCGCCTATTTTCCCAAAGCAGATCCGGCGCTCGGCCCCGGCGAGGTGCTGGGCTCGTTCCTGGCGCAATTCTACGACGACAAACCCTGTCCGGGGCTTCTCTTGCTGTCGCATCCGGTCGAAGAGCAGGACCTGCTGGCCGACGCACTGTCGGCACGCGCGGGACGCAGAGTCACCGTTTCGGTGCCCCGGCGCGGCGAGAAGAAGACACTTACCAACCATGCACAGGAGAATGCGCGCGAGGCACTCGGGCGCAGACTGGCCGAAACGTCCTCGCAAGCGCGGCTGCTCCGGGGATTTGCAGAAACCTTTGGCCTTGAAAGCACGCCGCGCCGCATCGAGGTTTACGATAACTCCCACATCATGGGCACCAACCCTGTCGGCGCGATGATCGTTGCGGGCCCCGAAGGTTTCGTCAAAAATCAGTACCGCAAGTTCAATATCCGGTCGACGGAGATCACGCCGGGCGATGATTTCGGCATGATGCGCGAAGTGATGCAACGGCGCTTCGCGCGCCTCATCAAGGAACAGGGCCTGCCGGAAAACGAAGCGGCACAGGAAGAAGCTGATGCCTTGCCCGCCTGGCCGGATGTGATCCTCATCGATGGTGGCCAGGGCCAGCTATCGGCGGTGCGCCGGATTCTGGATGATCTGGGAATTTCCGATCTCGTCACCGCCATCGGTATTGCCAAAGGCGTGGACCGGGATGCCGGGCGAGAGCGTTTCTTCATCGAGGGAAAACCGCCCTTCTCGCTGCCGGTGCGCGATCCG
>JAJUHJ010000138.1 GCA_029279965.1 Phyllobacteriaceae bacterium
CAAAGCGCTATCTTGGTGAGGACGACGCCGATTTCTTCGACTGATTGCCGGTTTTAGGCTCATTGCTGCCATCGTTATGGCTGGTCGGGCACTTTGACGTTAGAGCGCCGTGCGTCCATTTGGACGCACGAAGGACGCTTTATCTCATTGAATTACGCATCGTGCTCTCCGAAAATCGATTCAGATTTTCGGGCCGATGCTGTAGGCCGGGCGGGAATGTCGGCAGCAATTGCACCAGCCGTCGAGATCGCCGCCGCTCGCAGCTGTTCGAGGCGCGGTTTGTCGGCTCCGGCGAGAAAGGGCACGCTCAGTGCCGCGATCGTACGGCCCTCGCGGTCGGGAATCCGTGCTGCGAAGGCATTGACGCCCGTCGCATACTCGCCTTCATCATACGCCCAGCCCTGCCGGCGGATCCTGGTCAATTCCTGGTCGAGCTGCTTGCGGTCCGTGGTGGTTTGCGAGGTGTAGCGGGGTAGAACGGCCGGAAGTACGGCGTCCAGCTCCGTCTTTGTCAGTCCGGCCAGCAGCACCTTGCTCGCGGCGCCCGCGTGGATGGGGGGACGCTGCCCGGGAACGACTGACAGAGCGTATTCCCGTGTGCCTGGCACCGCGGCGATGACCAGCACGCCGTCACCATCGAGGATCGACACTTTGGATGCCTCGCCCGTTGCCTCCGACAGGCGTTCAAGATGCGGCATGGCGAAGGAGACGAGATCGATGTCGGAGGCGCCGGGCAGCACGCGGGCGGCCAGCGACAACAGCCGGGGGCCTAAAATGTAATTGCCCTGTGGCGTCCGTTTCACAAGATCATAGGAATGCAGGGAATTCACGATCCTGTAGATCGTCGTTCTTGGAAGATGAAGAAATTCCACAAGTTCCCGGATGCTGGCCCCGTTCGATCGGCGCTCCAAATGAGACAGGACATCCATCATCCGGTCGATTGCGGGTACCCGATGTTTCTCCATCGCCTCCTGGTCGGCATCCGGCAAAACATTGACCGGTTCGACTTGACTCGTTTTCTCACCCATGCGCAAAATCCGATATTGAACCTTTGGTGTTCATATTTGGACAGATCCGCTCTGTCTATTCGTCAGCCATTATGGGCATTCGTTGCGTATGCCGCTAGTGGCGGTCCTTCCAAGCACGACGACGGCGTTCAACACGCAGAACAGAAAGAACAGATACAATGGGTATTCGCGGCATCAGTCACATGGCCATTCGGGTGAAGGACATCGATCGTTCGCTGGCTTTCTATCAGGATGTGCTCGGCTTTGCCGAGATGTTTCGGCTGAACCAGGAAGATGGCTCACTCTGGCTGGTCTATTTGCGCATCAACGACACCACCTATCTCGAACTCTTCCCCGATGGGGTTGGTGAGCGCGCGCCTGGAAAACCAGCGGTAGGCTTCAACCACATCTGCCTTGAGGTCACCGATATCGAGGAGGTGATCGCCGAGATGGCCCGGCACGATGTTCCGCTAACCTCCCCTCTCCAGACCGGGCTCGACCACAATCGCCAGGCCTGGGTCGAGGATCCGGACGGCAACAGAATCGAGCTCATGGAAATCGCTCCCCACTCTCTCCAGTTGCGCGCCATCGAGCGGCTTAACTCGACCTCGTGACCAGCCGGCGTTTTCGGGCTTGACTTTGTGACAAGCTCGTCCCTAAAGTTTATATATAGAACGAAATTTGTTCATATATGAACAAAAAGCCTGGTCCGCTGAAAGGAAACAGGGTGAAAGCGAAGGTTGTCCGGGAGAACGTGCTGTGAGGGTGGGCCTCTCGCTTTTCGGCGATCTGCTTAGCCCGAGCGGCGCGCGCTTCGCTGCCCAACTGGGCGCTACGGACGTCGTGATCCACCTTGCCCAGTATGGCCGTGGGGCTGATAACGGACCTTATCTTCGCGGCGAAGTGGGGCCGCCGCTTGCTGATTGCAGCGGCGAGCGCCTTTGGACCTATGAAGACATCTCCGCGGTCGTCGAAATGCTCAAGACGGAGGGTCTGCGCGTCGCGGCGATCGAGAACTTCTCTCCTGCGTTTTGGTCCGACATTCTTCTGAATGGCCCTGAGCGGTCGCGCCAGATGGACGGGTTGAAGCGGCTCGTGCGGGATGTGGGCCGTGTCGGTATTCCATGCATAGGATACAATTTTTCGCTGGCCGGCGTCTGGGGCTGGATTCGCCGGCCCGTGGCGCGCGGAGGAGCTGTTACGGCAACCTTTGACATGTCCGCTTTCGATCACGCGGCACCGATGCCCGACGGCGTGGTCTGGAACATGCGTTACCGTCCTGAGAGGCCGGGTGCGACGCAGATCGCCGTCACGGAAGACGAGCTCTGGCAGCGGCTTGAATGGTTTCTCAAGGAATTGGTGCCTGTGGCGGAGGAAGCAGGGGTGCGGCTTGCCGCACATCCCGACGATCCGCCGGCCTGGAGCCTGCGCGGGACGCCGCGTCTTGTGAACACGCACGCGAAATATGACAGACTTCTGTCACTCGTCGACAGCCCGTCCAACGCTCTGGAATTCTGCGTCGGCTCTCTGCAGGAGATGCCCGACGGAGACATTTACGAGACGACACGCCACTTCGCGCGGGCGGGGCGAATTGCATATGTCCATTTCCGCAACGTGAAAGGCCAAATTCCTCATTATGAGGAAGCCTTCGTCGATGATGGTGACATCGACATGGCCGAGATCGTCCGCATTCTGCACGAGGAAGAATATGAGGGCGTGCTCGTCCCCGATCACGTTCCCGAACTGAGTTGCCCGGCACCCTGGTTCGCCGGCAATGCCCACGCCGTGGGCTACATGAAAGCACTGGTGTCCAATGCAGCAGCGCTTGGCGCCTCGAAAAGCCGACCCATCAGACGGCGGTAGGGCGCTGATTTCCACATCGACCCATCAGGGAGGAAGTTGAGAATGCGACGACTATCAACATTGGCTCTTATGGCCGCGCTGCCGCTCGGCGCGGTGGCGACGCCCGCTCTTTCCGGAGAGATTACCTGGTGGGCGCCCGAATTTGGCGAGGAGCGCGCGGCCGAACTCGTCCGGCGCTTCGAAGAGGCTCACCCGGACATCCAGGTCAACATGGAGCCGGTCGTGACCAATGGTCTGCAGAACCGGATTCTGGTTGCCTTGCGCTCGGGCAACACGCCGGACCTCATCGACGTTGCAAACGGCTGGAACATTCCGTTTGCGGCAACCGGCGGGCTTCTCCCCCTCGAAGAGGTGCTGGCCGAAAAGAACATCCCTCTGGACGACTTCCTGCCCGCCGCGCTTGAAACGGCGACCTATGAGGACACGCTGTACGGGCTTCCGTTCCGCGCCGAGGCCCACGCGCTGATCTACAACAAGGCCGCTTATCGGGAGGCCGGACTCGATCCGGATAGCCCGCCGGAAACCTGGGCTGAATTCGTCGAAGCGTCGAAGGCGCTGACCCGGACCACCGAGAGCGGTGTAGAGCAATATGGGTTCGGCATTGCCGGCGGGGGTGAGGTCTCGAACACGATTTTCCGTTCGCTTCCCTTTATCTGGATGAATGGCGGGAACATCATTTCCACGGACCTTTCCGAGGTCGGCCTCGACAGCCCCGAAAGCATCGAAGCGGTCGATTTCTATACAAGCATGCTGACGGAGCATGGCGTGGCGCCGCCCTCCACCCTGGAGAATGACGGAACCGCCCTTCGCCGGCTGTTTATTGCCGGCACCATCGCGCAATACCAGTCGGGCCAGTTCGACCTCGCTTCAATCCATCAGGAAAACCCGGATCTCGAAGTGGGAACGGCATTGCTGCCCCACCCGGAAGGCAAGGAACGCGCGGCCATTCTCGGCGGGTGGAACTTCGTCATTCCGGAAGCTGCTCCGAACAAGGAAGATGCGGCTACGTTCCTGGCCTTTCTCGCCGAGCCGGAAAACATGGGTTACTACACCGATACGTTCCCGGCACGGGAGTCGGCGATGGAACTTGAGCGCTTTCAGGATCCCGAGCTTGGTTCGTTCCGTGAGATGCTGAAATATGCGCGCCAGCAGCCGCCTTCGGCCAATTGGGTGCAGATCACTCAGATCTACTTCGATTATGTCCAGGAAGCTCTTCTCGGCAGCATGTCCGCCGAGGAAGCGATGACAGAGGCAGCCGCTGAAATCGAGCCGCTTCTGGGGCAGTAACCGACGCGTTGCTCCGCTCGTCCACCGGCGGGCGGAGCAGCGACCTGGAGACCCTTGTCAATGCGCATTCCGAAACGCTTTCAGGGCATCATGTTCGTGTTGCCGGCGCTCTTCGTGCTGGCGATGCTCGTCTTCTATCCGATCGTCTACACCGTCGTTCTCAGCGTCACGGACCCCGCGGGCAATTACGTGGGGCTGGAGAATTTCCGATCGATGATTGATGCGCGCCTGACCGCTCGCGCTTTCTGGAACACGCTGATCTATGTGGGCTTCTCCATAATTTTCCAGGTGCTCATCGGTACCGCGGTGGGCATCCTGCTCAATAATGAGTTCTGGGGGCGTGGTGCGGTCAGGGCGCTGATCGTCGTCCCTTGGGTTATCCCCGGCATTGTCGCTGCAACGACATGGGCCTGGATGTTCCACACCGAGTTCGGCATCATCAATTATATGGCCCAGAGTGCCCATGTCATCGATCAGCCCGTCGGCTGGCTGACGAATCCTGATACGGTTCTGCCTGCTCTGATCACCGTCAACGTCTGGAAGATGTTTCCCTTTGTGGCCATCATGGTCCTTGCTGGCCTCCAGGCCATTCCGAACGATCTTTACGAGGCGGCGCGGATCGACGGTGCGCGAAAGCACCACGAAATCCTGTACGTCACCCTGCCGCATCTGCGCCCGGTCCTAATGTCCATAACCCTGCTTCTGGCGATCTGGGGTCTCAACGCGATTACGATCATCTACGCCATGACGAAGGGCGGCCCGGCGAACCGCTCGCTCATCACGCCGATCCAGATCTTCCGGCATGCCTTCGAATTCTTCAGGTTCAATGAGGCTGCGGCATTGTCCGTCATGTTCTTTGGCGCGACGGCGCTGCTCATGACGCTTTATATTCGCATTTACGCCGAGAAGGATTGAGAGATGACGGCACGATCTCGTTCGCTTTCGGTGGTCTATCTCATGGTGGCCCTTCTGATCGCCGTGAGCATGTTTCCTTTCCTGTGGATGCTGGTCTCCTCGTTCAAGCGATTGAACGAGCTATACACGGTGCCGCCGACCTGGATTCCGGAGACAGCCACCTGGTCCAACTACCTGAACGTCCTTCTGGAATCGAATGTGCCGCGCTATTTCCTGAACAGTCTCGTCATCTCGGCAGGCTCGACGGCAATAGCGCTGGTTCTGGCCATCCTGGCGTCCTACGGTTTTGCCAGATTCCGCTTCAGGGGCAAGTCGCTGTCGATTTCCCTGATCATCGTCGGGCAGTTACTGCCGACGGCGGCCATCATCGTGCCACTCTATGTGGTGCTGAATTATCTCGGCCTGCTGAACACCTATCTGGGGCTGATCCTTGCGTATCTGATCCTCACCCTTCCCCTCAGCGTCTTCATGCTGATCAGCTACTTCAAGGGTATCCCCGTGGAGCTGGAGGAAGCCGCGATCGTGGACGGTGCGTCCCGCCTGGGGGTGTTGCTACGCATCACGCTGCCCTTGTCGCTGCCCGGCGTTGTCGCGGTGGTCGTCTATGCCTTCGTGACCACCTGGAACGAGTTTATCTTCGCTCTCTGCTTTGCGATGGACTCTTCCACGAAGACATTGCCGATAGGGCTGGCTGAGTTCACCACCGAGTTTCACACCGACTGGGGAGCCGTGATGGCAGCATCCGTCATCATGACCGTCCCCATTGCGATCCTCTTTCTCGCCATGCAGCGTCTTTTTGTCGGCGGCCTGACGGCCGGCGCCACAAAGGGCTGATTGAACTATAGGAGACACAGCAATGCATCTGCCAATTCCGCCGATGGGCCTGGGCACCTACGGGAGAACCGGCCCGGAAGGGCTGAAGGCGATTCTGGCTGGTCTCGAAATCGGATACCGACACCTCGATACGGCCCAAAGCTACGGCACCGAGGAAGTGGTGGGCGAGGCGATGCGCCGATGCGGCATCGAGCGATCAGAGATTTTCGTGACCACGAAGGTTGCCACCGGTAACCTGGGACGCGAAACCTTTCTGCCGAGCCTTCGCAAGAGCCGGGATGTCCTCGGTGTCGAGCAGATCGATCTTACCCTCATCCATTGGCCCTCCCCCGGTGATGTCGTCCCTTTCGAGAGCTATGTAGAAGATCTCGCAAAAGCGAGACAGGAAGGTCTCACCCGCCTGATCGGCGTTTCCAACTTCACGATCGCCCATCTCAAGCGAGCGCAGGATATTCTCGGACCCGGTCAGATCAGCAACAATCAGGTGGAAATCCATCCATTCCTGCAGAACAGGAAGCTGGTGGACTATTGTCAGTCGATGGGCATCGTTCCGACCGCTTATGTGCCGCTTGCCAAAGGCAAGGTCGCCGACGATCCGGTGTTGCAGCGGATCGGCGAGAAGAGAGGCGCTGCGGCTTCGCAGGTTGCGCTGGCCTGGCTTTTGCAGAGGGACATTGTCGTCATTCCCGCATCGGCCAATCGGGATCGGCTGCTCTCGAATTTCAAAGCCGCTGATCTGACGCTGACACAGGCCGACATGGATGAGATCGCCGGCCTCGATCGCGCGGAGCGCATCATAGCTCCTGCCGACGGGCCGGACTGGGATTGACTGGAGCGGCCTGTCGGCCAAGACAGCATTCAGCTTGGAGGAAGGCAAATGCCCCAAACGGACGATCAGAGGAAGATGCCCTATCAATTGCCGATGCCGCCGGAAGCGGGATCGGATATCGTGGTGCCCCAGGCAATCCCGCAGGACGACCGCGTCTGGGTTCCCCAGGCCGAGCAGGTCTGGTTTCGCCCGCTCTGCTTGAATACCTCTCAGGGATATTGGGTGAACCTGCTGAAGGTGCGCAGGGCAGGCGTGCTGGCCAGGCACAGGCATCCGAACCCGGTACATGGTTATGTGATCAAGGGCCGGTGGCACTATCTGGAGCATGACTGGGTGGCGGAGGAAGGCGGCTATGTCTACGAGCCGCCGGGAGAAACGCACACGCTGGTCGTGCCTGAAGATGTCGAGGAGATGATCACCCTCTTCCAGGTCAATGGGATCATGTACTACGTCGATCCCTGGGGGAAGCATGAGGGCTATGAGGACGTCTTCACCAAGATCGAAATGTGCCGCAACCACTACGAAAAGGTAGGATTGGGCAGGGATTTCGTCGATCAGTTCATTCGCTAGAGCTTCCTTCTGTGCGTCCTACTAGACGCAGGTAAGAAAAGCCGATGAATAGGGGCCTGATCGGGGGCAGGCCGGACGGGCCGTCATCAACGCCGGCCCCCCGCCAAGTCACATCAAGTGTCGGCGATGCTTTCATTGTAATCGTCGCCCGGTGCGGCGGTTTGCGGGCACGAGGTGTTTGGCTCTGGCGGCTGTATCCCGATCTCCGATGACGGAGGCGAGGTTGTCGCGCCTGAACAATTCCGATTATGGTCTTGTGGCTGGTGTCTGGACAGCCTGCCCGGCGTATTGCACAGGACCTGCCCCGCGGCATGAAGCGGGCAACACATGGATCTGAACGGCAAGGGTGAAGTCGTGTCTGAGCGGGAAACCGGATCGCGGAACGGGGGAGAAATTCTTGTTTCGGCATTGCGCATCCACGGTGTGGATACGGTCTTCGGTGTGCCCGGCGAAAGCGCTCTGCCGTTCTTCAATGCCCTCCTCATTCCCGGCGCTGGCGTTCGGTTTGTGCCCTGCCGGCATGAAGCGAACGCGTCACACATGGCGGAAGCCGATGCCAAGATCCGCGGTTTACCGGGAGTTTGCATCGTCAGCCGCGGACCGGGAGCGATGCACGCTGCCATCGGCCTGCACACCGCCCGGCAGGACTCTACTCCCATGGTCC
>JAJUHJ010000139.1 GCA_029279965.1 Phyllobacteriaceae bacterium
ACAAGGACCTCGGCGGGTACGGCCTTCCGCGCGAAGGCCGAGCGTCCGGAGACGTTTCGCCCGCCCCCGCGGAGGCGGCTGCCGTGAGCGAGAAAATTGACACGTTGCGCAGTCGTGCTCTGAACGCCATTGATGAGACCCGCTTCGTGCCTGCCGCCGGCCAGACGCGCCTGCGCTCCATGATCGAGGAGCGGCCGGACTGGGTGCTTTCGCGCCAGCGAGCCTGGGGCGTGCCGATCTGTGTCTTCGTCAATGAAGATGGCGAAATCCTCAATGACGAGGCGGTGAATGCGCGCATCCTCGAAGCCTTCGAGAAGGAAGGCGCGGATGCATGGTTTGCCGAAGGTGCGAAGGATCGTTTCCTGGAGGGCCGCAAGGACAAGGACGACTGGCGTCAGGTGCGTGACATTCTCGATGTCTGGTTTGATTCCGGTTCCACTCATGCCTTTACGCTGGAGGACCGGCCGGACCTGAAATGGCCTGCGGATGTCTATCTCGAAGGGTCTGACCAGCATCGCGGCTGGTTCCATTCTTCGCTACTGGAAAGCTGCGGCACGCGCGGCCGTGCCCCCTATGACACGGTCATCACCCATGGCTTCACCATGGATGAAGAAGGCCGCAAGATGTCCAAGTCTTTGGGCAACACGGTGGTGCCCCAGGATGTGATGGCAAAATCTGGTGCCGATATTCTGCGATTGTGGGTGGTGACCACTGATTATTGGGAGGATCAGCGCCTCGGCCAGAACGTTCTGCAGACCAATATCGATGCGTATCGCAAACTCAGGAACACGGTTCGCTGGATGCTGGGCACGCTGGCGCATGATGAAGGTGAGGACGTTCCGCTCACCAAGATGCCGGAGCTTGAGCGGCTGATGCTGCATCGGCTTGTCGAACTCGATCAAATCGTGCGCAAGGGCTACGACAATTTCGATTTCAAACGCATCATGCGTACGACCCTGGATTTCATGGTGGTGGAGCTTTCGGCCTTCTATTTCGATGTGCGCAAGGACACGCTTTATTGTGATCCGCCGTCGAGCCTGCGCCGCAAAGCTGCGATCCAGGTGGTGCGCCAGCTCTTCGACTGCCTGGTGACGTGGATGGCGCCGATGCTGCCTTTCACGATGGAGGAGGCGTGGTTGGAGCGCCATCCAAAGGCAGACTCGGTGCATCTCGTTCAGTTCCGGGAGGTGCCGAGCGCGTGGCGGGACGAGGCGTTGGCGGAAAAATGGCGCAAGGTGCGGCAGGTGCGCCGCGTCGTCACCGGTGCGCTGGAAATCGAGCGCCGGGAAAAGACGATCGGCTCCTCGCTTGAGGCCGCGCCGGTGGTGTACATCACCGATCCGGCATTGCGGCAGGCGACCGGCGACGTGGATCTGGCAGAGATCTGCATCACCAGCGGCATCGAAATCCGAGATGGCAACCCCCCGGCCGAAGCCTTCAGGCTCGAGGATGTGGAGGGTGTCGCGGTCGTTTTCCGGCGCGCAGAAGGGCGCAAATGCGCACGCTCCTGGCGCTATACCGATGACGTGGGTTCGGATCCGCAGTTTCCGGACGTTTCGGCGCGGGATGCGGAGGCGTTGCGCGAACTGAAGGCGCTGGGGCGTATCTAGCGTCGAATCTTCGGCCGTTGCTTCGACCCTTAAGGTTCGGTAAAAGGCGCACTGTTGGGTGCCATTATCTCGTCGGATTCCGGCGGGAGAATGGGGCAGGATCGGCGCCGAGGAGAATTTGCGTTGAACATAAAAGACGGCGCGCGTCTTCGCGGACGGCGGGGCATGATAGCGAAAATGGCGGTGGCGGCATCGCTTGTTGCACTAACCGGCTGCGGCGGCACGACCTACGGTACGGGAACGACGGCTGAGCAGCAGCTCGTCGAGGACCTGACGGGTGTCCTGTCGCTGACGCCCAAGAGACAGCCGCAGATCGACTACCGCCCGCGCCCCGGGCTGGTGCTACCGCCCTCGACGGAGGTTCTGCCGTCTCCGCAGGAAGATCTGTCTTCCTCCGCGAACCCGCAGTGGCCCGAGTCGCCCGAAGAACGCCTCGCGCGTATTCGCGCCGAGGCGACGGCGAACCAGGACGACATTTCCTATCGGCCGAACGTTATTCGCGATGTGCCTACGCAATGGCAGTCGCAGCGGCAGGAGCAGACACCGGCGGTCCTGGGTGGCAGCACGCGCCAGCAACGCGAAGAAATTCAACGGCGCAAGCAAATGGCAAACCAGGGCAGCCCGACGACGCGGCGCTATCTCAGCGATCCGCCCACGCAGTACCGCCAACCCGCTGCAAGCGCACCGGCGGGCGATCCCGGCACGCCGGAGTGGAAGAAGGAACGCGAGGCAAAGGCGGCCTCGGGTGAAGGTGGCGGCCTGCGCAAGCTGATCCCGTGGCTGAATTAGACCCGGTGTCGTCAGGCGTCGTCATCTGAGGTGGGCGTTACGGAAACCAGGAGATTGAGCGTGCTCCACACGCATGTGCGGCGCGCTGATGTTCAATCATCCTCATCCGCTGCGGGCCGCCGTGCCGCGAAAAACGTCTTGAGGAGTGTCTCGGCTTCGCGTTCGCCGATTCCGCTATAGATTTCGGGTGCGTGATGACAGGTCGGCTGGCCAAAGAACCGCCCGCCATGCAACACGCCCCCGCCCTTGACGTCGCTCGCGCCGAAATAGAGGCGGCGGATGCGAGCGAACGATATGGCACCAGCGCACATGGCGCATGGCTCCAACGTGACGTAGAGATCGGCTCCTGTCAGCCGCTCGGAAGCAGCCGCCTGGCATGCCCGGCGTATGGCGAGCAATTCTGCATGGGCGGTGGGGTCGTTCAATTCGCGTGTGCGGTTTCCTGTCTGCGCGAGGATTTCGCCGTCTCGCACCAGCACCGCGCCCACGGGCACTTCCCCGCGCGCGGCGGCCAGCCGCGCCTCGCCGAGAGCAATGTCCATGAAGCTTGCATAGGTGCCGTGCGTTCCAGTCAATTCTTTTTGCTCGCAAGCCGTTGAATGAGTTGATACCTATCGCATCGACCCCACAACCGAAATCGGTTTTTGGGAAGGCATGATGCGTCGATTCCAAAAAGATAGCATGTAATACGCGGCCGAGACGGTCGTGCCGCATTGAGAGGCAGGGGCCATCATGAAAGACAGAAAGGGCAATCCAGCGCGCGCGAAGGTTTCGCCGCGCGTAAAGGACAGGACCTGGTCGAAGGCGAAGGCCGGTCAGCCGAGGATTGGCCGGGCCGATGAAACAGAAGCAAAAGCTGCCGACGGCGAGCGGATTGCCAAGCGTCTTGCGCGCGCGGGCGTGGCGTCGCGGCGGGATGCAGAGGCGATGATCGCCGCAGGGCGGGTCCGGGTGAACGGGCGGTTGTTGCAAACCCCCGCATTCAACGTGCGTGCTTCGGATCGGATCGAGGTGGACGGGGAGCCGCTTCCCACTATCGAGCGCACGCGGCTTTTTCTGTTCCACAAGCCTGCCGGCGTGGTGACGACCACACGCGATCCGGAAGGGCGCAAAACGATCTTTGACGTACTGCCGCCGGGTCTGCCCCGGCTCATCAGCGTGGGTCGGCTGGATATCACCACAGAAGGGCTTTTGCTGCTTACCAATGATGGCGGGCTTGCCCGCATTCTCGAACTGCCCTCCACTGGCTGGCTGCGGCGCTATCGTGTGCGCGTTCACGGCAAGGTCGATCCGCTGGCGCTGGCTGATCTGGAAAAGGGGATCGCGGTGGATGGCGTCTACTACGGCGCAATCAGCGCCACGATGGATCGCCAGCAGGGCTCCAACGCGTGGCTGACGCTGGGTCTGCGCGAGGGAAAGAACCGCGAGGTGAGAAACGTGCTTGGGGCGCTTGGGCTTGACGTGACACGCCTCATCCGCATCTCTTACGGGCCATTCCAGCTTGGCGATGTGCCCGAGGGTGCGGTGCAGGAGATCAAAGGCCGCACCTTGCGCGACCAGTTGGGTGACCGCCTCGTCGAAGCGGCAGGCGCGAATTTTGATGCGCCGGTTACCCGTCCCTTCGCCAACAAAGCCAAGCCTGCCGAAGTGCCGCAACGGTCCACCGCTGGCACAGCGGCACGCGGGCCGAAGACGGGCCGCAGGAAGAGCGAAGCGGACAGGCGCGAGGAAATGCGGGATCGGCTGCACACCAAACGGCCAGAGCATGGCCGCAAGGGTGTCCGCGCCGGCAGGACGGGTGACGAGGCTGCAAACCGAACCGGGGAAGACAAAAAGCCGAAGCGTCCGCCAATCGAGCGCCGCTCGCGCGCTTCCAATGTCTGGATGGCACCTGGCGCGCGACCGGTCGGGCGAAAGCGCGAAGAGGTGGAAGAACCCAAGCCGCAGCAGCGATCAGGCGCTGACCGTAAGAGCGAAGGCCGTAGAAAGGATGCGAAACCTCCGCAAAAGAGGAGTGGTCCTTCCGGGGGCCGGAGACCACGCTCCGGCAACAATGGCCGAAACAAGCCATAGGTCTGGCCATGCGCATTGTCGGCGGTGATTTCAGCGGCAGGCGGCTCTCGGCTCCGCATTCGGACGCCATCCGACCCACATCGGATCGTGCGCGCGAATCCCTGTTCAACGTGCTGGAGCACGCCTATGCCGGTTCGCTGGAGGGCGCGCGCGTGCTTGATCTGTTCGCCGGCAGCGGCGCTGTGGGCCTAGAAGCGATGTCGCGCGGCGCGGCTTTCTGCCTTTTTGTGGAACAAGCGGCCGCAGCCCGGGCTTTGGTGCGTCGTAACGTCGAAAGCCTCGGTCTTGCAGGTCGCACCAAAATCTTCCGCCGCGATGCTGCTCATCTCGGCGCTGTCGGGACCATGCAGCCCTTTCAACTGGTGTTTGCCGATCCTCCTTATGGTCGCGGGCTGGGTGAAAAGGCGATCTCGGCTGCGCTTTCGGGCGGATGGCTGGCAGAAGATGCGCTCATCGTGGTCGAGGAAGCCGCCGCCTCGCCTTTTCAGCCGCCGGAAGGTATCGTCCTGCATGAGTTGCGCAGCCATTCGGGCACGACCCTCGCCTTTTGCGGGCTCGGTTGAGCTGTCGGCGCACGCACGCCGCGCGGCGGCACGCTCCTTGTTCTTCCGCATGAATGCTACGCTCCAGGGCTGAAGGAAAAGTGATGAGCACGGATCAGAACGGCAAAACAACCCGCGGTACTGGCAATGCCGGGCCGAGTTTCGCTGTCGCGTTCGGCGGTGGTGGCGCGCGCGGCCTCGCCCACATTCATGTCATCGAGGCGCTGGACGAACTTGGAATAAGGCCGGCGGCGATCTCCGGGTCGTCCATCGGCGCGATTATCGGTGCCGGGATGGCGGCCGGGATGCGGGGCACGGAAATTCACGCCTATGCAAAGACGGTGCTGGCCAGCCGGGCGGAGGTCGCAACCCGCATCTGGCGGGCCCGTCCGGCAAGGCTCTCGGAGATGATGGAAGGCGGAGCAAGACTCGGCCAGTTCAGCGCCGAGCGTATCGTGAAGGCATTCCTGCCCGCGCAGATACCGGACACGTTCGAAGAACTTTCCATCCCACTGCGTATCACTGCGACAGACTATTACGGACACCGGCTCGCTGTCTTCGACAGCGGCGATTTGCATTCCGCGATCGCGGCATCGGCCGCCCTGCCGTCAATCTTTCGCCCCGTGGTTCGTGGCGGCATGACGCTGATTGACGGCGGCATCTACAATCCCGTTCCCTTCGACATTCTGGAAGGAACCG
The DNA here is from genome assembly GCA_029279965.1 of Phyllobacteriaceae bacterium. Lineage (GTDB taxonomy): Bacteria > Pseudomonadota > Alphaproteobacteria > Rhizobiales > Rhizobiaceae > Chelativorans. The sequence continues at coordinate 5,714 of JAJUHJ010000139.1, forward strand.
CCGACATTCTCATTGCCGTCGACGTGGTGGGCGTGCCCACCATACGCTCCCCCAAGGCTCCGACCACTGTTGAGATGATGTTTGGTGCCACGCAACTCATGATGCAGTCCATTATCGCCATGAAACTGGAGAAGAAAAAGCCGGATATCCTGCTGCGACCGTCGATTTCCGGTTTCCGCGTTCTCGACTTCCTGAAGATGGATTCCATCATGGAGGAGACCGCCACCATCAAGGACGAACTGAAAAGGGCCGTGGAAGCCATCGTGAAACGATATGCTGCCTGACATTGCGGTCCTCTTCACCACCTGCCGGCACCGGATCGGGCCATTGTGCCGATCTGGATGGTGACCTACGTAATATGCCTTGCCGACTCGATCTTCCACCATTGGACAACCCAAGTGTCCATCCCAACGATAAAGCGATGACAGGCCCAGCATGAACACACCTCAAGACGACAAGAGCCTCTTAGACCGGGTCGCAAGTCTGGTGGACGCAGCAAAGCGTGCTGGCGCGGATGCTGCCGATGCGGTTGTGGTGCGTTCGCGTTCCAGCAGCGTTTCGGTACGGTTGGGCAAGGTGGAAGGGACTGAATCAGCCGAAAGTGACGATATGTCCCTGCGCGTTTTCGTCGGCCGGCGGGTGGCAAGTGTTTCGGCGACCACCGGCTCCGACCCGACAACGCTCGCCGAACGCGCCGTTGCGATGGCGAAGGTCTCTCCCGAAGATCCCTATCAGGGCCTTGCGGACCCCGACTGCCTGGCCCGCAACATTGCCGATCTCGATCTGGTTGATTCCACCGAAGTCCCAGCCGACCGGTTGAAGCAGGACGCGCTGGCGGCGGAGGAGGCAGCGCTCGCCGTGTCGGGCGTCACAAATTCTTCGGGCGCGCGGGCCAGTGTCGGCTCGGGCGGGCTCGTGCTTGCCACGTCGCACGGCTTTGTCGGCCAATATGCGCTGACACGTTACTCGCGTTCGGTCAGCGTCATCGCGGGCGAGGGCACGAAGATGGAGCGGGATTACGATTTTTCATCCCGTCTGCATTTCGCCGATCTCGATTCACCGGAACAAATCGGCCGTTCAGCGGGCGAGCGGGCGGTGAAGCGGCTCAATCCCCGGCGCGTGAAGACGGGCGTCTTTCCGGTTGTCTACGATCCGCGCGTGGCGCGCGGCATCGCCGGGCACATCGCCGCCGCCATAAACGGGGCATCGGTAGCGCGCAAAACGAGCTTTCTTCGCGATATGATGGGAAAACAGGTCGCCGCGGCAGGCGTCAAGGTCACGGACGATCCTTTCCGCAAGCGCGGGCAGGCTTCGCGTCCGTTCGATGGCGAAGGTGTGGCGGGGAATCCGCTCGTGCCCGTTGATGACGGCATTCTGAAGCACTGGCTCCTGTCCACCTCGGTGGCGCGTGAGCTGGGGCTTGAAACCAATGGACGGGGGGTGCGCGCCTCCTCTTCCGTCAACCCCTCCTCCACAAATTTCGCGATAGAGGCGGGCGCTACCGATCCTGAAGATCTTATCGGCGGGATTAAGAGCGGCTTCTATGTCACCGAGGTGTTCGGTCAGGGTGTCAACTTCGTCACTGGTGAGTACAGCCGCGGCGCATCCGGGTTTTGGATCGAGAATGGCGCGATCGCCTATCCCGTCTCGGAGATCACGATTGCTTCCAACATGAAGGATATGTTCCTGCATATGACGCCAGCCAGCGACCTCGACCGGAATTACGGCACCGCCGCGCCTACCTTGCTCATTGAAGGGATGACCGTAGCCGGTGAGTGACAGCCCCAGCGTACAGGAAGAATTCCTGCTCATCGAGCAGGCCGCTCGGGAAGCTGGCGAGATTGCCATGCGCCATTTCCGGCGGGACCCCGAGGTCTGGTGGAAAGAAGGCAATTCGCCGGTAAGCCAGGCCGACATTGAGGTGGACGTTTTCCTGCGTGAGAAACTCCTCGCAGCGCGTCCGGATTACGGATGGCTTTCGGAGGAGATTGCCGACAACAAGGAGCGCCTCGCCGCGCCCCGGACGTTCGTGGTCGACCCCATCGACGGCACCCGCGCCTTCATCGACGGACGCAAGACTTGGTGCGTGAGCGTTGCCATCGTCGAAAACGGGAAGGCACTTGCCGGCGTTCTTGACTGCCCCGCAAGCGGGGAGTTCTTCAGCGCCTCTTCGGGCGGCGGTGCGTACCGCAACGGGGCACCGATCGCCGCGGGAGAAGCACGAAGCTCACTCTCCCTCGCCGGTCCAAAGAACA
>JAJUHJ010000140.1 GCA_029279965.1 Phyllobacteriaceae bacterium
TCCTCGCTCCATCGCTGCCTGCAATTTCACGGCATTTCCCGCCTGCCCGAGATCGAAGGCGACAAGCCAGGCAAGAAGAAGTTCAAGCGCTACCCGATCGGCTATTTCCACATCGACATTGCCCAGGTGCAGACAGCCGAGGGCAAGCTCCAGCTCTTCGTTGCCATTGATCGAACCTCAAAGTTCACCTTTGCCCGACTTGAAGAAAGCGCAACGGTCCATACCGCCGCTGCCTTTCTCAGAGCTCTGGTCGAGGCGGTGCCCTAAGAGATCCACACTGTGCTCACCGACAATGGCACCCAGTTCTGCGATCTACCGTCTCGTCGGAATGGCCCAACTGCAAGGTTGCGCGTTCATATGTTCGACCGCGTTTGCTTCGAGAACGGCATCGAGCACCGGCTGACAAAACCAAACCATCCATGGACCAATGGTCAGGTCGAGCGGATGAACCGCACGATCAAGGAGGCAACCGTCCGCTTCCACTACGGCTGCCACGACCAGCTCAGTCGGCACCTCCAGGACTTTATCGACGCCTACAACTTCGGGCGACGGCTCAAGACGCTGAACGGGCACACCCCTTACGAATACATCTGCAAATGCTGGACTTCACAACCGGATCGTGTCATCCTCGATCCAATCCATTAAATGCCGGGACTGAACACCTAGTACTGATGCAGCTACGACCAGTTGATTTTCAGTTCCAGGCTCGGTGCCTATCCTACCGGATGGGCAATGAGGCGCGCACTCACGAATAGAAAGCGTCTCTACCTTTTGAAACCCGCGCCGATGCTGTAGAGCGTTCTACGACCGGACTTAATCATACGGCGTCGGCACATGCGGCGCGGCCGGTGATGAGGGAGGACACGTTGCGCGGAACGCTCGACCCGAAACTGCTGTTCGAGGATCTTTTCCGCGCCGCTGTGTCCGCCGCCGATCCAGAAACCGTAGTGCCGAGCCTGTTGCCCGCTCGCCCGAAAGGTCGCACGATTGTCGTTGGGGCGGGCAAGGGTGCCGCGCAGATGGCCCGTGTCTTAGAGACAGCCTGGGAAGGTCCGCTGGAAGGCGCGGTGGTCACACGCTACGGGTATGGCGCAGCGACGAACCGGATTGAGGTGATCGAGGCGGCGCACCCGGTGCCCGATGCCGCGGGACTTCAGGGTGCGCGCCGTCTGATGGCTCTCGTGGACGGGCTGACGGAAGACGATCTCGTGGTGGCGCTTGTCTGCGGTGGCGGCTCGGCGCTGCTGCCAGCCCCGCCCCCGGGCCTGACGCTCAATGATGAAATCGCCGTCAACGAGGCTTTGCTTGCCTCTGGCGCACCGATTTCGGCAATGAACACCGTGCGCAAGCACGTTTCCGCCATAAAGGGGGGCCGGCTCGCGGCTGCGGCACATCCAGCACGTGTCGTCTCCCTCGTCATTTCCGACATACCCGGCGACGATCCGGCACTTGTCTCCTCCGGCCCTACGGTGCCGGATGCCACCACGCGCGGCGACGCGCTCACGGTGATCGAGACATATGGGTTGCAACTGCCCGAGGCCGTCTTCCGGCACCTGCAATCGTGTGAAGCAGACGCACCCAGGCCAGACGATCCGCGTTTTGCCCGTAACGAGGTCCACATCGTTGCTTCAGCCGCGCGTTCGCTTGAGGCTGCGGCCGCTGAGGCCGAAAGACGCGGGATCGCGGCGGTTATCCTTTCCGACGCCATAGAGGGAGAAGCCCGCGAGGTGGGAGCGGTGCATGCGGCAATCGCCCGTGAGGTTGCGGTGCGCAACCGTCCGTTCCGCAAGCCTGTCGTGATGCTTTCAGGTGGTGAGACAACCGTTACCATACGTGAGAAGGGCGGACGCGGCGGGCGCAATACGGAGTTTTTGCTGGCGTTTGCGCTCGGCATCGAAGGTGTTGAGGGTATCAGTGCCTTTGCCGCCGATACAGATGGCATCGACGGATCCGAGGATAATGCCGGCGCATTTGCCGATCACGCAACCGTGACGCGCCTGCGCAGGACGGGGCATGATCCAAAGGCGCTTCTGGCCAGGCACGATGCCTGGGCCGCCTTCGATGTACTGGGGGACTTGTTCGCACCCGGGCCAACGGGGACGAATGTGAACGATCTGCGGGCGGTGCTGATAAGCTGAACCGGCTTGCGATCACGCGCTCTGGATCGGCCCTCAGTCAGCCTTTCATCATGCTTTTTACCTTGCGCATGTCCTTGGCGAAGAGATCGCGCGCGTGGCGCCGATCCACATCATCGCGAATACGCAGAAGCGAGGAAGGGTGCACCGTGATCAACACCGGAACGCCTTCAGCGCTTGTCGCCACCGTGCCACGCGACTTCATCACCGCAACGGGTTTGCCGATGAGGGCGCGGGCGGCCGTTGCACCGAGAGCCACAGCCAGCGCTGGCCGGATCAGGGTCAGTTCCTGATCCAACCACCAGCGGCAGGCACTGATCTCACCTGCGTTGGGCTTTGAATGAATGCGGCGCTTGCCGCGCGGCGTGAATTTGAAATGCTTTACTGCATTGGTGACATAGGTTTTCTTCCGGTCGATGCCAACCTCTTCCAGAATACTGTCGAAGAGCCGCCCTGCCGGACCGACAAACGGTCTGCCCTCGATATCCTCCTTATCGCCCGGCTGCTCGCCAACGAAGACCACGCGCGCTTCACTCCCGCCCTCGCCGAAAACGGTTTGCGTCGCGTTCTGATAAAGATCGCAGCGCGTGCAGTCCCGCGCATCATCGCGCACGGCCTTGAGTGTCCTGCTCTTTTCCGCGCCTGGCTGTGACGACATTGCAAACCTTCGGGCATCCAGCCGCTCAAGCGGCCATCACGCCGAAAGGTTCCCGCTTTTTTGAGCCGCAGTCAGGCGGAAATGTCGATCACACCGCATTCCCCCGCTTCGGAACCGAAGGCAAGGCGGCGACCTGCACTATCCCAGTCCATCGCGGTGATCGAACCCTTGCCCGGCCGACGCAGAAGCACTTCTTTTGTATCTGAAAAGCGCCCGACAAGAATCATGCCGTCAGCATAACCGATCGCCGTAATGTCCTCGCTCGGGTGACAGCAAACCTGCGTCACCATGGTATCGCCGCGCGTGCCGAGTTCCAGCGGCGCCTTGCCCATCGGTCCGTCCCTGCCCTGGAAGGGCCACACAATAGCCGCCGTCGCGCCGGAGGTGGCAAGCCACTTTCCCTTGGCGCTCCAGGAGAAGCTTTTTACCTTGGCCGGATAGCCCGTCATCCGCATGTGCTTGCCATCCGACAGCTTCCAGCCGTGAAGCGCATTTTCCTGCATGGTGGTCACGACGAAAGCGCCATCCGGCGAGAAGGTGACGCCGATATGCGCGCCCGCCCATTCAAGGTCCGTCGGCTTTCCTTCGGTGGCCGGGAAATGGAGCGTCGCGCCGTTGTAGCGAGCAACGGCCAGCCGGATACCTTTTGGCGCGAAGGCCAGCCCCTCAACACTGCGCGTGTGCTGCAATTCGCGTATCGTGCCGTCGCTCAAGCGCGCATAGGCGACACGGCCGCTGGCGAACGCCACCGCGCCTTGCGGTCCGCCAACGACGCTCGTCACCCATTTGCGCCCGATATCGGCGAGGCATTCGCTGGAGCCGCCCGGCGAAAGCAGCATCACCCTGCCGTCCTCGCCACCCGTCAGCAGATGTGATTTGTCGCGGTTCGCATCGGCACAGAGAAGCCCATCGTGAAGTTCCACCCATTTGTGGCCGTTATCGAGTGAATGGACGACGCCATCCGCCAGCGCGAAATGGGGGACATCTTTGAGCCAGCAAGCGGCAATGCAGTGACTTTCAAGGTCAAGCGGAGCGACAGTCGGCATGGTCAGGCCCGGCACGCCTCAAACGCTTCCTTCAGCCTCTCGGCATCCAGTTCACGGCCTATGAAGACCAGCCGGCTTTCCCGCTTCTCGTCATCGTTCCAGTCGCGCTGGTGATCGCCCTCGACGATCATGTGCACACCTTGAACCACATATCTCTGGCGGTCTCCGGCGAACGCGATGATGCCCTTCAGGCGGAGGATGTTCGGCCCGTCCGTCTGCGTCGTCTGCTGAATCCACGGAAAGAATTTCTTCGGGTCCATCTCCCCGGCACGGAGAGAAACGGAGGTGACGCCGAGATCATGAATGTGCGAGGGATGTTCGTGAGAATGATCGTGGTGCTCATGGTCGTGGTCGCAATCGGGGCCGCAGACGTGATCCGGGTGATCGTGATCGAGGAAATGCGGATCGTTGTCGAGCGCACGCTTAAGATCAAAGGCGCCACGGTCCAGAACCTCTGCCAGCGGAACACCGGCACGCTGCGTCTTGTGAATGCGGGCGGATGGATTGACGGCGCGAACCGCCGCCTCCACCTCGGCCAGTTCTTCTTCGCTGACGAGATCGGTCTTGTTGAGCACGACGACATCGGAAAAGGCGATCTGGTCTACCGCTTCCCGCGAGTCGTTCAGTCTCAGCGGCAGGTGCTTCGCGTCGACCAGGGCAACGACCGCATCCAGCTTCGTTTTGGCGCGGACATCGTCGTCCATGAAAAAGGTCTGCGCCACCGGGGCAGGATCGGCAAGCCCGGTGGTCTCGACAATGATAGCATCGAAACGGTCGGGTCTGCGCGTCAGGCCCTCCACCACGCGAACGAGGTCGCCGCGTACGGTGCAGCAGACACAGCCATTGTTCATCTCATAGATTTCCTCGTCCGATTCAACGATCAGGTCGTTATCGATCCCGATCTCGCCGAACTCATTGACGATGACGGCATAGCGTTTGCCGTGATCCTCCGAGAGGATGCGGTTGAGAAGCGTCGTCTTGCCGGAACCGAGATAGCCGGTGAGCACCGTAACCGGAATTTGTGAAGTCTGTTCGGACATGGATTTTCTCGTGGGCGGTGGAGTCTTTGCAGCATATAAGATGCGGCAGCGCATTTTGCACGGGGCCGGTTCTTGCAATTTTGAGCTATTTCAGCCGTGAAAGGTCGAACCTTGCCACATCTCTAACCAGATTACAGAAGCCGGTGACGACATGATCCAGGATGCGTTCGCCCGCCTCGCCGCGCGCCGCCGCCGCATTGCCAACAGCCCCCTCTGGCGAAAGATCGCGCATCATCCAGCCGAATGCATGCGGCCCGTAAGCCCTCAGATGCGTAAACTCGCGCTGGAACTCCTTTTGAGCCGAGGGAAAGCGGCGGGCCTCCTCCATTTTGACCAGCTCCGGCCGGAGCGCCAGCATAATCGATGTCTCGATGAACCCGGCATGGATGCCGAGCGCCCGCTCCTCCTCGCTTACCAGCCCCGGCGGCATTCCGAAGCGCGTCCAGCTCGTGGCAACGGCCAACATCGCGAAGCGCCGCCGAAGTTCGGTCGCGACGATCGTCATCAATGGCGAATTGCCACCATGAGCATTGAGCATGATCAGCTTGCGCTTTCCGGCCCGCGACAGGCTTTCCCCAATACCGATCCAGCGATTGGCAGCTTCCTCAAAAGTAAGGGTCCTGGTGCGGGGATCGTCGGAATGTTCGATCGAATAACCGAGCTTCTCCACGGGCAGCACCTCGATTGACAGGTCGCCATCAAGTCGCAGCGCAGCGCGCGCGGCAACTGCCTCGGCGATAATCCAGTCCGTATCCGGCGACAGATGCGGCCCATGCTGCTCCGTTGCGCCAAGCGGCAGAATGGCGATGGTCTCACGGTCGGCCACAGTGCGTCTCCCTGTCACATCTATGATATGCTAAGCTTACCCTAGCCGAAACGACTAGCCGGCATCATATGAGACAGTATGTACAATACCGGCAAGATCCGTCTCTCAGTTGCCTAGACCCCTTGCCGGACTATTTCATAGATCTGATCGCCTGAAGCTTACAGGACAGACTGAGCTTCAGGACGGGGATGAAATGCCATGGCCAGTATGCCAAAGGGTTCGATCATCGGCCATTTGCAATCGGCGGCTCGGCGGTCGCGCACCGCTCTTGCAGAAAAATTGCTGGCCCAGGGTCTGTACGCAGGGCAGGACAAGATCATGCTTGCCCTTGACCAGGAAAATGGTCTTTCGCCGAGCCAACTCGCCGAAAGACTGGGCGTCCGGCCACCCACGATAACCAAGACGATCAACAGGCTTGTTGCGCAAGGATTCCTGGAAAAACGCGCGTCGGATATCGATGCGCGTCGCGCGCACGTCTATCTGACAGAAAGCGGGGCTGAAGCCATCCGGGCGATTGAAAAGTCTGTGCGCAGAACAGAAAAACAGGCGCTCAAGGACCTCGACAAAAAAGAGCAGAAGATGCTCATGAAGCTGCTTGCACGTGTCGAGGACAATCTCTCCCGCCCAGAGCGATCTCCTGCGGAGGAGAAAAGCGAAGGTGGCGGGGAGGATGCGTGAGCCGAGACTTCCCAGGACAATTTGGCACAGCCCCTTCAAGGCTCATGTCCCCTTCCGCACCCATTCGCCAAGCGCCTTTGCAAGAGAAAAGCCTTTGACCTGGGCCGCGGCAGTGGCATAAGCCCTTAAACTGTTTAAGGTCTGTCAATCACTGTTGAAAGGGAGGGGCACGCTGGCCCAGAAGATCAAGCTGTCGACAATCGCCGATGCGTTGGGCGTGTCTACAGCAACGGTATCGCTTGCTCTGCGGGACAGCCCTCTTGTTGCCGACGCCACGCGCCAACGCATCAAGGAGCATGCCCGCACCATCGGCTACATTTACAACCGTCGTGCGGCAAGCCTCAGGACATCGCGCTCAGGCATTGTGGGCGTGGTGGTCCACGACATCATGAATCCCTTCTTTGCCGAAATCCTGAGATCCATCGAGAGCGAACTCGACCGCTCGCGCCAGACGTTCCTTCTGTCGAACCATTACGATCAACTCGACAAGCAGCGCACGTTCATAGACACATTGCTCCAGCTCGGCGCTGACGGCCTCATCATGTCGCCGGCGATCGGCACGCCGCCTGAGGATATCCGCCTGGCGGAAGAAAACGGCTTGCCGGCGGTTCTCATCGCGCGCACCGTGGATGGCGCAAACGTGCCGGTGTTTCGCGGCGATGATGCGTATGGCATCGGTCTTGCGACCAACCATTTGATTTCACTCGGACACCAGCGCATTGCCATGATCGGCGGAACGGATCAGACTTCCACCGGCCGCGAACGTTATCGAGGCTATGTGGTTGCCATGGAAAAGGCCGGGCTCGCCGTGCGACCGGAATGGCGCTTTCCCGGCCCGAGAACGAAACAGGCGGGCTTCGAGGTGACCGGGGCCTTTCTCGCGCTCAAGGACAGGCCAACGGCCGCGGTATGCTGGAACGACCTCGTTGCCATTGGCCTGATGAACGGCATCGCCCGGGCGGGGCTGACGTCGGGCGTCGACATTTCCGTGACCGGCTACGACGACCTTGAGGAGGCAGCCATCGCCACTCCGGCTTTGACCACCGTCTGGAATGGCCAGCGGGAGGTGGGACGTCGCGCTGCGCGCGTTCTGCTCGACCGTCTGAATGGCGCCGAGGTGAATCCTACACAAGAACTGATCAAACCCGAGTTGCACGTTCGCCAGTCGACTGGAAAACCGGTCGACTACTAAAAGTGTTTGATCCCATATTTTGATGGTGCATTGTTTTCCCAGGAATGGAAGGATGCGCTATGGGACAGGTTCTTCACGGCAGCGCCACGACGACATAGGTGGTCCGTCGATTAATACAGAATAGTCAAGCGAGCTTGAGAACGCTGGCCATGCGCTACGGGATCAACCAGAAGACCGTCGCCAAATGGAAGAAGCGCACCTCATCGGCCGACCAGCAGACCGGGCCGAGAGAGACGCGCTCGACGGTGTTGTCGCTTGAGGAAGAGGCGGTCATCGTGGCCTTTCGCAAGCA
>JAJUHJ010000141.1 GCA_029279965.1 Phyllobacteriaceae bacterium
CTGGTGGAAAACATGCCGGACGGAAACGCGCAGCGGCCGGGCGACATCGTGACATCCATGTCCGGCCAGACCATTGAGATCATCAACACCGATGCCGAGGGGCGGCTGGTGCTGGCCGACCTGTTGTGGCACTGCGAGCAGGAATACAAGCCGCAATTCATGATCAATCTGGCGACGCTGACCGGTGCCATACTGGTGGCGCTTGGCAACAGCCATGCCGGCCTTTTTTCCAACAACGACGCCCTAGCCGAGCAACTGGCTGCGGCCGGAAACGCCACCGGAGAGAAGGTCTGGCGCATGCCGCTGGGGCCTGAATACGACAAGCTCATCGACACCAAGAACGCCGACATGAAGAACACCGGCGGCCGCAACGCCGGTTCCATCACCGCTGCCCAGTTCCTGCAGCGCTTTGTCGAAGACACGCCCTGGGCGCATCTCGACGTCGCGGGAACGGCGATGGCCTCGCCATCGTCGGAAATCAACCGTTCCTGGGCGTCCGGTTACGGCGTGCGCCTGCTCGACCGCCTGGTGGCCGATCACTATGAGGGTTAGTCCGGGTGGATGTTCTTTTCTACCATCTAACCGAATCCACCCTCGAGGAAGCGTTGCCCCCGCTCGTGGAGAAGAGCCTGGAGCGGGGGTGGAGGGTCGGAATCCAGACGGGCAGCGAAGAGCGCCGCGATGTGCTTGATGGGCGGCTATGGACCTTCCGCGACGAAGCGTTCCTGCCGCACGGCACGGATCGCGAGCCGCATGCAGCCGAGCAGCCGGTCCTTCTGACCACGACCGAGGCCAATCCGAACGGTGCGGTGATCCGTTTTCTGGTGGACGGCGCGGCGCCGGGCGCATTGGAGGGATACGAGCGCGCGGTGTTCCTCTTTGATGGCCATGACACGGCACAATTGGAAGCCGCGCGTGCCCATTGGAAGGCGATGAAGGCCGCCGGCCATGCGGTGACATACTGGCAGCAGGGGCCGGACCGGCGTTGGCAGAAAAAAGCGTGACATCACGCCATGTTCCACACGCATCCTTTACCCTCACCTTAAGGCCGTAAGCCTGTTCCTGAAGCATTAAAGGCAGGCGGAAGGTGAGGGAGGATTGTGCGCCTACAGCGCCGTGCATCCATTCGGACGCACAAAGGACGCTGTAAGCTATTGAACCTACGCATCGTGCTTTCCGAAAACCGACTCTGGTTTTCCGGTCGATGCCGTAGTGGCTGTATGTTCAGCCGACAATCTCGGTTTCGGAGAACCAGTAGCGGATTTCCTCTGCGGCTGTTTCAGGCGCATCGGAGCCATGCACGGAATTTTCGCCGATCGAGTTTGCGTAGAGCTTGCGGATCGTACCATCGGCGGCATCGGCGGGATTGGTCGCGCCCATGATCTCGCGGTTCTTTGCAATGGCGTTCTCGCCCTCAAGCACCTGCACCACTGTCGGGCCGGAAGACATAAAATCGCAAAGCTCGTCGAAAAAGGGCCGCTCCCGGTGGACGGCATAAAAGCCTTCGGCCTGACGGCGGCTCATCCACACGCGTTTGGAAGCGATGACCCTCAGGCCCGCATCTTCCAGAACTTTGGTGATGGCACCGGTGAGATTCCGTGCCGTAGCGTCCGGCTTAATCATGGAGAAGGTGCGTTCGATCGCCATTTCAGGTCCTTTACATCGGGAAATTCGGGATGGCGGGTCTATAGCGGGGCGAAAGACGCCTGTGAAGAGCGTTCAGGCCAGCGGATAAAAGTACGGCCGATCCTCTTCGATGAAATCAATTGAAAAGAGATATGCCGCAAAATGCGAGGGATCGGATCATCAGGAGAGGGCAGGATGAAGCGGCATTTCGAAATGATGGCGGCATACAACCGCTGGGCAAACGGCATCCTTTACGATGCCGCCGCCGAGTTGACGGCGGAAGAATACACGCGCGATGTCGGCGTCTACTTCAGGTCCATGATGGGTACGCTCAATCACATCCTTGTGGCCGACTGCATCTGGATGAAGCGCTTCACGGGCGGAGGCAGCGCGCCGGACCGGCTGGATGCCATTCTTCATCGGGCGCTTCCTGCCCTGAAACTGGCGCGTGAGGCGGAAGACAATCGCATCATCGAATGGATCAGAGGTCTGAGCGAAGAGGATCTTCTCGGCCGATTCTCTTATATGACGGTGGTGAAGGCAACAACCGTCTCCCAGCACCTCGCACCCGCACTCACTCACCTGTTCAACCACCAGACGCATCATCGCGGGCATGCGCACGCTATACTTTCAATTCTTGAGAAGAATCCACCATCTCTGGATGTTATATATTTCCAGAGGACAACCCAAGGTCGTCAATACGCCTGATTTACTATTTATTAGCTTTTCGGATGACATTCGCCGGCAAATGAGCTAACTAAAAGTGTCATTTCGCATGTAACTATTTGCTCACTGTATTACAACTTTTCTCATCCAAAGGTTGTAGATTGTTAGTGAGAATATTGTCTAGTGCGTGATGCGGCAAACATTCATCAGGGAGTCAGGCAATGTCTCAGCTTAGAAAAACTCTTCTTACAACCATCGCGGGGGGTGCTTTGGCACTCAGTGTCGCGATTCCAGCGTCGGCGCAGGGACTCGGGGGTCTCAGTGATGTCCTCGGTGGCGGCGACGGCGGTGTTCTCGGTGGCGTCGTCGGCACCGTCGATAGTGTCGTCGGCGGTGTAACGGGCGGTAGCCTACTCGGCGGTGGCGATAATGGCGGCGGCCTCCTTGGCGGCGGCGGCAGTCTGCTTGGTGGCGACAGCGGTGGTGTCGTCGGCGGCGTCGTCGATACCGTTGGCGGTGTCGTCGATGGCGTGACGGGCGGCGGCGGTCTGCTCGGCGGCGGCGACAGTGGCGGCGGCCTGCTCGGCGGCGGCGGTCTGCTCGGCGGCGGCAATGGCACCACCGGCGTTGATCTCGGCGTGGCCAGCGTGGGTGTCGGCGAGAGGAGCAATGGCGGCCTCGGCGTAGATGTCGGCGTGGACCTCGGCGGCATCGCGAACGGCGATATCAACGCTACGGTCGGCGGTCGCAGCCTTGCCAATCTCAATGCCAATGCCAATGCTTTGGACAATGGCGTTACGGCGGCGAGCCGCACCTCGCTTTTCGGGAACAACGGTGTCCTCAGCACCCGGAATGAAGCCAATATCATGGAGATTCCCGCCGAGGTCGATCTCGACGTTCTGAATCCAAATTCGACCGGTCTTATCGGCAGCATCGTCGATCCGGATGTCTGCATAGGCAGCAGCTGCGATGTTGCCGTCGGTCCGAACCCGGGTCCGAACCCGAATCCCAACCCCAATCCGAACCCAAATCCGAACCCCAATCCCGGCGTGAACCCCGGTCCTGACGGCCCTGGCGGCATCATCGGCGGCAATGATCGCGGTATTAACGGTTTGGTCGGCGGTATGTCGGCTTCTGAAATTGCGGAAAACAAGAAGCGTTGCCGCAGCATCCTCAACAGCCCCAACAGCTTCCAGCGCGACCTCGTCGAGCTGTGCAGGCTGCTGCAGATGGCGAGCCGCTAAATATTTTGCGGCGGGGCGGCTCTCCGCCCCGCCGACACGAGCGGTATAAGGCCTTCGAAGTAGGCAAAAAACGCCTTCCTCGGAGCTCAGACACAAGAAATTCAACGGCTCGCGTTCGCGCGGGCCGTTTTCTTTGCGGCAACGGCTTGCATGTGTGGGCGCCCTCGGCCAAAACCCCGCCATCATGCTGACCATCAATGATCTTTCCCTGCGTGTTGCCGGACGGCTGCTGATAGAGCATGCCTCGCTGACGCTGCCTGCCGGAACCAAGGCCGGTCTGGTCGGCCGCAACGGCACAGGCAAGACCACGCTCTTCCGCGCCATTACCGGTGAACTTGCCCCTGAAACCGGCTCGATCAGCCTGCCCAAAGGCACGCGCATCGGGCAGGTGGCGCAGGAGGCGCCAGGCACTGAAGAGCCGCTCATCGACATTGTTCTTAAGGCGGACAAGGAGCGTGACCGCCTTATGCGTGAGGCGGACACCGCAACCGACCCGCACCGGATAGCCGAAATCCAGACCCGGCTGGCCGATATCGACGCGCACTCGGCCGAGGCTCGCGCGGCGGCCATCCTTTCCGGCCTCGGGTTCGACGATGAGGCGCAGAAGCGGCTGGCATCCTCTTTCTCGGGCGGCTGGCGGATGCGTGTGGCGCTTGCTTCCGTGCTCTTTGCCGAGCCGGATCTGCTTCTGCTCGACGAGCCGACCAACTATCTGGATCTGGAAGGAACGCTCTGGCTGGAAGGGTATCTGTCGCGTTATCCGCGCACGGTTCTGCTTATCAGTCACGACCGGGACCTCCTCAATCGGGCGGTCTCCTCCATCGTCCACCTGCAACAGCAGAGGCTGACCTTCTGGCGTGGCGGCTATGACCAGTTCGCCCGGCAATATGCGGAAAAAGCCGAGTTGCAGGAGAAGATGCGCACCAAGCAGGAGGCGCAGCGCAAGCACATGGAAGCCTTTGTTGAGCGCTTCCGCGCCAAGGCTTCAAAGGCGAGGCAGGCACAGTCGCGCCTGAAGGCCATTGCACGCCTGCAGCCGATCGCGGCCGCCGTCAATGAAAATGTGGTTCCGTTTCGCTTCCCCGATCCGGTAAAGCCTGTTGCTTCGCCGATCGTTGCCATTGAAGGCGGCGCGGTAGGCTACGAGCCCGGCAAGCCGATCCTCAAGAACCTGACGCTGCGCATCGATAACGACGACCGCATTGCGCTGCTTGGTGCCAACGGCAACGGCAAATCCACGTTTGCCAAGCTGATTGCCGGCAGGCTCGGGCTGGAGGCGGGCAGCCTGACACTGGCTCCGGGGTTGAAGGTTTCCATCTTCGCCCAGCACCAGCTTGACGATCTCAGGCCGGACGAAAATGCGCACCAGCACCTGCGCCGGCTCATGCCGGATGCGCCGGAGGCAAAGGTGAGGGCGGGCGTCGCGCGGTTCGGCCTGGCGACGGAGAAAATGGAAACGCCGGCTCGGGACCTTTCGGGGGGCGAGAAGGCGCGTCTGCTGATGGGCCTTGCTGCTTTCGAAGCGCCCCATCTTTTCATTCTGGACGAGCCGACGAATCATCTCGACATCGACAGCCGCGAAGCCCTTGTCGACGCGCTGAACAACTATGAGGGCGCGGTCATTCTCATCAGCCATGACAGGCATCTGATCGAAGCCTGTGCCGACCGGCTTTGGCTGGTAAGCGGCGGTACGGTCCAGCCTTATGATGGCGACATGGAGGATTACCGCGCGCTCACAACGGGCGGGTCCAGCCGCTCGCGGGAAAAGCGCGAGGCAGATAAGGCCTCGAAGGCCGAGCGCCGCAGGGAAGCGGCAAGGAAACGTGCCGCGCTTGAGCCTCTTGCCAAGGAGATCAAGGCGACGGAAGGCTTGATCGAGCGAACCCGCAAGCGGATCTCGACGGTCGAGGCCGAGATGGCGGACCCGGTGCTCTACGACCGCGACCCCGCAAAGGCTTCGGCCCTTGCAAAGGAAAGGGCTGAGCTTTCAAGGCGTGTCGCCCAGCAGGAAGAGAAATGGCTGGAACTGTCGAGCCGTTATGAGGAAGAATTGGCGGAGTAGGCGCGCGGGGAATTCTATTCCTTACGCCACTGTGCCAAAGCTTCCTCATCTTCCGTTTTCGCGTTCACCCATTGACCGGGTTCGCCGCTCGTCAGGTGCTCCTTCTTCCAGAAAGGAGCGCGGGATTTCAGATAATCCATGAGGAAGTCGGCCGCCTCGAGTGCTGCCTTGCGATGGGTGGAGGCGGCCACGACCAGCACGATGTTCTGCCCCGGCAGAATGCGGCCGAAGCGGTGTATGACAGTCAGGCCCGCCAGATTCCAGCGCCGTAACGCCTCGCGCGCTATGCGCGCAATTTCCGTTTCCGCCATGTCTGGGTAATGCTCAAGTTCGAGCGCGGCCAGCCGCCCCTCCTCGTCGCGGCAGCGCCCCGTGAACGTGACCACCGCGCCGATGTCCGTGCGCTCGCCCGCAAGCTTGCGTATTTCTGCGGAGATGTCGAAATCCTCCGCCTGCACGCGCACATCAATCGGAGAAGCGGCTTTCACGTCATCCTCCCGTCATGGGCGGAAAGAGTGCCACCTCGCCATCGGGCGGCAGTTCCATGTCATGCGCCACATGCTTCCGGTCGATGGCCACGCGGATGATTTCGGGATGCGCGAATGCGGCGGCATAGCCCTCGCCACGCGCCTTGAGCCAATCCAGAAGGTCGGAGACGGTGACCACCTCGCCAGGAAGGCTCACGGTTTCGGTCTCATGACCGACCCGCTCGCGCACCCAGGCGAAATAGACGAGTTTCATTGCACTCAATCCTCGATAATGTGCTTCAACCCGGCACGGAAATAGTCATAGCCAGTATAGAGCGTCACCAGCGCCGAAATCCACAAGAGCACAATGCCCGTTTCCGTAACATAGGGTACGATCTTGTCGCCGGCGGGGCCGGCAAGCAGAAAGCCGATCGCCACCATCTGAATCGTCGTCTTCCACTTTGCAAGCTGCGTCACCGGCACGCTCACCTTCAGCGCGGCCAGATACTCCCGCAGGCCTGAAACAAGGATCTCCCGGCACAGGATGATAATCGCCGCCCAGAGCGTCCACCCGGCAATGGTGCGGTCGGTATCGGCGGCCAGCAGCAACAAGCAGGTGGCCACCAACAGCTTGTCGGCAATCGGGTCCAACATTTTGCCGATATTCGACGTCTGCTTCCAGACGCGCGCGATGTAGCCGTCAAAATAGTCGGTGATGCTGGCCGCAAGGAAGATCGCCAGCGCCGACCAGCGCGCAAATTCGCTCGACTGCAGCCGCCCCTCCAGGAAAAAGCACAGTACGATCAGCGGCACTGCCAGAATGCGTGCATAGGTCAGCAGATTGGGCAGGCTGAAAGCCCGTCGTTGCTCTATTGATCGCTGGCTCATCATGGCCTCTCAAATCAGACGAAGCATAGCGTGGTCAAGCCGCGCGTGTCGCCGTTCGGCAGGTCTATCCACCCTCGTGAAAATGATTGTAGATCTGCCGCGCAATGGAGGCGGAGATGCCTTCCACCGCCGTCAGATCCTCAATGCCGGCCCGGCTGACGGCTTTGGCCGTGCCGAAATGATGCAAAAGCGCGCGCTTGCGCCCCGGCCCGATACCGCTGATCTCATCGAGCGGGTTCTTGACCATCTCTCGCTTGCGTCGCGCCCTGTGGGAGCCGATGGCGAAGCGATGCGCCTCGTCACGCAGGCGCTGCACGAAATAGAGAACCGGATCGCGCACCGGCAGCGAGAAGGGCGGTTTTCCCTCGATGAAGAAACGCTCTCGCCCGGCATCCCGGTCCACGCCTTTGGCAACGCCGATGGCGGTGACGAGATCGGAAATTCCCAGATCATCCAGAATCCGGCGCACCGCCGATAGCTGGCCCTGGCCACCATCGATGAGGATCACATCCGGCCAGGCGGGCAAGGCATCGGCTTCTTCCTGTGCCGCTTCGTTTTCCGGCAGGCCCTGTTCCTTGATAAGGCGTGCGAAGCGCCGTTGCATCACTTCACGCATCATGCCGAAATCATCGCCCGGCGTGATCTCCGTCGACCGGATATTGAACTTGCGGTATTGATTTTTGACGAAACCTTCCGGGCCTGCAACGATCATCGCGCCGACAGGATTGGTGCCCATGATGTGGGAGTTATCGTAAACCTCGATGCGGCGCGGCGTGCTCTCAAGGCCGAAGGTTTCTGCAAATCCCCGGAGCAGCCGCGCTTGCGAGGACGTTTCGGCCAGTCTGCGCCCGAGTGCCTCGCGCGCATTCTCCTGTGCATGATTGGTAAGTGTCTTCTTCTCGCCGCGCC
>JAJUHJ010000142.1 GCA_029279965.1 Phyllobacteriaceae bacterium
GCGGACCGTTTCATCACCGCCATTGCGGGGCCGCCTGCTGCCGGCAAATCGACTTTGGCCGCCCGTTTGGCAGAGGCTATTTCGGAGCGCGGCGAGAAGGCTGCCATCATCCCGATGGACGGCTTTCATTACGATGATGCGGTGTTGGCGGCACGTAGTCTCTCGCACCGCAAGGGGGCGCCCGAGACGTTCGATTTTCCAGGTTTCCGGCTCCTGCTCCAGCGCCTGCGTGAGCGAGAACCGGAGGTGGCGATTCCGCTTTTCGACCGGGATATGGAACTCTCCCGGGCGGGCGCTGCGATTGTAGAGAGCGATGCGCGCATCCTGCTCGTGGAAGGAAACTACCTTCTGCTCGACGAATCACCCTGGAACACGCTCGAGCGCCTGTTCGATTTTTCGATTTATCTTGACGTTCCCTGTCCTGATCTGAAACGACGCCTGCTGGAACGCTGGAACCATCATGGGCGGGACGCGGAGGCAGCGCGCCATTGGGTGGAGAATAACGACCTACCCAATGCCCGGCGGGTTGCGAAAAGCCGTCGAAAAGCCGACATCGTGGTGTGATTGAGATGGAGAGACATCCTCAACGCCGCCGGATGGAAGTGGGAAAACTTTTGCTGTCGCGGCGTTGTTCCGCCTGAACGCTTAAGGAGATTGGTTTATGTATGCAACGGATGTGTGCCGCCCCGCGCTAGCGGAGCCGTTCGGGAAGGTGGCGCTTCTCATGGCGATGCTCGCTTTCCTGTTGGCTCCGTTGGCCAGCCACCCGCTGCTTGCCCAGGGGCTCGAACAGCAGGAGGCGATTGACGCCATTGTCGGCTCGGAGGTCAAGACGGAGGAAACAACCAAGGAAGAACAGGTCGGCCGGGTTGTTGCCGCGATCGAGAATGCGCCCAACAGCGCCGAAATGGTGCGCAAGACGTTCAATCTCGACACACTGGAGATCATCTATCTGCCGGATCTGGACAATGAAGACGGCGCGATCGAGCAAGCGATGGCTGAGAACGAAGAGGCGATAAAGGCGTTGCACGATTCCATCGAAGGGAGCGCGATGTTTTATCACGCTGTCGACTCGCGGGCGATCCTGCTGCGCGACGTGGTGGCCGTCGAGTTTGGAGAGGGCGACACCGTGACCATTTTCGTGAACGGCGCCGAGCAATAGCTGAAGAGAACTTGCCGCTTTTCTCGAATTGCTTTCTTATGGACTTGATTGAGACATAATATTTTCATCCTGTGCTGCAGCCGGTGATGAGAATGATTCATCAGAACCGCTGGAGGTGCAGATGCATGTCGGGCAAGGGCGAGAGCTCGAAACGGTAAATGAGAGCATTCTTGCCCGTATCAGAAGCCATGTGGAGGGGGATGCCTCCAACATCGGCCCCGATACACCGATTTCCGATCTCGGCATTCACTCGCTTGAACTGACCGAAATCATCTTTGATATCGAGGAGGAGTTCGATATCGAGGTCGAGATGAGCACCGCCGAGGCCTGGGAGCATCTGACGACGGTTCGCGATATCATTGCCGCGGTGCAGACGCTCGTAGCGGCGAAGACCTGACCAGATGAGCACCGCCTACCGTACCCCGCGCATCGTCATTACCGGATTGGGCGGCATTTGCGCGCTGGGGACGGATGCGCAAGCCATTTGGACGGCAATGCGGGAAGGCCGCTCCGGCATAGGCCCGATCGAGAATGCCGACCTGACCGGCCTGAAGGTAAGTACAGGGGCTGAGATCAAGGCCATGCCCGAGCATGGCATCGATTCCAAGCGGCTGATCACCATGGACAAATTCAGCCTGCTGGCGGTGATTGCCGCCGGCGAGGCGTTGGCGCATGCCGGCTTGACGATTGACGATGCCAATGCGCATCGCGCGGGCGCTGTGGTCGGCGTCGGTGTATGCGGTTGGGAAGCGATCGAAGAAAGCTATCGCGCCGTCTTTCTGGAAGGCAAGAGCCGCGTCGGCATCTTCAGTGTGCCACGAGGCATGCCTGGCGCCGCTGCGGGGCAGGTGAGCATGGTGCATGGGCTTACCGGCCCGGTTTTCGGCGCCACCTCTGCCTGCTCGTCTGCCAATCACGCAATCGCGGCGGCCGCCGACCAGCTTCGCCTCGGGCGGGCCGATATCATGCTGGCCGGCGGGTCCGACGCGCCATTGATTTTTGGCGTGCTGAAGGGCTGGGAAGCCCTGCGTGTGCTGGCTCCCGACACCTGTCGCCCTTTTTCAGCCGACCGCCGGGGTCTTGTGCTGGGGGAGGGCGCGGGAATTGTCGTATTGGAAACGCTCGAGCACGCCGAGGCGCGCGGCGCGCCCATACTTGCCGAACTGGCGGGCGTGGGCATGTCGGCGGATGCCTCCGATATCGTCGCCCCGACCCTGGAGGGTCCTGTTCGGGCAATGGAAGCCTGTCTTGCCGAAGCTGACCTGGCGGTGGAAGACGTCGATTACATCAATGCGCACGGCACGGGCACCAAGGCCAATGACCGCCTGGAGACCGAAGCGATCAAGAGCGTCTTCGGCGCCCATGCGCGCTGCCTTTCAATCTCCTCCACGAAATCCATGCATGGCCACTGCCTCGGTGCATCGGGCGCTCTGGAATTGATCGCGTGCGTGAATGCTGTGCGCGACGGTATCGTGCCGCCTACCGTGGGTTACCGTGAAGCCGATCCCGAGTGCGACCTGGATGTGACCCCCAACGAGGCCCGCCGGCGGCCGGTGCGGGCAGCCATCAGCAACAGTTTTGGTTTCGGCGGCGCCAATTCCGTCGTCGCGGTCCGTGCGATTGCCTGATCAGTCCGGACGGCGATAACCGACCGGTTTCCCGTAAAGAGGTTCGATACGCTTCACCGCCTGCTCAAGCGGCTCGCATGAAACCATCATTGTGTGGCCGTTGGCATGAATGCTGTTCTCGGCATCCAGCATGATGGCGACATGTCCGCGCCAGAAAACGAGATCGCCGCGCCGGAGGCCGGCCTCTGCCTCAACGGGGCTGCCGATCGCTTCCGCCTGCATGTCGGTGTCTCGCGGTACGCAGCGGCCGGTCATCAACATGGAAAGCTGGACGAGGCCCGAGCAGTCGATGCCGAATCCGCTGGCGCCTCCCCAAAGGTAGGGCGTATGCAGAAATTGTTCCGCCGACGAAACGAAGTCGTTCGTCGCCTGGTGAATGGGCCTGAGATGTCGCGTCACCATCGTTCCGCCCGAGGCGAGCGCTGAATAAGATGTCCCGCGCCGTTCCACCTCCCCACGCACCGTTACACGCGCGCCCATGGAGTGGGACGCAACGGGGGGTGCTTTGATCTCAGCGTCCGGGTAGACGAAACTGCGTGGCACCATCACAATATGGGTTGGTTCCGGTAGCGCCGAGGCGAGCGCCGTCTCCCGCACATAGCCCACATAATTGTCGCGCTCTGACTGGATCCAGGCCCAGCCCGCCCTTCGCTCAAAAACGCGGACCGTGTCGCCATGGAGCAACTGCGTGTCCATGCCGGCGGTATTTTCCGGGGCCGAATGAAGATCGGCAACGGGCACACAGATCCCCGCAGGCTCGCCCGCCGTAAAGCGCACTGCCTTCACGCGCCCCTCCAGCCGCGCATCGGCCAGATCTGCACGGAAGGCGTTCAAGCGGCGATCGAGCGCACTCACAGCGAAAGCTCCGCGGCACGCGCGACCACCACATCGCCGAAACGCTCGACAAACAGCGCTCCTTCGACGGTGCGGCGCACGAGCACATTGCGCCGATCACTCGCGTCACGATGGCGCTTGACGAATTTCAAGCCGCTCATCGTGTCGAGAGCGCGCGTGATAACGGGTTTGGTCACGTTCAGCTTCTCCGCGAGCCCGCGCACCGTGTGAGGCGGCGGATCCAGATAGATGGTCAGGAGGATCGCCATTTGCCGTTCCGTCAGGTCCGGCATCGCGCCGCGCACCTCGCTGAGGCATACCTGCTGCCACAGTCTCAGGGCCTGGCTTGGTCGCAATATCACCGGCATAGCGCTAAAAGATCGTTTCGGCCCCGTATCTTTGCCGCACAGACCGCAGTTTACAAGCGACTATCCTTTATAACGTTCACGCAGAACGGATTCGATGGCGCGAATGCCCTGCGCCTCCCCGCCTACCGGGCAGGAGGGCTTTTCGGTGGGGTTCCAGCCGAACACGTCGAGATGGACCCATGACGCCGCCTTTTCAACGAAGCGTTCGAGGAAAAGGGCGGCTGTGATCGAGCCGGCAAAGCCGTCGGTGGTCACGTTCTTCAGATCCGCCACCTTGGAGCGAAGTTTCTCGGCGTAAGGCTGCCACAGCGGCATGCGCCATAACGGATCGGCGGTGCTTTCCGCCGCGGCGGAGAGCGCGCCGGAAAGCGTGTCGTCGCGTGTATAGAAAGGCGGTATATCCGGCCCGAGCGCGACGCGCGCGGCACCCGTCAGCGTCGCCATGTCCACCATGAGGTCGGGCCTCTCCTCGTCGGCAAGCGCCATCGCGTCGGCCAGGACCAGCCTGCCCTCGGCATCCGTATTGCCGATCTCCACGGTAATGCCCTTGCGGCTTTTCAGGACATCGCCTGGGCGGAAGGCGTTGCCGGCTATCGCGTTTTCCACGGCCGGAATGAGAACGCGCAGGCGCACCGGCAGCTTTGCCGCCATCACCATGGAGGCGAGGCCGAGCACGTTTGCCGCTCCGCCCATGTCTTTCTTCATCAGGAGCATGGAGTTTGCCGGCTTGATGTCCAGCCCCCCCGTGTCGAAGCACACGCCCTTGCCGACAAGCGTTACCTTGGGGGCCGCTTCCGGTCCCCATTGCATGTCGATGAGGCGCGGCGCGATGGCACCGGCACGGCCGACGGCGTGGATCATCGGAAAGTTGCGCGCCAACAGATCATCGCCCGTCGTGACGGCAATTTCGGCGCCGTGGGATTGTCCAAGGGTCCGCGAGGCCTCCTCCAGCGCATCCGGGCCCATGTCATTGGCGGGCGTGTTGATGAGGTCGCGTGCAAGGAATATGCCGTCAGCGAGACGCCGCGCCTCTTCCGGGTCCGCGCCCTCCGGCGCGGCAAAGGCGATCTCCGGTGTCAGCCGGGTTCCATAGCGTGTGAACGCATAGCCGCCCATGAGAAGCGCGAGTGCAGCAAGACCCGGATCTTTGGGCGCAGTCGCAAAGTGCCAATCGCCAGTCGGCAGCGCACGCGCCAGTTTTCCAATATCGAGCGGTGAGGGCGTCGTCTCGCCGAGGCCGAGAAATGCGCCAGCCAACGCGCCGTCTGCGCCGGGGATCGGCAGCACTGCGCCCCTTGCGCCGGTAAAGCCGTTGGCGTGGGCCCAGGCGCATGCCGCAGGATCCGCGCCGGACGCCGGCAGATCGTCTGTTGAGACGAGATAGACGGGACGCGAAGCGGCTGCCCGGCGGGAAGTTAAGGTCAAGGGCATGGGCGATTCCTTCAAGCTGCCTGACTGCGACGGTTAACGCTCCGTTAGGGTTAACAGAATACTTCTGAAGGTGAAACGGTCGAAAGCCGGCAGGGGCTAAGGGGTGCGAAATGGGCGATCGAGGCTCGACAGGTCTATGGCGTTGCGCGGCGATGGCTTTTGCACTGGCAACCGCGATCGTGGCAGCCGGTTGTTCGCATACGGGCCGCAAGACCAGCAGCATGACGACCGGTTCGGTTCCAACCGATTCCAGCCAGGCTGTCGCCTCAATGTCATCGACTGAACTGGAAGCGGCCACGAAAAGTCTTGGCCAGCTTTATATCCGCGAGCCGGCGGATAAGTCCGTAGCGATGCGATATGCGAGCGTGCTGCAGATGAGTGGTCATGCCGACCAGTCACTCGCCGTCATGCGCAAGCTGGCGATCGAGCATCCGAAGGACCGGGAGGTGCTCGCAGCCTACGGCAAGGCTTTGGCGGCGGCGGGCGAGCTGAAAGCGGGATTGGATGCCATCAGGCGTGCGCAGACGCCTGAATATCCCGATTGGCGGCTGCTTTCGGCAGAAGGCGCGATCCTCGATCAACTCGGCGAGCCGGATGCCGCGCGCGATCTGTATCGCCGCGCGCTCGAGCTCCAGCCGGATGAACCGTCGGTGCTGTCCAATCTAAGCATGTCGTACCTTTTGCAGGGTGATCTCAACGCTGCGGAACGCTACTTGCGCGAAGCCGGAGCGGCGCCAGGCGCCGACAGCCGTGTACGCCAGAACCTGGCGCTGGTGTTGGGGCTGCAGGGGCGTTTTGAGGAAGCGGAGAAGATCGCCCGGCAGGACCTTTCGCCCCGGCAGGCCGAAGCCAATGTGGCTTATCTGCGAGCCCTGCTTCCACAGCGGGACAGCTGGTCGCAGATCGCCAGCGAGGATGGCCGAAGGTCGGGTTGAGGCGGTAGCTCTATTCGAAGACGATGGCGGGGCCTGCCTGGGCGGATGCCACGCCATCCGACTTCAGCTGCTCGTGCACCTTGCCGGCGATCTCGCGGTATGTCCGTGCCTGTGCGCCATCCGGATCCGAAACCACGACCGGTGTGCCGGCGTCGGACGTCTCGCGCACGTCCATTGTCAGCGGCACCTCGCCCAAAAACGGTACACCCAGGCGCTCGGCTTCCGCTCTTGCGCCGCCATGACCGAAAATATCGTAGCGCTTACCGGTATCAGGTGCCAGAAAGTAGCTCATATTCTCGACGATGCCGAGAACAGGCACCTCCACGCGTTTGAACATGTTCAGACCCTTGCGGGCATCGATCAGCGCCAGATCCTGCGGGGTGGAGACGATGACGGCCCCGGCAAGTGGCACCTGCTGGGCCATGGTGAGCTGCGCGTCGCCTGTCCCGGGCGGCATGTCCACCACCATCACATCAAGCGGTCCCCACCTGACGTCGCGCAGAAGCTGACGCAGGGCGGACATGACCATCGGTCCGCGCCAGATCATCGGCGTTTCCTCCTCCACGAGGAAACCGATCGACATGACCTGCAACCCGTAAGCCTCCATCGGCCTCAAGGTCTTCGAGTCGATCATTTCCGGCTTGCCCGTCAGGCCCAGAAGGCGCGGCATGGACGGCCCGTAAATATCCGCGTCGAGAATCCCCACCCTCAGGCCAAGCGCGTTGAGGCCAAGGGCGAGATTGACGGCGGTGGTCGATTTTCCAACACCGCCCTTGCCGCTTGCCACGGCAATGATGGATTCCACACCAGGGACACCGGCTTTGGCCGATTGCCGGCTTTGCGGTGGGGTCGGACGCGCCGGTGTCGGCTGCGGCGCCCGCGTTTGCGGGCGCGGCGGCGCCGAGCCCATGCCGCCGCCCTGCTTTTCGGCCGTCAACGCAACCATGGCGCTTTTCACACCTGGAATCGATTTTGCCGCCTGCTCTGCCGCTGCACGCAAGGGTTCCAGTTCCTTCGCGCGATCGGCGGGCACGGTGATGGAGAAAAACACCTTGTCATCGGCAATGAAGATTTCCGAAACGAGGCCGAGCGAAATCAGATCACCCTCGAAATCCGGGCCCTTGACTGTGGCGAGCTTGTCGATGACGGCTTGGCGGGTGACGGTGCTCATGGCTTACTCTTTCGCTTACGCCCGCCACATAGTCACATATTGCGTAAATACCAAGCTCTCCCCGTGTTGAAATCGAACGGTCGCGAGAATGCCCGGCTGCAACCACAGCCACGAAATACCGGCCTTGGCAGTATGCGTGCTGGTTGAAGATAACCCGTGCGAGCGCGGAAGGCTCCTGGGCTTGTCGCAAATTTCAGCGTTTAACGGGCTGTTCACCAAGCTTGGGGAAATTCCGCTCCCGATGTAGCGGAGCGTAGCCATGATTCTGAATGCCATTGTCGAAAAGCTGAAACGCCAATCGA
>JAJUHJ010000143.1 GCA_029279965.1 Phyllobacteriaceae bacterium
AATTACGGCTTTAACAAATCGCATGCCGCCGCCTATGCGGTGGTCAGCTATCAGACCGCGTGGCTGAAGACCAATCACCCGGTCGAGTTCATGGCGGCGGTGATGAATTGCGACAGCCATCTGACCGACAAGCTCATCGACTTTCGGCGCGATGCCATCCGGCTTGGCATCGACGTGGTATCACCGTCGGTGATGACGAGTTACCGCGACTTCGAGGTGGGCGAGAACCGCATCTATTATTCGCTCGCAGCCATCAAGGGTGTGGGGGAGGCGGCCGTCGAGCACATCGTAGAAAAGCGCAAGGAGAAGGCATTCGAGAGCCTTGAGGATTTCTGCGCGCGCATCGACCCGAAGATCGTCGGCAAGCGGGTGATGGAGAGTCTCATCTGCGCCGGCGCGTTCGATTGCTTCGGCCATGACCGGGCGGCGCTTTTTGCCGGCATCGATCGGCTGCTCGGCATGGCCGCGCGTGCAGCCGAGGATGCGGCGATGGGGCAGGGAGATATTTTCGGAGCATCCGCGATGGAGCCGCAGAAGCTGCATCTGCCGGTGACAGATCCCTGGCTTCCCGCCGAAAAACTGCATCGCGAATTTCAGGTGGTTGGTTGCTATCTTTCCGCCCACCCGCTCGACGATTACCTGCCGACGCTTGAGAAGATGCGGGTGCAGAGCTGGGCCGATTTTCAGGCGGCGGTGAAACGTGGCGCAACCGCCGGCCGGCTTGCCGGGACGGTAACGGCAAAGCAGGAGCGCAGGACCCGTACCGGCAACAAGATGGGAATCGTGCAGTTTTCCGATGCAAGCGGCCAGTACGAGGCGGTGCTCTTTTCAGAAACATTGCAGCATTATCGGGACTTGCTGGAGCCTGGGCGCTCCGTTGTCGTGATGGTTTCGGCGGAGGACCGTCCGGAGGGCGTGAATCTGCGCATTCAGACGGTTCAATCGCTCGAAGAGGAGGCGAGCCGGATGCAGAAGGCCCTTCGCGTTTACCTGCGCGATGCGACTCCTGTTCCGGCGATCTCCTCGCAATTGGTCAAACAGGGCGAAGGGCAGGTGAGCCTGATCGTCATAAAGGGCGATGGACAGGGAGAAATCGAGATCGGCCTGCCCGACCGCTATCGCCTTTCGCCGCAGATCGCCGCCGCCATGCGCGCCGTGCCCGGCGTGGTGGAGGTGGAATTGGTCTGACCGTCCGCCGATCGACAGGCGCTACGCGCTCCGATCCGCATCCGTCAGCATTCCATCGTCTACTTGCCTTTCAAACTTGCGATGGGCAGCGTGACTTCGTCCTTCACCGTTTCCATGACCACGTAGGTGTGGGTCTGGAGCACGCCCGGCAGCTTCGAAATGGTCTCTCCCAATATCCTTCTGTAGGCGCTGATATCCTTGCTCCTGACCTTGAGGAGATAATCATAGCCACCGGCAATCATGTGGCAGGATTGGATCTCCGGGATGCCAAGGACGGCGGCATTGAAGGTTTCGAGATCATCGGCGGTCGTGCCTTTCAGTTGCACCTGTATCATCACGGTGTGGCCGGCATTCAGGACGACCGGGTCGAGCTTGGCGAAATAGCCGCAAATGACGCCGGACTTCTCCAGCCGTTTTAACCTTTCCGCACACGGGGTTTTGGTCAGATTGACCCTGCGGGACAGTTCAACGACCGAAACTCTTGCATCTTTCTGAATCTCTTCGAGGATCCGCAGATCCGTCATATCCAGTCCGCCTGTCGCCATTCTCATCGCCTCTTAGGGGAGGGGTAATCAGGAATATCGACTGATTTATAGCGGATTTTGGAGCCATAACCTAGGCAAGGACTGTTAGTTTAAGGGGTGAACGCTCGCGCTACCGGCCCGGCACAATACTTTCATGCGGTCAACGATGGGAGGAAACGATGACAGCTGAAAAAGGGGCTCTACCCAGCCTTCCTCTGGCACTTACGCCAGTCATACTGACACTCCTGGTATTGGGGTTGCAGCTTTTCTATTTCGGTGACTTCACGCCACATATACCCTTGGCGATCGGCCTGGCGATCACCGGCCTGGTCGGGCTGAAGCTCGGCTTCAAGTGGATGGATATCGAAAAGGGCGTGTTCCACGTCATCCATGTTTCGCTGCCGTCGGTTTCGGTTCTGATTACCGTCGGCATGATCATCGGCGTCTGGATCGCCAGCGGGACTGTTCCCACACTTATCTATTACGGCTTGGTCATCCTTTCTCCGCAGATATTCCTGGCGGCGGCAATGGTGCTGTGTTCCGTCGTTTCCCTGTCGCTCGGCACCTCGTGGGGCACCGTGGGGACGGTTGGGCTTGCTCTCATGGGGATTGGTGCGGGTTTCGACATTCCCGTTTATTGGACCGCCGGTGCGGTGGTCTCCGGTGCCTTTTTCGGTGACAAGGTGTCGCCCTTGTCCGATACGACCAATCTTGCGCCAGCCGTCACCGGCACCGATCTGTTCTCCCACATCAAGAACATGATGCCGACAACGGTGCCCGCGATGCTGATCGCCTTTGCGATCTATCTTGCCGCCGGCTTCATGTTCATCGAACGCGGAGATGTCTCTTTTGCGAGGATCGACAGCATCACTTCGGCGCTGCAGCAAAACTTTTACATATCGCCATGGCTGCTTCTGCCTGCGCTGCTGGTCATCATACTGGCGGTGAAGAAAATGCCTCCAATCCCCTCGCTGTTCGCGGGTGTGGTTGCCGGTGGCATCATTGCGATGCTGGCGCAAGGCGTGGGGCTGCATGATGTCTTCAGCTATGCCAACAGCGGTTATTCGATAGAGACCGGTGTCGCGGAGATCGACAGCCTGCTCAATCGCGGCGGAATTCAATCGATGATGTGGACGATTTCGCTCGTTCTCATCGCGCTTGGGTTCGGCGGCGCTCTGGAAAGGACCGGTTGCCTTGAAACGATCATCAACGCGATCATCGCCAAGGTCCGTACCTTCGCCGGCATTCAATCGGCAGCGATTGGCACATCTATGGCCACCAATCTTGTTGCCGGCGATCCGTATCTTTCCATTGCTCTGCCCGGTCGTATGTACGCGCCGGTCTATCGGGGCATGGGGTATTCCACCCTCAACCTCTCGCGCGCCGTGGAAGAGGGCGGCACGCTGATATCCCCGCTGATTCCCTGGAACGCCGGAGGTGCTTTCGTCATAAGCGCGCTTGCGCTCGGCGTCGCCGAGGGGAACATGCAGAACCTGCTCTACATTCCGCTGGCCTTCGCTTGTTGGCTGTCGCCGGTGCTCGGTGTGATCTACGCAAATCTTGGCGTGTTTTCACCGAAGGCTACCGAAGAGGAAAGGCGTGAATGGATGGAAAGCGGTGAGGCAATCGCCGATCTGAGCGCCCAGGGCTGGGATGTCGAGGACGCCGAGGCCGCCCGTCCGGCCGTCACCGCCTGATCCGGTTCCTCTGTATGTCCCCGCCAGTGGGCGGGGACATTGCTTGCGGACCGACTGGTCGTTCGATCCTGACCCTCAACGGACGATGAGGCCGCGAGCGAGCGATTGACTTTTACGTAAATCAGGTGGCAGTCTCCAGCCAATGACAGCAGGCGGGGAGAGACATGCGGGACTATTACACCATCACGGAATTGACGCGGGAATGCGGTGTCTCGACACGCACGCTGCGCTTTTATGAAGATGAAGGGCTGATCAGTCCCGTGCGCCGCGGCCGCACGCGGCTTTACAGCCCCTCGGATCGTCATCTTGTGCGACAGATCCTGCGTGGGCGGCGTCTTGGCTTTTCCATCAACGAGCTTCGCGAGATCGTCCAGGTTTACAAGGCGCCGCCCGGCGAGGTCGGGCAATTGCATCTGCTGATCGAAAGGATCGAGGAGAAGCGGCAGGCATTGCGCCAGAAGCGGCGCGATCTGGATGACACGCTGCACGAACTCGACCGGGCCGAGGAGGCGTGCGTGGAGCGGCTGGCAGAACTCGGCGTGAAAACGTAACGGAGTCCCACAGCATCGGTCCGAAGATCTGAATCGATTTTCGGAGAGCCCGATGCGTAAATCCAATCAAACAGCGCGTCCTTGTGCGTCCCAAAAGACGCACGGCACGCTAGAACCAGCGCCGCGCCTTTTTCTGATAATCACGATAATGCCTGCCGAAACGCAGCGCGAGATGCTTCTCTTCCGGCTCGATGGCAAGCTTCTGTGTGGCAAAGGCCGCGATGATCGCCAGAACGAAGAACCAGGGCAGCCCGCCGATCATGGCGATGGCGAACATCACCGCCGTCGCGCCCAGATAAATGGGATTTCGGCTGAACGCATAGGGCCCTTTGGTGACGAGGTGATTGGCAGGCTTGGTCGGGTCTCTTGTCGTGTCGGCGCGCGATAGCGCGCGTATGGCGGCAACGTAAAGGAGAACGCCCGCAGCAGCGAGGAGCCATCCGATGGCAAACAGGATGTCGGAAAGCGGCGATCCAAGCCAGGGAAGCGGCACCGCATAGCTGAGGAACACGCTTATGGCCGCCGCCGCCAGGTAGAGGATCGGCGGCCAGGGGATACGGCTCAGCACCTGGTCAAGCTGGTCACTCATCGGCTCCTCCACTTCTCGTACGCCGTCTCGCACGCGCAAGGATGCTAACGATTGTTCTCCACGCTGCAGCGAAAGGCAACATCTTGAAGCCATGACTGGGCTTCCGCATCGCGTCGCGGATCGTAAAGGGTGCTCAGCATC
Organism: Phyllobacteriaceae bacterium; assembly: GCA_029279965.1. Taxonomy (GTDB): domain Bacteria; phylum Pseudomonadota; class Alphaproteobacteria; order Rhizobiales; family Rhizobiaceae; genus Chelativorans. Next base: position 4,691 of record JAJUHJ010000143.1, read on the forward strand.
TCCTCCGCGTTCGCAGCCTCGAGCACGCAGGCGCAATAGGCACGGCAGAACGGCTCGTCCCGCTGCGTGGCACATTGAGTGGTGCAGGCCTCGCGGAAAACCGCCTGCCGGTCGGGCATTGGCGGTGGAAACACTTGCGAGAACAGCCACACGACGGAGATCAGCACCGGTTGATGGAGCAGGTAGAAGGCGAGGCTGTGGCGGCCTGTCGCAGCCAACAATGGCAGCTTGCGGCCGGGACGTATCCGGGCAAGGTGCGACAGAAGATCGGTACGGGCCGCAAGCCTCGCGGCGGCGACGCCCAGGAGCACGGCGCCGAACCAGGGGAAAATCGGGATGAAATCGTTTGTCGGCGGCACGTTGCGCGAAAGGCCGGTCCACCAGAAGGCCGGCTTGTCGAGAAAGTCGGCCTCTACGAAATGCGGTGCGGCGAGCACCAGAGCGGCCAATGCGAGTACCGCCGCGACGGGTAGTCTCACCGCGGGCAGGGCAAGCACGCTGGCAAGTGCGATGTGATGCAGGATCCCGAAAAAGATGAAGGCGTCGGGCGTTGCGAAGTAGGTAACTACGGTGATCGCAGCCGCAGCACCTGCGATCACCGCCAGCCGTTTCAAAAAGGAACGCGCGCGAATGCCCGATCCATGCGCCAGAAAAAGGCTGACACCGACGAGAAACAGGAACGAACTCGCGATCGAACGTGCGAAAATCTTCCAGCCACCCGTCACGGAGGTGCCCTGCGCAATGTAGCCGAAGAAGTCGAGATCCCATGTGAAATGGTAAATCGCCATCGCCACGAGCGCTGTCCCGCGCGCAATGTCGACCAGCTCTATCCGGCTCTGCTTCGGTTGCACTCGGGCCCTCTCCAGGGTTACTCCTCGTCGAAACGTGGAGGCGCGGCTGGCAACCGCGCTGCACGTGCGAGACGAAAGCGCATATTCCTTATGCGGGTCAATGGCCTGTGCAGGAGGAGCTGTGCGGAAATTTGACGAAGGGCTGGAGCGCCCTTCCGGCGACAAGGGAAAAATGGATGAAAACGCTGCATGTCAACGGGGCTGCAATGCCGGCGATCGGGCTTGGAACCTGGACTCTTCAGGGCAAGGAATGTAGCCGGCTTGTCGATGCCGCGCTCGGTCTCGGCTATCGCCACGTCGACACGGCCACCATCTATGAAAATGAAGCGGATGTCGGTGAAGGGATTCGCGGATCGGGTGTGCCGCGGGGGGAAATTTTTCTCACGACAAAGGTCTGGTGGACCGACCTTGCCGCTGCCGATCTGGTCCGTTCAGCGGAAAAAAGTCTGAGGCTGCTCGGCGTCGATTATGTCGATCTGCTGCTTGTCCACTGGCCCAACCCGCAAGTGCCGCTTGCCGAGACCATGGATGCGCTCGGCAGCGTCCGCGAACGCGGCCTGACACGTCATATCGGAGTCTCGAACTTTCCCACGCCTCTTCTTGCCGAGGCCGTGCGCCTTTCCGAAGCGCCGCTGGTGGCCAACCAGGTCGAGCATCACCCCTATCTCGATCAACGAAAGGTCCATGCGGCCTGCCGAAAATACGGCATGGCGATGGTTTCCTACTGTCCGCTCCACCGTGGCGGCGGCGCGCTGCAGGAACCGGCGGTCACGGCGGCCGCCGCGCGTCACGGCAAGACGCCGGCGCAGATCGTGCTGCGGTGGCACGTTCAGCAAGAAGACGTTGCGGTCATCCCTCGCACCAGCCGCAAGGAACGACTGACCGAGAATGCCGCGATCTTCGATTTTTCACTGGAAGCCGACGAGATGGAGGCGATCGGAGGGCTCCGCAGCGCTAATCAGCGCATTTGCGACTATTCTTTTTCTCCTGAATGGGACGCTTCCTAGCACACTCGGGGCCGGACTTGTGAGCCTTCATTAAAATTGTGTTAGAAACCTGCGGCGGGACGTTGATTCCCCGGCGGCATTGTGGCCGGGATTAGCCCGACAGGAGAGGATGTTTTGATGCTGAAGCAATCGATTGCGGTCGCCGTTGTCGCGGCCTTTGCCACCGGATGTGTGACAACCACTGATCCGTACACAGGGCAACAGAAGGTTTCCAACACCGCCGCGGGAGCAGGTCTGGGAGCGCTCGCCGGTGCGGGGCTGGGGCTGCTTGCGGGCGGAGACGACCGGCGCAACGCACTGATCGGCGCCGGAATCGGAGCGCTCGCCGGCGGTGGCATCGGTGCCTATATGGACCGGCAGGAATCGCAACTTCGCGCGCAGCTTCAGGGCACCGGCGTCAGCGTAACGCGCCAGGGCGATCACATCGTTTTGAACATGCCCTCCAACATCACCTTCGCGACCGACTCGTCGGCCATCCAGCCGGCCTTCTATTCGACGCTGAATTCGGTGGCGCTGGTGCTGAAAGAGTACAACCAGACGCTGGTGGACGTTTACGGCCACACCGACTCCACGGGCAGTGAGAGCCACAATCTTCGGCTTTCGCAGCAACGTGCCGGGTCGGTGGCCGATTACCTGATCTCCCAGGGAACCAACAGTCAGCGCTTTGCTGTCATCGGTCTTGGCGAAACGCAGCCGATTGCTTCCAACGACACCGAGCAGGGCCGGGCGCAGAACCGGCGCGTGGAGATCCGCCTTTCGCCGTTGACGGCGGCAGGCTGACAACCCGCGGGGCTATGGTCGCGAGGATTATCGCCCCGAAACGGTAAGGCTGTCGGTGAACGAGCGACAATGCCTTGACTCTCAGGGCATTTGCCTCTAACCGGCAGCCCAGCGCGAAGGCATCGCATGTCCTCGCGCTTTTTGACGTGTCCCGTGGAAATCGCACTCGCGTGTGCTGATTTCCTGTCAGGCTTCGAAAAAGGGAGCCAGAGGAGGGCGCGTTTCCTTCGCCTGGAGCATGAGGTTCCGGGCATGATTGATTGAAAAGGAAATGCGATGAGCAAACGCCATTCCGCCAAGTACAAGCTCGACCGCCGTCTTGGCGAAAACATTTGGGGTCGACCCAAATCGCCGGTCAACCGCCGTGAATATGGCCCCGGTCAACATGGTCAACGCCGCAAGGGCAAACTTTCCGATTTCGGCCAGCAGCTCCG
>JAJUHJ010000144.1 GCA_029279965.1 Phyllobacteriaceae bacterium
TCTCGATGCGCATCGCGGGCGAAAAGCTGACCGAGTTGCTTGGGCAGCAGTTTACCGTGGAGAACCATCCCGGTGCGGGTGGCGTGGCCGCGGCAAATGAGTTGCTGAAAGCGCAGCCGGATGGACACACGCTGATCGTGATGTCGAACGGAACGACGATCGCCATGTCGCTTTTCGAGAACCTCGAATACAACCCGCAAGAACAGTTCGCACCGATATCCACTCTGGCCTGGTTCGACCTTGGCTTTTTCGTAAATCCGGATGCCGAGTTCGAAACGCTGGAGGATATCGTCGCCTACGCCGAGGAAGAACCCGGCATGCTGAACATCGGAACGATCAATCCGGGCAGCACGCAGAACCTCTCCGCCGAATATTTCCGTTCAGTGTCGGGGATCGACGCCAACATCATCACCTATCGCACTTCTCCCGATCTTCTCGCCGCCCTTATTCGTGGCGAGATCGATCTGGTCTTCGAGTCTCCCACGGCATTTTCCTCCGCCCTCGACAACGAGCAGGCAAGGATAGTGGCAACCACGGGAGCGGAGCGAAATCCGTCCTTACCGGATGTGCCCACCGCCGAGGAAGCGGGCATAGACGGCTATGCCGTAGAAGGCTGGAACGCACTCTACACTCTCGCTGGAACGCCCCAGGAAGTGATCGATACGCTGCATGACGCGATCGTGAAGGTGACCGGAATGCCGGAGATCCAGGAGCGCTTCAGCGAGTTGGGAACACGGGCACAGGCCATATCGCCCAAGGAGATGGCCGAGCGTTTCGAAAGCGACCGGGCACAATGGGCACAAGTCATTGAAGAAGCTGGTATCGAGACCCGCTAAGGCCAAAGGAGAGCGAAAGGCATGGACAGTGGTATTCGGCCCGAACATGGCGATCTGATCATCGACTGCCATGCCCATATCTTCAAGCAGGACATGCCGCTGCGGGATACGCCGCGGCATGCGCCCGATTATGATTTCACGTTGGAGGATTACGAGAAGGAGCTTGACCGGCATGGGATATCTTTGGCCGTCATTGCAGCGGCCAGCCCTTGGGCCGACTACAACGACTTCCTTGTCGATTCGATCGCCGGAAATCCTCGCTACCGGGGGACCGTGATCCTGGAGCCCTCGGTCGAACGCTATGTTCTCGAGTTCATGGCGCAGGACGGTATTGTAGGCGTCCGATTGCATATGATCGGTCTGGATAAACTCCCCGACATCACGACCTTCGCATACCGGCGGATGTTTCGGCGCATCAGGGATCTGGGCTGGCATGTGCATCTTCATTGCGAGGGGCGTGACCTTCCCGAGCTTCTGCCTGTGCTGGAGAGAGCCGGTGTCAAACTTGTCGTGGATCATCTTGGCCGCCCGGAACCGGACAAAGGCATTAACAGCGATGGCTTCCGAGCCCTGCTCAGGACGATGGAGAACGGTCGGACCTGGGTAAAAGCATCGGGTCACAAGCGCCTAGGGCCGTCGTCGACAGAATATCTGCGGGAGTTTGTTCGCCAATGCGGAAACGCGCGAATCATCTGGGGCAGCGACTGCCCCTTCGTCGGCGAAGAGGGGATGACGTACCAGAGTACGCTCGACTGGTTCCTGGATGCAGTTCCCGATGCCGAGGATCGGCGCAGGATCCTGGGCCTGAACGCCCTTGAGCTCTACTTCGGAGCGTCCCCCGTCAAACAAGGCGGGCCAGAGCGCAGCTAGCCGCGTCCCCTACCCGGCCCTGTTCATTCGGGAAGGTCATTGATTGTGGAGCCCGATCCAGGCCGACAGAACCGCTCGGACGTGAAACGGTGTTCCAGGCGATCAGTTAGCAACAGCACGAACTGACCTCATTCACATGCGATGCAGAAGGCGTGCGTGGGACGCAGCTTGCCTCGACACGCCGGCCATTGCACGTCTGCGGCCACCCCGCCCTTTCGCGCGTGCGGTGGGCATCGCCATCGCTCCATCCACCACAAAGCCCAACCACGATTTCCCGTCATTTCTCCGTCGTGAAAACATCCTGGAAATGGCACGAATTTGACTATACTGACCGGTCAGTATAGTCATCGGGAAAAATGAGCATGGTTGACAATACAAAGGCGAAGATCATCGCCGCGGCAGCCAAGGTGGCTGTTAAGCGGGGCGTTCAGAATCTGACGATGGACGCCGTGGCGGCGGAGGCGGGAGTCAGCAAGGGCGGCGTCTTCTACCATTTCGGCAGCAAGCACGATCTGTTGCTGGGCATGGTGCAGGCACTTGTCGATGTCACCGACAGAGAAATCGCCGCCGCGCAGGAGCAGGACCAGAGTGCCGGAAGCTGGCTGCGAGGCTTCATCGAAGCCTGTCTGACCAACAGCACGCAGGAACTTGGATCAGTCGGCCGGCTATCGGTCGCGTTCCTGACGGCCGCGGCAAACGATACCAGCCTTCTTGCCCCCATGAACCGGCGGCAGGAAGCATGGCGTGAAGCCATAAACACCAGCGGCATCGACCCCGCACTTGCCCATATCATCCGCCTCGCGGCGGATGGATTGTGGATCAACGACGTCATGGGCGTTCCGGTGCTCGATCCGACGGAACGGACAGCCGTCATCGCACGCCTGGTAGCGATGACACACAAAAACACAGAACCAGGCGAGAAAGGTATTGAAGCATGACCCGAGTTACGGGGGCATTTAGACCACTTGCACGTGATGAAGGTGACGTGTTGCCGGCTCATCGGCCGAGCTACCCGTCCATCCCGACGTTTTACCGCGGGATCGAAACGCAATTCGTCGAGATCAACGTCGATCCGGAGGTGGCGCGCGCTCATTTGCCGGCGCCGCTCGAAGTGGATCCCGAAGGCGGCGCAGTCGTCTGCTCCCTGAAGATCGGCCTCTCCTCATACGGTCCATTCAATGAGGCAGGGCTCTATTTGCGCTGCTTCTATAATGGCCAGCCCGGCGTCTATAATTCGCATCTCTTCCTCGACAATGTGACGGCGATCTGCGCGGGTCGCGAGCGCTGGGGCGTTGCCAAGGAATTCGCGACCATCAGCTTTCAGGATCATGAGAACGTGCGCGTTTGCGAGGTGGTGAAGGAAGGCGCTCTTCTCATGCGCATCTCCACCACGTGGGACGTCATCGCGACGGAGGAAGAGCTTCCAAACCTCGCCCCAAACTACAACCTGAAGCTCATACCAAAGGCGGACGGGCCAGGTGCCGCGATCAAGCAACTGGTGCGCTACGAAAGCGAACCGGTCGGGAAATCCGTCCAGTACTCCGGGCGGGGAATGGTGGAGTTCCGCAGCACGGCCAAGACTGACTTCCTCCCGTTCACACCGTTCAAAGTCGGCGCCGGATTTTATCACATCGGTGATCTCAAAGAACTGCACGGCACAGTGATCATCGACTACCTCGCCTGAAAAAAAGAAGAAGGAGAACGAAGATGAAGCGTCTATTGAAAAGCGCGGCATGCACGCTGCTTTTGTCCACTACGGCGCCGGCCTTCGCTGCCGATCCCGAAGCCTGCCTCCAGCCGGTCCTGGCGGACGGCGGATGGACCGACAACATCGTGCAGAACGGATTTTCCACTATCGTTCTGAAGGGGCTGGGTTACCAGCCACAGGAGACAAGCCTCGCGCTCGGCGTGTTGCTCGAGGGCATGAAGATGGGCAGCGTCGACGTCTTCCTTGCAAACTGGACGCCCAACTCTGATGCGACACTCAACCCTTATATCGAGGCCGGCGCGATCAGGAACGTGGGCACGAACCTGACCGATGCCAAATATGCTCTGGCTGTTCCCACCTATGCCTATGAGGCGGGGCTGAAGGACTTCGCAGATATTGCCGAGTTCCGGGATGAGCTGGACGGCAAGCTGCACGCGCTCGAAGCCGGCAATGACAGCAACAATGTGCTCATCAAGATGCAGGAAGACGAGGCGTTCGGGTTCCAGGATTTCGAGATCGTGGAGTCCAGCGAACAGGGCATGCTGGCAGCCGTCGAGAAAGCGGTATCGAGGGACGAACCAATCGTCTTCGTCGGATGGTCCCCCCACCCGATGAACGCGCGTTTTGACATGAGCTATCTGAGTGGCGGAGACGATTATTTCGGCCCGAACTATGGCAGTGCTGAAGTCTGGACCGGATTGCGTCCCGACTATGCGGACCAGTGCCCCAACGCGCTGAAATTCTTCCAGAACCTTCGCTTCACGCCCGACATGTTGAGTGCCAACATGCAGAAGGTTCTGGATGGGGAAAAGACTGGACAGCAGGTCGCGCTGGAAGCCCTGAAGGAAGACGATGCGATACTGACGGAGTGGCTCGACGGCGTGACCACCGCAACCGGTGAGGACGGGCTCCCCGCAGTCAAAGCGTATATACAGCAAAACTGAGGTGGGCCTTCGGCTTTGCTGGAAGGGGTGTCGTCGACGCCCCTTCCTCCCGTTTCGATCGTGGTTCTATTGATCAGGGTGGTCGCCAGCTGAAATTCCTAAGGCCTGGGTGCTCAATCGAGAGCCCATGACATCATGCCATTGCGCACTTGCAAGATCAGGCAAGTTTTGAACACCGACTGGCAAGCTCCCCAAGCAGCGTCCGCGGTATCAAAACGAGCGACGGACAAGCCTTTGCTCAACGAGGCCGCAAGGCCTCCGAGACGGCTTTGAGCGTTTGGTTGTCCGCGCTGAATGTCAGAAAAAATGGAGTTTTTCATGCCTAGGTTTCTCGCTGCGGCTGCTGCTGCTTCCATGATGACCGCTGCCTCGATCGCCTCTGCTGGTACGTTCACCAGCACCGGCGTGATTGATCACATCAACACCAAATCGAACACCATTCAACTCCGAAATGGCGATGCCTATCGCCTGCCCGCCCATGTCGATTCTTCCTCCCTGACGGTAGGCGAGCGAGTCCATGTCAGTTGGAACTCTCAGAACCCGTCGAGCATCGACAACGGCCTCAATGGAGACGAGTCGATTTGGAAGTTGGACGCAACCCGCATCGAGCGCGCGGCCGACGGGTGACGTGACAACGAGGGACGAGATCCCGAAGGGCATCGAACCTGGCGAACGATAGGTCGCAGACGGGGAGCGTTTCGCTCCCGTCTCGCTCAGTTTGAAGGTCAAGCCGATGCCGAGCGTGGTTGGACCCAGCACGTGTTGCCCCGGCGCCGCCTATCGAGCGGCGAGCACAAGGCTGGCGTGGATTCACCAAGAACGTCATCGGGAATGTTGGGGAGCTGCATCTCCCAAATGAAGCGCGGGTCCATGGCGCTTTCGACAACGAACTCAACCTCATCGGTGCAGTGTTGTCTATGCGAGCACGCCTGCCGGAACCTCCGGCTTATGTTCGTTCGCTGACTTGCCGCGCATCCGCAGTGCGTCCCTCTTCGGCGGCGCCTTGAAGAGGCGGCCATACTCCCGCGTAAACTGAGAAACGCTCTCATACCCCACCTCGAATGCCGCGTTGCTAGCCGAGAAGCCTTCTTCGAGCATCAGGCGTCGCGCTTCGATGAGACGCAGCCGCTTCTGGTACTGCCCCGGCGTCAACGAGGTCATCATCTTGAAATGCTTGTGGAATGCGGTCAGGCTCATGGCCGCTGCCGCTGCCAGGCGCTCCACGGGCAAGCGTGAACGATATTCTGCCCGGAGAACTGCTATTGCGGCGGCCAGACGCCCTGCATAGCCGTCGGGGTCGGCAAGCGTCCGCAGCGCGGGACCATGCAGACCCGACAGGAGCCAATAATGCAGTTCCCGCATGATACCGGTCCGCAGAATCGGCGCTGCGTTCGGCCGATCCAGAAGCTGCATCAGCCGCCATGCGCAATCAATCATCGCTCCTTCGGTATCATCCGCGAACAGCGTTTGCATTCGCGATGTATATGATGAACCAGTATCTCCGATCTGAGCCGCGACTTCGCGCAGGAGAGCCATCTCCAGCTCCACGGCTATCGCGAGATATGGCGCCTCCCGGCTGGCCTCGACGATCCGCCCAACCACAGGCATGTCGGCTCCCACGATAACGGATTGTCCTTCACAGAATACACGTTCCTCACTTCCCACCATCATGCGCTTCGCACCTTGCAGCACAAAGCAGACGAGTGGCCGGTAGACGGAATGCAGATCGCCGGCGGGCTCTTCAACGCACATCATCCGCAGCCCTGGTACGGGCGTGCTGGCCAAACCATCACGGTTCGCGTGGTGCCGTGCATAGGTGCGAACGGCTTGCTTGAGTGCATCCATGGCATTTCTTCCTGTTTTTCACCCGCAACCTAGCACTCCAGACGGGCAATTTCATCACGCCCGCAGGATAAGGCAAGTTTTGTGCAGGCGACGGCAAGTCTCGTGGTCCGCCCTCGCTGTAGAAACGCCTGACATCGTGGACGCAAATCTCGACGGTTCGAATGCCCGCTGCAGAACCGGGCAGACCGGAGCGATGCTCAGCCTCCGCGAACAGGTTGGAGAAAGTCAAATGAAGACGACGGGCAACACGATTCTTATAACTGGCGGCGGATCGGGAATAGGCCGGAAGCTGGCACAGCGTTTCAACGCGCTCGGTAATACCGTGATCGTCGCAGGTCGGCGCATGGAGACGCTGGAGGAAACGATCGCCGGCCGCGATGGCATGCACGCGATGGTTCTCGACGTGGAAAACCAAGAGGCTATCGCGAGCTTCGCGAAGGAAGTCATCGCCCGGCATCCATCGCTCAACGTGCTGATCAACAATGCCGGCATCATGCGGCGCGAGAAACTGACCGAAACCCGCGATCTGTACGATGCGGAGCAGACGATCACGGCCAACCTGCTCGGCCCCATCCGGCTGACGAACGCGCTGACCGATCATCTGGTAAGCCGGCCGGACGCGGTGATCGTGAACGTATCGTCGGGTCTTGCCTTCGTCCCAATGGGCAGCACGCCGACCTACAACGCGACCAAGGCGGCGATCCATTCCTACACAATCTCGCTGCGCCAACAGCTTGAAGGCAAGGTCGAGGTCATCGAGCTTGCGCCGCCTGCGGTGCAGACCGAGCTCACGCCGGGCCAGTCCACGCGCGAAGGCTACATGCCGCTCGAAGATTTCATCGACGAAACGATGACGCTGTTCCTCCAACAGCCGACGCCCAGCGAGATCCTCGTTGAACGGGTGGGATTTCTGCGCTGGGCGGAGCGGGATGGCCGCTTTGATCAGGCAGTCGGGATGCTCAGCGCCCACTGACCGCGGGTCCAGAGCGGGGGGAACCAGGCGGTATTCGGCAAAGTGCTCGATCACGCCGGCGGCCTTACGGCAATTCTCCAGACGCGACGAAAGGATATTCCATGAGCGATGACAGCAAGCCCAAGACAGACGCGCGACACTGGCCAATCACTCGTCGGGCTGTTCTGGCCAGCGGTTCGGCCACCGGCGCGTTGATGGCGTTCGGGTTCAAGTTCGGCTCTACGACGCCAGCCATCGCTCAGGAGACCACGCCTGCGGCGCCTGCGGAGTTTCTGCCGCGCGTGCCGATATCCTTCACCGTTAACGGTGAAGCAACGAAGATCGACCTCGATCCGCGCACATCGCTTCTCGACGCACTTCGCGAGACGATCGGGCTCACCGGTACCAAGAAGGGCTGCGATCACGGCCAGTGCGGCGCCTGCACGGTGCACGTCGACGGCAGGCGGGTGGCTTCCTGCCTGACACTGGCCGCGCAGGTGGCGGATCGCGAA
>JAJUHJ010000145.1 GCA_029279965.1 Phyllobacteriaceae bacterium
CCGCGCCCATGCGCGATTAACCAGCGCCGCGGCGTAAGCGGCTGCCTTCCGCCTGACCTTCCACAGCGCAGGGAACATCGCCATCCGAACCAACCGCCAAAGCCCGCGGCGATCTCGCCTGCCGCGAAATCGGCGGCTCACCGCAGAACGCCCAAACACCTTCAATCCTCGCCAGTGTGAGATATCCGGGCTAGGCCCCGCGCCAATGAGCGGGTTGAATGCGGTCCAGGCTGAAAGGCGAAGGGGTGGTGCGGCCCGCACCCCGGACCTGATCCGGGGGAGGACACGGCCTTCGCCTTTCACCCGAAGGGCTCGGCCTTGACCGCAGAGGGCGGCAGCCCTGATCCAGAAAAAGAAAAGGTTGCACGGGCTGAAGGCCCGTTCCGGTCACGGCCTGGAAGGCCGTAACCGCGCGAGGGATGGAAGCCCGCCGGCCGAGACCCGGCGCAGCCCTGGCGAAGACGGGGCTCGGTTCACGACAGCCCGGTCGCCCGCAGCCCGCGGCAAAGGGCGGCGCGCCCGACAACCGCGACCAGAACAAAGAACCCCTGCTCCTGCTCGTCAGGCCCGCCGATGCAGATCATTGAGGTGGAGAAGAAAACGCCGACGAAGGAACGCCGTGATCAGCTTCTGACCAGGCATTCAGGGCACCCGCGCGCCATGATCGGACCGGCAAACGAAAGGAACCGCCATGCCCGAACACTGCTACACGCTCGATCTCGGCGCGCATCACGCACGAAAACTGACCCGGCGCGCCGCCAGGTCGTGCCGGGATGACGATGTCGTGGCCTTCGCGACGCAGCTTCTGCGCGAGGCGATCGACCGGGCTCAGGAAGCCTGCCGAAAGGACGAGGACGAGATCGACAGGGAAATCGCCGTCGATCAGGTGCGCCTCAAGCCCGACCGGCTCACCTATGATGGCGATTGGGACCTCAACGAAGAAAGTCCGTTTTGAAGGCCGGTGACGCCCCGATACCGCCTGCCCACAGCACCGCCGACTTCCACGGACAGCGCCTGAATTCGGGCCTGCAAACCGGACATGAAGCTGGCTGAACGGGGTCCAGGCATTGATGGCGAAGCGATGGTATTGCCTATTCGCCGTGCCGGCCTTCAAAGGCGATACGGCGGACGCCAGCCGGTGCAAGCAGGTTTTCTATCCACGCGACAGGCTGCCCGCGCTCTGCGCACAGAGTGAAGAAGGCTCTTTGCTTAGCTCGTGTAAAGGCCACGAAAAACGAATTTAGCTCTTCGAGCCTATCAGGCGTAAGGCTCCACCACGTCTGGTTATCAAGCCCGTAGAAGATGATCGTATGAAATTCGAGGCCCTTGCTCTTGTGGATCGTCATCAGCGCGATCTGACCAAGACCCTCGAATTCGTCGAGAGCGTCTGACCAGCTCTCAGAGTGCTGAAGGGATTCCTGGAGGAGTAGCTTGAAGCCGTTCCAAACGCGATCGAAGTCGGGCTGCCGTTGATAAGCGGGAAAAGCCTGACGCAAGACCTCGGTTCCGATGAAATCGAGTGCCGCCTGCGCAGCCGCTGCCGCGGATTCGGGGACAGGATCGAGCTCTCTCAGCGTGTGCCGCATCTCCCGAACGAATTTCTGGAGCCGATCCTGTAGAAGCTGCTGTCGCGCTTCATCGGCGGGATCGATCGCTTCAATAAACTGTAGGTCTCGCAGGGCAGCATTCCAATTGTCGGGGCTTCGGGCGCTCGCGCCCAGGCGAGTAAGTCGCAGAAGGATTTGAGTCAGGTCCTCGCCAAGCAGGTCCTGAATGGCGATATCGCCGACGATGCGCGCCGCATTGCGAAGCCTTAGCCCCCGGGCTGCGAACGCCGGGGCGAGCTCGCCCTCAACCTCGTCAGCGCGCATACGCACGAGGATGGCAACATCGTGCGGCTCGACATTGCCCGGCTGAACCTCGCGCTCGATCCACTGTGCGAGGCAATCGCTTTCCTCATCCTCGGTATCGAACTCCCAAATGGCCGCAACGTCGCCGTCGACTAGCCGATCGGCGCGCGCTTCCGGTTCTTCAACATCCGGATCGATCCTGCTCGCGATCACGTGCTGAATCCGCACGAGGTCCTCGTGCGACCGCCAATTGCAGATGAGCGATATGCGCTCCGCAGCGAAGCTGTCCTCGAACTGCCCAAAGGCATCGGGCATCGCCCCTGCCCAAACCATGATTCGCTGCTTGTCATCGCCAACCGCCGTGAAAACGGCTCCACTGCCGTCAAACGCCGTCCGCAGGAGTTGGAACTGAGCAAATGTGGTGTCCTGGAATTCGTCGAGGAAGACGACAGGATACGTGAGGAGCAGCGCCTTCAGGATCGACGGATTCATCCGGATGAGCAACTCCACCAGGCGGTTGATCATCAGAAACGAGAGCTGCACATCGTCCTGATCATCGTACTGAGCCTGCCAGTACGCCGCGACGGCGCGCTCCCGTTCTGAGCCTTCATGCACGACAGGTAACCGCGTTCTGGCTATCGCACGCTCGAACTGATCGGCGTTCACGCCGTGAAACCCACGCGTATCGAGAAAATCGCGGTAGTCCTGCCGGCGGGGCATCACGATCCGGTAGTCGGCCGGCGGACGGTATGGATCAGGTAGCGCCGCCCGAAAGCGATCCACAAGGCTCTTCGCGAAAGCATCAAAGGTGTAGGAGTTAAAGCGCCGCGCCTGCTCCGGCGGACAGCGCTTGGCGACACGCTCCGAGAGATTGCGGGCCGCATCGCGCTTGAAGCTGATCGCGAGTATGCGTTTGGGCGCAGGGCAGAGACCCGTCTGGAGAAGATAGGAAGCCTTCTGCGCAAGAAACTCTGTCTTTCCCGCGCCTGCTCCCGCCGTGACCAGGACGCTCCTTCCGGTCTGCCGCAGCGCTTCCCAAGCGCGCGGCTCAAGGTCATCGACGCCTTGCGGCCTCCAGTTTTCGGGACGCACCCGGCTCATTCATCATCGTCCTCAAGCCCGAGCGCCTGCTTCACATGTTCAATAAGCGCCTTGAGCTCGGCAGGCGCGTCTTCGGCAAGGTCATCATCCTCGATCCGCCCAAGTGCGGCGATATGGGTCTCCGGCTTGCTTCTGCTCAGGAAGAGGTACGGATACCATTTGAACTCATTATCGTAATCGTCGTCATAGAGGTGGGGGTCGCCGCCTGTCTTGAGAGTGACCGACTTCTTCTCCCTGATCGTGTCAGCGCCGCCGCGCGGACCGCGACCTCCCGGATTCGGATGCCGATAGGCTTCCGGAAAAGCGCGGAGCATGGCGAAGTCGATATCCAGCGGAAACGAGAAAAATATCCCTTCCTCCCTCAGGGCATTCAGCCAGTCATTGTCCTCGCCCTCTTCCAGTAGATCGCCGTCCTCGACGTCGCCTACCTCGTCGGGATCAATCGTCCCGATCGCAACGAACGCGTTCTCGCTCAAGTCGTTATCTATGGCACGGAGCTTTGCAACCACGTCGGCGATAAGGGCGGCGCCGCCATGCGCCCGACCAAGATCGAGGTCCAGCAGGGTCGCGTGGGGAATCCGAAGATTGTTGAGCAATCGCCAGAAATGGCCGGCATATCGCCCGCCCAGCGGGACGATCGGCACGAACGAGGGGTCGAGCTGCACGCCCATCGCCTCTGCGACGCGCGGTATCACAAGACGCTCGGAATCTCCCTCGCCGAGAATGACAAACCGTGCAAAGTAAAGCTCCGGATACGCCCTGATGGCGAGGCGCACATATCGGCTTGCCTCGACATCCTCGGTCGGCAGCTTGAGCGGCTTGACGTAAGAGCGACGCTGCCTGCGGTTCAGCCGAAAATAGCGAACCTCTTCCGGTTCTATACGGCTGAGGATCGCCGGCGAATGGCTGGACAGGGCGACCTGCGCAGAAGCAAGAGCGCCGATCTCCCGCGCCTGCGCGACGATGCGCGAGAGGAAGAAGGGCGAAAGGCTGTTTTCCGGTTCTTCGATCGCAAGGAAGGTGAGGCTGGTTCGCCGCAGCTTCTCCTGGTCAAATGCGCTGTCGTCGGCGGCCTGCGCGAACACATCTTTCTCGACTTCCAGGGTCGCGGCCGTAAGCGCGATGTGGAAGAGCGAGCGTTGTCCGTCGCTCAGGTCCGCAAGGGCGCGCTCCTGGCCTGCCTCGTCAGGAGAAAACGCGAACTCGGCCTTGCGCACCAGCTCCTCGAACCGGCTTTCGACCAGGCGCAGAATTGGTGTTGTGTCCGTATCTGCCTCATGAACCTGCCGCCAACGTCTTGTGAGCCGCTCGATGATAAATTGCGCGGGTTCTTCGCTCTCGAACTGCTGCTGAATTGCTTCGGCACTTGCCGCGCTGCTGTCGCGGAATTCATCAGACCATCTTGCGGCCTGCCACAGCCGGCCCTTTAGCAATGCGGTCACCTGCGCCGCCGCATCGCGGGCAGCCGGGACATAGATGAGCTGCACAGAGCCGCGCTCCACGGCCTGCACCCGCTTGCATTCGTCCCAATCGAATTCGTCATCGAGCGTGGTGATCCACCGGAGATCCTCGTCGATGCTGCCATCCGGCGTACCGTCATCAATCCATGTCGCCTGAAGCCTCATCCTCGCCTTGAGCGGAGCGCCGGGTGCCGAGGCGGCCATCTGCTGAAAGAATTCCGGGACCGCGTCCTCGGCCTCTTCTTCGTCGAGCCCCTCCAGCTCTGGAAACGAAAACACAACCTCAATCGACAAGGTCGCTCCCGACTCAAGCTGCTGCTGATCAGCAGCAAGGTGAAAGTCCTGCCGCCGTATCGCGCGCTGCGCTGGAGTAACGCCAAAAAGCCGTAGCAGAGCCTGAAAGGCTGCGGTCTTTCCAGAGCCGTTGGCACCAACAAACGCGGTGACCGACCTTCGAAGCCTGATCTTCGTGCCGTTCGGGCCGAAGCAACGGAAATTTCTTAATGTTACCTTCTCGATTTTCATCAGCGACCGTCAGTAATGGATCTCGTATGGATTATCGTTTGTGGGAGCGGAGCATCGCTTTGCTTGAGTATGCGCCGGTAGCTTCGGATATGCGTGATGAAAGTGACAAACATCACGCGATCGAGATTGGTATGGGTCATGCTACTCTGCTCGCGCGATTGGGGATCATGCTCGGCCGCTGCACGATCACCACATCCACGATCCTTTCACTGCGGCGCCGGATAGCGTCGCGAATCGCCGGGTAGTTCTCCGGCTCCGGCGCGTCACGGTCATCGTATATGTAGACGACCATCGACTCGAACGGGTTGGGCGGATTGAAATATAGACTCAGATCGTCCGCAATCTGCGCTTCCAGGTCTTTGATATCGGTAGCCGTGCGGAGCACCTTCACCTCGACAATCAGGCGCAGACTGGTGATAGCGAAATCGAAACGGCCCTGCCGGAGGCCGAAGCCGCTCAGATACTGCTCGTCCTCAAGCTGCTCCCGGAAATAGGGATAAAGCACCGCCAGAAGGAATGCCTGAACGTCGGCCTCTTTCTCGATGAGCCACCGGGCGGGCTGCACGCCTTTGCGCGTGGGCTTCTCTTCCCATCGCCACCGACGGAAACTGCCCTGCGTTGCCGCCAGAATCCGCGCCACATGATGCGCGTCAGGCACCATCGCTGCCGCAAGCTCGGCTGTGAGAACGTCCAGCGCGGAAAGCCACGAGGCGGCATGTAGTGTCTCGCCCTCGGCGGGAAGCGCCTCGGTCAACAGCCGCTTGAACAGAGTCCGGCGCGCGGGGGCGTCAGGATGCTCCATCGTGCTCAGAATTTCTGGCCACGTGCGCCAGAGGCAAAGGTCCAGCGCTGCAAGCCGCAAATCCTGCGTTTGTGCAAGCTGACGGCCGAGCCGGCCTTGCCCGTCAAGGAGATCGCCCGCGAGAAGCCTCGCGCGCCCTAGCCTTGGATCGGACCCGCCGTACTGGTCGAGCAGGCCGCGCACCCACAAGGACGCCTGCGCCACAGCCTCGGGCATCAGCGCGAGCCGATCGAGTGCCCTTAAACCGTCGGCAAGTCCGAGCAACGCAATGGCATCGCCCGCCAGTTCCGCCTGCGAGTGAGCAGACCGTTCTCGCTGTCGCTCTACCGTACTGAGAAAAGTTTGCGCCGCCTGCGCATTCGATGCCGTTCTGCCAGCTTGAGCAAGACAGTAGCCTGACCGCGCGAGGGCCGGATAGCCGCCGAAGCGCGCGGCATTGAGACAATCATCGAGCGAGAGAACAGGGAGTTGCGGCATGTCTGCGCTCGCGCCGAGGACGCGCGCAACGAACCCCTGCACCTGTTCTGGCGCATTGGCAAAGCCGGCTTGAACGATGCCACGCAGGAGCCCGAGGCGTCCGGCCAGGATATCTTCAGCCTCGCTCAAAGGAACCACATCGCCCTGCGGTCACGCATCTGCGAGAGCGCCGAACCGTCCCAGTCCGGCACAGCCCGAAGGTTGGCAAGCAGGTTGGCGATCCAGCGCGAGTAGAGGATCGTCACCGGCTCATCCGAGGGAAAGAAGCTCCGCCACGACATGAACGAGAAGTGGTATGCCTGACGCACAAGGTAGGTCAGGTCGGCGAAATCAGAGTCCCGGTGCAGTTCAAGCAGCAGCGGACGCGGCATGCCCTGATCCCAGGTCTTGACCTCGCGCGCGCCGACTAGCTGCAAGAGGGCCGTGCGCGGCCCCAGCAGCATGGCGGTTCCACGGCCGGGCGCGTAGATGCCCTTCGTGGCCTTGCGCCGAAGGTCATGTGACCAGTACTCGACCCCGCCCTGCGCCGAGTCGAAAATCTGGAAAGGATGCTGATGGGAAAGATCAAGGAAGGCGAACTCGACGGGGTGATCCTTGAGCATGTCATCGACCAGGCCCTTGGCTGCCTCGATCTCGATACGCTTGAGTGGCTTGTAGACGTGGAAGATCAGCCGCACCGGATCGCCTTGTTCCCACCGGTTCTGGTCGCGAACAAAGCGGAGGCTCTTGCGCAGGCTTGCCAGCAGCGCCTCAGGATAATCGTCGAAAGTCGCTTCGCGCGTGGTTTCCCAGACCAGGTAACGACCGTCGCCCTGAAACAATGTCGTGATGCCGACATAGCGGGTGCGCTCACCGAGCCGACTGCTGCCGACCTCTGTGCAGCCGATGCCGATCACCAGCTCATGGGTGGCAACGCCCCGCGTTGAGATCACCCATGGCACGCCGCCGATCTTTGCGTAAGTTGCAAGGGCGAGATTGTTAAGGCTGTAGGCGCGTCCCCTGTTTGCTTCCACCGTCTCAAGCCGCACCGCCTGTACCGGCACGCCAGCTCGCATGAAGCGCGCCTTAGCGACGAAGTACGGGTTGAGGCCGGCGCTACGCTGCTTGTGAGCTTCCCGCACCTGAACGAGGGCTAGCCCGGATATCTCACACAAGGAAGGTGCATCGGGGCTCTGTTTGAGCGATAATGGTTTTGAAACAAAGACTTATCGATCAATAGAGGAGGTCCCCGATGCAGACACAGTGTAGCGCAGATCTGTTTGGGTTTGCACCTGTCGACAGGCGTCCGGTTGAGGCGGCCTTTGATGGCGGAGCCATCACGTCGGACGCTGGCGGTCTGCTGCTGGGGGCGACGGATCGGGCGATCAGGCTGGTGGAGCGCTTTGCCGCCTGCTTCCGGGATCATC
>JAJUHJ010000146.1 GCA_029279965.1 Phyllobacteriaceae bacterium
CCGGGCGATATGTTCCACCCATTTTACTTCACGCGCTCCATGAGCGCCTGGGCGGCTTGCGGCGCGCGGACCTTCCCCTCATGAATGAAATAGACAAAGACGTCGCGCGGCAGTTTCTCGATCTTCACAGTTTCATCCGCAAGCGGCAGGTCGCCCGGCATGCCGCCCGCCGCCCATGTCCTGGTGCGGTCCGCCCACGCATCGAGATCGGCCGGCGCATAGGCCGTGGGGATGGAATCCTCACCGCGCTGGAGACGAGCGTATACAAAATCGGCTGTGACATCCGCCATTTCGGGGTAGGTGAAGTGGTGCGCATAACAGATGGCGGCGCCATATTTGCGTGCGAGCGCCGCAAATTCCGGCACGACAAAGGAAGCATGACGCACTTCCAGCACATGGCGCAGCCGAACGCCATCCTGCTTCTCCGGCAGAAGTTTCAGAAAACCCTCGAAATCCTCAGGATCTAACTTCTTGGTCGGGGCAAATTGCCAGACGAGTGGGCCGAGCCTGTCACCCAATTCAGATATCCCGGAGCCGAGAAAACGCGCCAGCGACTCTTCCGCCTCGGAAAGCACCTTTCGATTGGTGACGAAGCGGTTGCCCTTCAGGGAAAAGACGAAACCATCCGGGACCTCGTTTGCCCATTTGGCAAAGACAGCGGGCTTCTGCGTGCCATAATAGGTTCCGTTCACCTCGATGGTCGGCAGCTGTCGGCTGGCATATTCAAGCTGCCGTTTTTTCGGCAGCTCGTCTGGATAGAAGGTGCCTTCCCAGGGCTGATACGTCCAGCCGCCGATGCCGGCCCGGATGGTGCCTGCGATGGTCATCAATTCCTCCCTCTCCATCGATCGATAACCGCTTTCGATGTCCGCGCCCTGTAAGCGGCAATCCGCTCGAATGCCGCGCCTACTCCGCTGCCTGTCGCCGCCGGGCAGGGCGTCTTTCCAGAAGCTCTTTCAGGAACTTGCCAGTATAGCTTCGCTCCTCAGCCATCACATCTTCTATGCTGCCGGCAACCACAAGCTCGCCGCCGCGGTCACCACCTTCCGGGCCGAGATCGAGAACCCAGTCCGCCGTCTTGATGACTTCCAGATTATGCTCGATCACGACCACCGTGTTGCCTTGATCCACCAACTCGTGCAGCACCTCCAGCAGCTTTGCCACATCGTGAAAGTGAAGACCTGTGGTGGGCTCGTCGAGAATATAAAGGGTGCGGCCGGTCGCCCTTTTCGAAAGCTCTTTCGAAAGCTTGATGCGCTGCGCCTCACCTCCCGATAAGGTGGTGGCCTGCTGGCCAATATGGATGTAGCCGAGCCCGACGCGCGACAGCGTTGTCAGCCTGTCGCGCACGGCCGGCACGGCGGAGAAGAACTCCACGCCCTCGTCAACGGTCATTTCCAAAACGTCGGCGATAGACTTGCCCTTGAAGGTGACCTCCAGCGTCTCGCGATTGTAGCGCTTGCCGTGGCACACATCGCAGGTGACATAGACGTCCGGGAGAAAGTGCATCTCGATCTTGATGACGCCGTCGCCCTGGCAGGCTTCGCAGCGCCCGCCCTTGACGTTGAAGGAGAAGCGGCCCGGCTGATATCCACGCGCCTTTGCTTCCGGGAGGCCCGCAAACCAGTCGCGGATGGGGGTGAAGGCGCCGGTGTAGGTGGCGGGGTTGGACCGTGGCGTGCGGCCAATGGGCGACTGGTCGATGTCGATGACCTTGTCGAGAAATTCCAGCCCCTCTACGCGGTCATGTTCGGCTGGGTGCTCGCGTGAGCCCATAATGCGCCGGGAAGCGGCTTTATAGAGCGTCTCGATCAGGAAGGTAGACTTGCCGCCGCCCGACACGCCGGTAACGCAGGCGAAGGTGCCGAGCGGGATATCGGCGGTGACATTCTTCAAATTGTTGCCGCGGGCACCGACGACGCGAACCCTCTTCTTCTTCGAAATTTCCCGGCGCGTCTGCGGCATGGGAATGGCGAGCTCGCCGGTGAGATACTTTCCCGTGACGGATGCCGGATTGGCCATGATGTCCCGCGGCGTTCCGTCCGCTATGATCCGCCCGCCATGAACACCAGCGGCGGGCCCGATGTCCACCACGTGATCGGCGGTCAGGATCGCGTCCTCATCATGCTCCACAACGATGACCGTGTTGCCGAGGTCGCGCAGATGACGGAGCGTCGCCAGCAGCCGGTCATTATCGCGCTGGTGCAGACCAATGGAGGGCTCGTCCAGCACGTAGAGCACGCCGGTCAGCCCCGAGCCGATCTGTGAGGCAAGCCTGATGCGCTGTCTCTCGCCGCCCGAAAGCGAACCTGAGCCGCGCGAAAGGGTGAGATATTCAAGGCCGACTTCATTGAGAAAGTTCAGGCGCTCGCGAATTTCCTTGAGAATGCGTGCGGCAATTTCGTTCTGCTTTTCGTTGAACGTATCCGGAAGATTTTCCGCCCAGCGACCCGCCTTGCCGATGGCCATGGCGGTGACTTCGCCGATATGCAGCCCGTCAATTTTCACGGCAAGCGCCTCCGGCTTCAGCCGATGGCCGCCACAGGCCTGACAGGGATAGGCCGACATGTAACGCTCGATCTCTTCGCGCGCCCAGGCCGATTCCGTCTCCCGCCAACGACGCTGAAGGTTGTGAACGACGCCCTCGAAAGGCTTGGTCGTGCGGTAGTTGCGCAGCCCGTCGTCGTAATCGAAGGCGATCTTGCGTGCGCCCGTGCCGTAAAGAATGGCATCCCTGGCTTCGGCCGGCAGGTCTTTCCACCGGCTACCGACCTTGAACCCGTATTCCTTTCCAAGTGCTTGCAGTGTTTGCAAATAATATGGCGAGGTAGACTTTGCCCATGGAGCGATGGCCCCCTCGCGCAGCACTGCATTCTCGTCCGGCACGATCAGGTTGGGATCGACCGCACGCTGGCTGCCCAGCCCGTCACAGGTGGGGCAGGCGCCAGCCGGATTGTTGAACGAGAACAGTCTGGGCTCGATCTCTGTGATCGTGAAGCCGGAAACAGGGCAGGCAAACTTTTCCGAGAAGATGGTACGTTCGTGCGTCTCGTTCTTCGACTTGTTGGCGCTACCGCCCTCCGCCGTCTGCTCTTCGGGAAGGGGGCGGTCCGCAAACTCTGCCACCGCCAGCCCGTCCGACAGGTTAAGGCAGGTTTCGAGCGAATCGGCCAGGCGCGTGGCGAGGTCCGGCCGCACGACGACACGGTCCACTACGACGTCGATATCGTGCTTGTACTTCTTGTCGAGCGCCGGAACGTCCGCAATCTCGTAAAACTGCCCGTCGACCTTTACGCGCTGAAATCCTTTCTTCTGCAGTTCCGCCAGCTCCGTGCGGGACTCGCCCTTTCGCCCGCGCACGATGGGCGCGAGGATATAAAGGCGGGTGCCTTCCTCCAGCGCCAGCACCCGGTCCACCATCTGGCTGACCGTCTGACTTTCAATGGGAAGACCGGTAGCCGGTGAGTAGGGAACACCCACGCGCGCGAAGAGAAGACGCAGATAATCGTAGATCTCCGTGACCGTGCCGACCGTGGAACGGGGGTTTCTGGAAGTGGTTTTCTGCTCGATGGAAATGGCCGGCGAAAGCCCGTCGATCTCATCGACATCGGGCTTCTGCATCATTTCCAGAAACTGCCGCGCATAGGCGGAGAGGCTTTCTACGTAACGCCGCTGGCCCTCCGCATAGATCGTATCGAAGGCAAGCGACGATTTGCCGGAGCCGGAAAGCCCGGTCATCACGATGAGCTTCTCGCGCGGAAGATCGAGATCGACGTTCTTGAGATTGTGCTCGCGCGCGCCGCGAATGGAAATCAGCTTGTTGTCGGGCATGCCCCGTTGCTGCCTCGTCTGTTGAACCGGAATGGCCGGGAAGTGCCGGTCACGCTTCATATGGGAACGCGGGCGCGCATGTCGATGGCGCACCTTGCCGCCGAAGCCTGCAAGCGCCTCATCTTTTTTCAGCTTTTCGCGTCAAGGGCAAGGAAAAAGAACAAAAAACGAACGGCCTCCTGACATTGCAAGTCGAACGTGCGCCGGCATCATGGTTTTCCCTGCCGGCGGGGGCTTGACGTCGATCGGGGGTAGGCGCAGTATCGAATGGTCGCTCGCAGCATCTTGCGCGCCATGAACTGGACCGCGCATCTGGGGCGGCATGGGAGCAACGAGTGAGGAGGGAGGCATGACTCCACCTGACTGTTTGGACGGCTCCATGAAAAGCGTGGAGCCACAGTCGCTTCTGAGTTGACGCGGAACAGACAGGACGTGCCCGGCGTGTGTGCACGCACAACGATCGGGCAGGGCTCCGCAAGGAATGCGTCGGCCGGTCGACTGCCAGAAAAAATCGCTAACTTTTTTCACGGACGGTTCGTCCGAAATCGCCGGTTATGATCCCGGCAATCTGCTTCGGCAGATAGCCCTGCGCGCCGCTTGCGGCCGCGGGGCTTTATGCGTGGCGGGTTACGATCCACCTGTTCAAATGTCGGATTGGCGGCTTGAAGCGGCGCATGGATACGTGCTAGAACAAATATAGAACGAATGAGTTGTGGACGGGCCGGCATACTGATCATCGGGACGAGCCGATGGGCTTTCAATGAGGTAAGTTCAGCGGGAACCTTGGCGATATCCGCACGCGTGGAGTGATGTGATGGCAGGCAGCGTAAATAAAGTGATCCTGGTGGGCAATCTGGGTGCCGACCCGGAAATCCGCCGATTGAATTCCGGGGATCCGGTCGTGAATTTGCGGATCGCGACATCCGAATCCTGGCGGGACCGGAGTACGGGTGAGCGCCGCGAACGTACCGAATGGCATAATGTCGTGATCTTCAATGACAATTTGGCGAAGGTTGCGGAGCAGTATCTGAAGAAGGGAACGAAGGTCTATATCGAGGGCCAGTTGCAGACCCGCAAATGGCAGGACCGCGAAGGACAGGACCGCTATACGACCGAGGTGGTGCTTCAGAAGTTCCGTGGCGAGCTCCAGATGCTGGATTCTCGCGGTCAGGGCGGTAGCGAAGGACAAAGCAGCTACGGCGGAAGCCGCGACTCGGATTTCGGTCAGTCGGGTCCAGCCGAAAATACCGGGGGAGGGTATTCGCGCGAACTGGATGACGAGATCCCGTTTTAGCCCACCGGGCTGAAAGCCGGTTTCGGTTTCCAGGCAAGCCAGGCTGTGAAGGCTGCCTTTACAGCATCGGCTCGAAAATTTGATTCGATTTTCGGAAAGCCACAATGCGTGATTCAATTAGATTGCGCGTCCTTTGTGCGTCCAAACCGACCCACGGAGCTAGCGGTATGGAGGAGGTGCTGAGGTGCGTCGCTGCGCGCAAGCACTCGCCTCTGTGGATGACAGGAAGCTGCAAAGTCCAGCGGCCTTGAGGCTGTGAGGCCATATCACACACCGCTCGTGAGCAATTCGACCTGCCATTTGCCATAGATTTCGATGAGATGACCGTAGCCACTTAAGCTTTTTGCGTTCATGGCAGCGCGCCAAGCGTTGTCGTTTTTGCGGTCAATCTCACACGGGCGCCGATGTGTCGGGTCATCCTCGAAGGCGGGAGCACGCCGAGTGCAGGTGCCTTTTGGCCCGACGGAATCGGCCCGAAAATCTGAATCGATTTTCGGAAAGCACGATGCGTAAATTCTAGATTGCGCGTCCTTGTGCGCCCAAAAAGACGCACGGCGCGCGGTAGCCGCGCGACAGTGCCTGTTGATCTTGTCCAGGTTTTGTTGATGTAGACCAGCTTGCGCACATCGAGGCTCGGCTGCGCCGAGCCAACGCTGTCATCCGCGCATGAGATCGGTATCGGCTTTTTGCCGCAACTCCTTCCGCAGTGCCATAAGCCTGAGGCTCTGCAGGTAACTCGACAGCCTGCTACTTGAAATGCACGGGTTCTCAATACGAGAGACGACTTGATAGAGTTCTCAAGGGGCAAACCCGCCCGGCGGGAGCATGCCGAGCCTCTCCCGGACGTACTCTGACCCGTTTGGTCGTCGATGAAGTCAGCCCGGAACCCCCCCATCGAGACACCATGCGCATTCTCTGCTTGTGTTGCTTGTCGGCTGCCAACAATCAGCATGAGAATTGACCATCTCTGCATAACGAAAGTTGGTGTGTTAGAGCGGGATGAATTTAGGTTTGACCGTTTCCCGAATTTAACGAAGTAGTTTGTGCATTCGTCGGGCGGAGATCGCGTTGAGGATTTGGCCGATGGCCTGGCAGACGACCGCGCGTGTTCGCTAGAGCGCCGTGCGTCCATTTGGACGCACAAAGGACGCTCTATCTCATTGAATCTACGCATCGTGCTTTCCGAAAATCGATTCAGATTTTCGGACCGATGCTGTAGCCGGCATTGCGCAAGTGGCGCATCAGCTAGGCAATGAGCTGTTCGAGCGGATTGAGGTTGGGGAGGCAGGAAGATGAGCTTTGCGCTGACGGCGCGGATGGACTGCCGACGGATTTGCCTTCGTGCGAGCCGAGATTGTCCATGACGACGATATCTATGGGCTTCAGTGTCGGCACAAGCACGTGTTCGACAGAGAGCCGGAAGCGTTCGCCGTTGATCGCCGGTCGACGAGCCATGACGCCTTGACCCAGTCGTGACATAGGCGGCGATGAAGGTTGATGTCTCCAGCGCCCATGCGGCTTGAGGCGCTACCGTGCGGCGCCCAGCGTCGCGGCGCCGCCATGCTGGTCGTATCCACCGTCAGCGGGAAATCGCGGGTCCCCACGATTTCCATTCCGCTTCGACATCGATGAAGACGACGCGGGAAGGGCTGATCCGGCCCCGATATAGGCCGTCCGCCGGCGGGTAGAATCAGGGCGATCCTGCAAGCTACGCTCACCGGGCAATTCCTTAACAAGGCCGCGCAAACTGAAGGGATTTTCACTGCAACGCCGGCGCAGCCACTCTGCATGCTCTCCGAAAACTTCTTCGGTCGATATGGCCGCCCATCTGGCCGGGTTCAACGCTGCCGTTCTCTCCGAAGCGCTTGACAGTTGGTCGCCGTGCTGATCACAACCCCCAAGCGCACTGCCTGGTGCCGCGACATTCCTACCTGCTGCACCGCCACCACAACGCGCTCGCGAAGATCCATCGAATAGATCAACCCATCCATACTGACCGCTTTCTCCAGCCCGCATATGAACTTATTCTTCTGCGCACGGTGCTCGAACGGAGATTGCGGGTATAGGCTCGAACACCTGAATGGGTTTTCGAACAGCACGATGCGTAGCTCTCAATCGCGCACAGCGTCCTTTGTGCGTCCGAACGGATGTAGGGCGCTGCCGAGCGCTTCCCTCGACACACCATTTGCAAAAGCAATCCGGCCGGGGCTCTTGCGAGCCCCGGCCGGATCAATGGTTCGTAACTTGCGGTGTAGGTGCTACCGCAGCCTGCCGCTGGCATGGGCCAGCATCGTGTACACCTTGCCCGTGTCCGAGGTGAGATAGGTCTGGCTCATCATGTTGTCGCGGTCGGAACGCGACACATCGGCAAGCAGACGCTCGAAGTCGCGGCAGTACTGATCGACAGCTTTCCGGAATTCGGCGTCAGCGCGGTACTTGCGCTGGATTTCGTCAAATGTCTGCTGGCCTTTCAACGTGTAGAGC
>JAJUHJ010000147.1 GCA_029279965.1 Phyllobacteriaceae bacterium
GCCGCGTTCCTGGACGCGGTCGACGGACGGGTGGCGCGTATGTTGAAAGCTTCATCGAAATTCGGCGCTCAGATGGATTCTCTTGCGGATATCATCAATTTCGGTGCTGCTCCGGCATTGGTCCTCTACGCCTATCTGCTTGAGCGGGCAGGAGCGGTCGGCTGGATCGCGGCGCTGCTGTTTGCCATCGCTTGCGGGCTAAGGCTTGCCCGCTTCAATGTCATGCTCGAGGATGAGAGCCGGCCTGCATGGCAGGGGGACTATTTCGTTGGCGTGCCGGCACCAGCGGGAGCGGTGATCGTGATGCTGCCCATCTATCTTGGCTTTCTGGGGGTAAGCCCTGACCATGCCGTCGCTTTCGCCGCCTGCGCCTATACGGTGGGTGTGGCGTTCTTGCTCGTCAGCGGATTGCCGGTCTACTCCGGTAAGAATTCCGGCAATCGCGTGCGGCGCGAACTGGTCATGCCGCTGATGCTTGTTCTGGTTTTCTATGTGCTCGTGCTGGTCAGTTTTACGTGGATTACTCTTGCCGTCTCGGCCGTCGGCTACCTGATTTTCCTTGTTTTCAGTGTACGGGCCTACTCTCGGCGTGCTGCGCGTGAGGCAGCTCAGCACTCTGAGTAAACTGGTAACTGACCATTATCATCGCGGCTCGGGCGGAATTGGTCGTTCCTTCTCGTTCATTCCGGGACGTCGCACGGCAAGCATCCGCTCGAAAAAGGCGTTTGCGCCCATCGGCTTTTCCGTCTCGCTCCGCGCAACAAGTTCCGCAATCGTCAGGGGTTCGAGCGCGGCCACTTTCAGCTTCGGGGCGAGTTGACGCGGGTGACCCTTTGCAGCGAGCGAGAAAAGCGTACGGTCGGCACCCTCGACGTATACCGGCACGACACGCGCTTGTGCATTGGATGCGATCCGCGCGATCGCCCTGAACAGGCGGAATTCCTTTGGGGTAGGGGATTCCTCATCCGGCAGATACACCGCAAGACGGCCGCCGCCCTTGAGGCGGCGCACAAGGCGCCTGCTTACGAAGACATGATGCGCGTTGAAACCGATGGTTCTGGCGAGCGCACGCCAGGGATCAAGCCACCACGCATGTGCCGAGTCCTCATCGAGAATATGCAAGGTATCCTGTGGAAGGAGCGCCAGCATCAATGCCGGTTCCAGCCGCGACTGGTGCCAAACGGCATAAATCACCGGTGTTTGAGCGCCCCGCGCAATCATGATGGGGCGGTCACTGATTCGAAAGAACAGCTTGAACGGCACATAAAGGAGCGCCTGATGAAAACTGATCTCCAGGCGCAGAACACAATAGGACGCGGCGGCCAACCACAACGCCAGGATCACGCATAAAAGCGCAATGGCAGTCAGCATTCCGCGTTTCTCCTCTTGAGGTCGCAGCTGCTTGCCGGCGAGAACCGGATGCGACGTCTCTTTACGCTAATCACGTCACGGCTTCCGACGACCGTCGCGGTTGGCAGGGTAGTCGAAGATGAGCCGAGGTCAACGGATTCCACTCCGGCTATTCAGGCATGTGATAGCGGATGAAGCGGTCTTTGCGAACATCGAAGATGAGGCCGGTTTCCGTCACTTCCGCGCTCGCCAGCGGCAGGATTTTTCTTGCAACCTCGGAAGGATGCGGCAGGGTTTGCGGGTCTTCGCCGGGCATCGCTTGGGCGCGCATGGCTGTGCGCGTTGCTCCGGGGTTCACAGTATTGACCCGGAGGGGCATGTTTTCAGTCTCATGTGCCCACGAACGCGCCAACGCCTCGACAGCGGCCTTGGAAGCGGCATAGGGGCCCCAGAAGGCGCGGGCGGAATGGGCGGCGCCGGATGACATCAAAATGGCACGACCGGCATCGGACGCACGCAGCAGCGGGTCCAGCGACCGGATGAGCCGCCAGACGGAGGTAACATTTATCTCCATCACCTTTTCGAAGACCTTCGCCTCCACATGGCCGATCGGCGAGATGACACCCAGAATACCGGCATTCGCGACCATGATGTCGAGCTTTCCCCAACGCTCGTGGATCGCCCCGCCCAGCCGGTCGATCCCCGCCATGTCGGTCAGGTCGAGAGGGACGAGGGTGGCCTCGCCGCCCGCTGCCTTGATCTCGTCGTCGAGCTCTTCCAGGCCGCCCACGGTGCGTGCCACCGCAATCACGTGGGCGCCGGCGGCCGCAAGCTCTTTCGCGAGGAAATAGCCGATGCCGCGCGATGCGCCCGTGACAAGCGCAATGCGCCCGGAAAGATCGAGTGAACTGGGCATGTCATGCTCCTTGAGGTTCGGCCTGGTCAGCGTGTTACAGCATTTTTCTGCCAGGTGAAATCGTCCCGGGCCGCGCCAAATGCGGCAAAACAGCGGATCGAACCAGATACGCAGATCCGCAGTACCTTTTCCCAATGATATTGCTGGAACGTGCACGGCACATTATATCGTCCGTGCGGGGACGGCCCCGCATTTCTCCCGAAATCGGATGGGGACGGCCTCATCGCAATGTGATGGAGGTCTGTATGGCCTGGATAGCACTGTTCGTCGCCGGGCTGTTCGAGATTGGCTGGGCCGTCGGCTTGAAATTTACAGAAGGGTTCACGCGCCCCTTGCCGACCTTGATGACGATCGTTGCGATGATCGTCAGCTTCGCCCTTCTGGGCGTGGCACTGCGCACGCTGCCGCTCGGCACCGCCTATGCCATCTGGACAGGCATCGGGACGGCTGGAACGGTGGTGCTCGGCATTCTGCTGTTCGGCGAATCGGCCGATGCTCTCCGACTTGCCTGCACCGCGCTCATCCTGACGGGAATCGTCGGGCTGAAACTGATCACACCCTGAGGGTGCGGTGGCCCCATTGGGCCCGTTGGGGCATTACTGCCCGCCAGCGGCGAGAAGCGAAAGCTGGCGCACATTGTCAGCGCCATCCTGGTCCGTCAGCTGTGTCGGGTACTCGCCGGTGAAGCAGGCGTCGCAGAACTGCGGTGCCTCGCCATTGCGCGCTGCTTCGCCGACGGCGCGATACAATCCGTCTATAGACAGGAAGCCAAGTGAGTCCACACGGATGAACGAGGCCATCTCCTCGATCGACATGCGCGAGGCCAGAAGCTTGGCCGTCTGAGGCGTGTCGACACCGTAGAAGCAAGAAGCGCGGGTTGGCGGGGAGGCGACCCGCATGTGCACTTCCTTCGCTCCTGCCTCGCGCACCATCTGCACGATCTTTTGGCTGGTCGTGCCGCGGACGATGGAATCGTCAACCAGAACCACCCGCTTGCCCTCGATGGACTTGGTGTTGGCGTTGTGTTTCAGCTTCACGCCCATATGGCGGATCGCCTCGCTCGGCTGGATGAATGTGCGCCCGACATAGTGATTGCGGATGATGCCGAGTTCGAATGGCAGCCCGGCCTCCTGGGCAAACCCGATGGCCGCAGGTGTTCCCGAATCGGGCACGGGCACGACAATGTCGGCTTCCACCGGCGTTTCGCGCGCGAGTTCCGCGCCGATCTTCTTGCGCACCTCATAAACGTTTCGTCCCTCGACCGAGGAATCAGGCCGTGCAAAATAGATATATTCAAAGATGCAGAAGCGCGGGCGCACGGGTTCGAACGGAAAAAAGCTTTCGATACCTTGCTCGGTCACCACGATCATCTCGCCAGGCGCGACATCGCGCACGAAACGGGCACCGATGATATCGAGCGCGCAGCTTTCGGAGGAGAGAATATAGGCGCCATCGAGATCGCCCAGCACCAGAGGCCGTATGCCGAAGGGATCGCGGCAGCCGATCATCTTCTTCGATGTGAGAGCGACGAGCGAGAATGCTCCTTCCAATTGGCTGACGGCGTCGATGAAACGCTCGTTTGTTTTCCGTTCCTGGCTGGTCGCCACCAGGTGCAGGATGGTTTCGGTATCGGAGGTGGAAGAGAAGATGGAACCCTGTTTCTGCAGGCGCCGCTGAACTGTCATGGCGTTGGTGATGTTGCCGTTGTGGGCGATGGCCAGTCCTCCTTCGGAAAGTTCTGCGAAGAAGGGTTGCACATTGCGCAGGCCGGAGCCGCCGGTGGTGGAATAACGCGTGTGGCCTATGGCGCGCGTACCGTTGAGCCGTTCCAGAACTGCGGGCTTCGTGAAAGTATCGCCGATCAGGCCGATATGCCGCTCGACATGGAACTGGCTGCCGTCGAAGGAGACGATGCCTGCCGCTTCCTGGCCGCGGTGCTGGAGCGCGTGCAGCCCGAGGGTGACGATCGCGGCTGCGTCCTGGCGCCCGAAAATGCCGAACACGCCGCATTCATCATGAAAATGATCATCGGCTTCGCCCGCGAGGGGCAAATTATTTTCCATTGCCATTGCTGGCTGCCTCGTTTGTCGCTTGTTTGACTGACCGTCTCGTCAGTTGCCGTTCGCTTCATCCGTCGTTGCCGCATCGGGCGACAGGCGGTCGAGCACCGATAACTCCAGATCTTCGGGCAGGACTTCCTGCACCCAAAGCCCCACACCTTCAAGCAGCGGACGGGACTTCGCTTCTGCAATCCAGTTTGGCGGGTTCGATCCCAAAAGCCAGTTCAGGAACATTAGCGCCACTGCCACCACCAGCACCCCGCGCGCCGCACCGTAGAGAAAACCGAGCGTCCGGTCGAGAGCGCCTATGCGTGAATCGACGATGAAGTCGGCAATTTTCATCGTGAGAATGGTCACGATGATGAGTGCCACAAAGAACACCGCCGCCACGGAAACGATCAACGCGATCGTTGTATTGCTGATATAGGGAGTCAGATACGGCAACACCACCGGGAAAAGAAAATAAGCAGCAAATGCCGCAATGACCCAGGAGGCGATGGAAAGGATTTCCCGCGAGAAACCGCGCACCATCGCCAGCATTGCCGAAACGAGCGTGAAGCCGACGAGAATGCCGTCAAGCAGCGTGATTGGCATTGTCACCCAAACTCCTTTTCAGCCGGGTTCCCTCGGCACCATTTCCATCAAGCTGCAGAAAGGCAGCTATCATGCTCCCACTCACGATGCAGGAGACCCTGCAATGCGGGCGACGAGATCCGCAAGCCCCTCGGGCCGA
Organism: Phyllobacteriaceae bacterium; assembly: GCA_029279965.1. Lineage (GTDB taxonomy): Bacteria > Pseudomonadota > Alphaproteobacteria > Rhizobiales > Rhizobiaceae > Chelativorans. The sequence continues at coordinate 5,060 of JAJUHJ010000147.1, forward strand.
TATGCGCCTGCAGCGATCGCACCTGCCGGCTCTTCGTTTCCTGGCGGCATGACGGCCTGCGCAAAGCCCAGCTTTTCAGCTTCCTTGAGGCGGCTGGCCGCATGCGCGACCGGGCGAACCGCCCCCGAGAGGCTGATTTCGCCGAAATAAACGCAATCGGCGGGCAGAGCAAGCCCGGTGAGGGAGGAGACGAGCGCTGCTGCCACGGCCAAATCGGCGGCCGGTTCGGAAATGCGATAGCCGCCCGCGACATTCAGGTAGACATCATTGGTCGCAAAGCGCACGCCGCAATGGGCCTCCAGGACCGCCAGAACCATGGAAAGCCGTGCCGAATCCCACCCTACGACGGCACGCCGCGGCGTGCCGAGCGGCGAGGGGGCGACGAGCGCCTGGATTTCCACGAGCACTGGCCGTGTTCCTTCCATTCCGGCAAACACCGCTGCACCCGGCGCCTTGGCGCTGCGCTCTCCAAGAAACAGCTCCGAAGGATTGGACACCTCTGCAAGACCCTTGTCGCCCATGGCGAAGACCCCGATTTCATCGGTCGGCCCAAAGCGGTTCTTAACGGTACGCAGAATACGGTAATGATGCCCGCCTTCGCCCTCGAAATAGAGCACACCGTCCACCATGTGCTCGACAACGCGAGGACCGGCAATCTGCCCTTCCTTCGTCACGTGCCCCACCAGCACCACGGCTGCACCGGTGGACTTGGCATAACGGATCATGGCCTGCGCGGCGGCTCGTACCTGGGTTACGGTGCCCGGAGCAGAGTCGGCAGTGTCTGTCCAAAGCGTCTGAATGGAATCCAGGATTACCAGATCCGGCCGCCGTCCCTCGCCAATGGTAGCCAGGATGTCTTCGACACTCGTCTCGGCGGCAAGTTCAACCGGCATCTCTGCAACGCCAAGGCGTTGCGCGCGCAATCGGATTTGCGCAACGGCCTCTTCGCCGGAGACATAGACGATGCGATGGCCTTTGCCAGCGAGAGCTGCCGCTGCTTGCGTCAGAAGCGTCGACTTGCCGATGCCCGGATCTCCTCCGACCAGGAGCGCCGAACCGCGCACGAAACCGCCACCGGTTACGCGATCGAGTTCGCCGATGCCGGTAATGATGCGCGGAGCATCCTCGATGTCACCGGAAAGCGTCGTCAGCGCCACCGGCCGCCCGGCCCGTGCCTTGCGCAAGGATTGCGGTCCGGCGCCGATACCGCCGACCGTACCTTCCTCGACGAGCGTGTTCCACTCGCCGCAGCCATCGCACTTGCCAGCCCAGCGCGCATGCACCGTACCGCAATTCTGACAGACGAACTGGATGCGCGACTTGGCCATCAGGTTCTGGCCCCAGGCATTCTGCCGTGGTTGATGTCGGCGCAGCCGTCACTCACGCCCACCCCCTATATACTCCCGGTGAAATCGCGGCCCGAGCGAGGTCAACAGCTCGTAGGCGATCGTCCCCGCCGCCTCGGCAACGGTATCTATGGGCATGTTCGGGCCGAACAGCTCGATATAATCCCCGACCGATACAGCATCCGCCCCCAAATCGGTAACGTCGAACAGGGTGAGATCCATTGTCACACGCCCGAGCAGTGGCACGTTCCGGCCCTTGATGAAACCCGCCGCACCTTCTGCACGCGCGCTCCGCAGCGGCACACCCGCGCCTGAGGCGGCGCGATGGTAGCCATCGGCATAGCCGGTCGAGCTGACCGCCACGATGGTGTCGCGGGAAAGAGGCGTCGCGCCGTAGCTCACCGTCTCACCAGCGGCCAGATGGCGGATTTGCGCCACGCGGGTTTCGACCGTGACGACGGGGCGCATGGGATTGGGGGCGAGGCCCCCCGGTGCGCCGCCGAAGAGGGCGATGCCCGGCCGTGTCAGATCGCACAGGAAATCCCCGCCAAGAAAAATGCCTGCCGAATTTGCAAGACTTGACTCTGTTTCTGGAAAAAACCTGCGAAGCGATTGAAACGACTCGCTTTGCTTCCGGTTCATCGGGTGCTCAGGCTTATCTGCGCATGCCAGGTGACTTATGATGAGAAGCGGCGTCAGGGCGCCTGTCAGAGCGTTTTCTTCCGCCAGAGATCGTGCCCGTTCCGGAGTAAGGCCTAATCGGTTCATCCCCGTGTCGACATGGATAGCGCAGGGGCGGGGCCGTTCTCCGTCCCATCCATGGGCTTCCCAGGTGGCCAGGTCGCTTTGCGAGTTCAGGACCGGAATAAGCCGCGCGTTGCGATAGGTTGCTGCCGCCTCCTCGCCGAACAGGCCATTGAAGACGAAAATCTCCGCATCCGGCAAGACCGCGCGCAAGGCCGCGCCCTCATGTGGCAATGCCACAAAAAACCTGCGACATCCTGCTGCCCACAACGTATCGGCCACCGCCTCTATCCCCAGGCCGTACGCATCCGCTTTTACGACACCCGCAGCCTGGGCCGGCTGCGACCGCTTGGCAAGAAAACGATAATTCTCAGCAAGCGCCGAAAGGTCGATGGTCAGCCGCCCACCCGCCAGATGCGGTGGGGGAGCGGTTCTTTTCGTCTCCGA
>JAJUHJ010000148.1 GCA_029279965.1 Phyllobacteriaceae bacterium
CGCGATAGGTGAGGGGATGTTCCGCGCGTGCCTCCTCACGGAGAGCCAAGGGCAACATGGACAGGCAAGCAATGCCGAAGCGCAGGCCGATGAAGAGAAATGGGCCGACGGCCTCCATCGCCGTGGATTGGGCGACAAAGCCCATGCCCCACATGGCGCCGGCGATAAGCAGAAGCGTGTTGGCCTGTATGCGGGTCATGGGAAATGCTTGCCATCGTTGAATATTTCTCCGGTCATATCAGCGGTGCCGGTTGGTGCAAGCTTGTGTGCTGACCCAAATTGCCGCGCGTGGCTGTGCCAGGTGTCGATCGCGTGGCGGCGGCGTACATATTTCTGCCTCTCCTTGTTGACACCTTTCGTTTCGGTTCCAGATTTTTCGGGACGGTTCCTCGCAGGACTGGTTCCCTGGTCTGATCCCGGAGCTTCCGCCAGAGCGAAGATTCCACGTGTAAATGTTGAAGAGGTTGCTATATTTGACGGGAGTCGAACGAAACGGTTCCGTTGGCCGACGCTGCCGGACCGTTTTCTTTTTGTGCCGTGCGGACCGGGAAGGACCCGGAAGCGGTAAGTCTGGAAGGTGGTGTCGATGAACAAGGTCCCGATGACCCTGGCAGGATACGATTCGCTGAAAGAGGAGTTGCGCTGGCGCCAACAGGATGAGCGGCCGCGTATTATCGAGGCGATCTCGGAGGCCCGAGCGCACGGAGACCTTTCGGAGAATGCGGAGTATCACGCGGCCAAGGAAGCGCAGAGCCTGAATGAAGGACGCATCAGCGAGCTTGAGGATCTGATTGCGCGTGCCGAGGTTATCGACGTGAGCAAGCTTTCCGGCGATACCGTCAAGTTTGGGGCCACTGTCGTTCTGGTTGATGAGGATACCGAGGAGGAGAAGACCTACCAGATCGTTGGTGACCAGGAAGCCGACGTCAAGGCGGGGCGTATCTCCATTTCCTCTCCGATTGCGCGCGCACTTATCGGCAAGGGCGTGGGCGATTCCGTCGAAGTGAACGCGCCGGGCGGCGCACGCGGATACGAGGTCATCAAGGTTCAGTACGGCTGACCGGGAACACCGTGACATCTGGAGCATCTAGCCGCTGCGCGTCGGGCGCGCCGGTGATGGGCGAGGTGGAGGTGGTGGCGCCGAATTTCAAACGCCGCCTTTCCGGTGTTACCAGCACCATTGTTCAACTCATCCCCGAGCAGGCACAAAGCATCGGCATCGCCACGCTGGGGCCGGGTCTTCCGCCGCACTTGCCGAAGGCAAGCTGGCGGCAGGTGCCCGCGCTGCTTCGCAGGCCTGCGCGCCGCCCGTTTCGCATCTGGCATGCCCGTCGCAATGTCGAAATGCTGGCTGGTTTATTGCTGAAATACGGCCTGCGCGCGCCTTTGCGGCTGGTTTTCACATCCGCGGCGCAGCGGCCGCATAAGCCGTTCACGCGGTGGCTGATCCGGCGCATGGATGCGGTGGTGGCCACCAGTGGCCGCTCCGGGTCCTTTCTGAAGGTGAAGCACCGCGTGATTATGCACGGCATCGACACGGAACGGTTTTTCCCTCCCCGTGAAGGCGAGGACGAATGGACTGCGAGCGGACTGCCGGGGCGGTACGGTATTGGCTGCTTCGGGCGTATACGCCATCAGAAGGGGACGGACCTCTTCGTCAATGCGATGATTGCGCTCCTTCCGCGCTACCCCGACTGGACAGCGATCGTTCTGGGCCGAGTGACACCCGAGCACCGTGGGTTCGCGGATTCACTGCGACAACGCATCAAAGAGGCGGGGCTTCAGCACCGCATCGTCTTCCTCGGCGAGGTGCCGGATATAAAGCCATGGTACCGGCGCATATCTCTTTGCGTTGCGCCGTCACGAAACGAGGGTTTTGGGTTGACGCCGCTTGAAGCCATGGCTTCGGCCACCGCGGTCGTGGCGAGCGATGCGGGTGCCTATGCCGAAATGATCGAGAAAGGTGTGGGAAAGGTGGTGCCGGCGGGAAACGGCGCGGCGCTTGAGAGAGCCATTGAAAGCTACATGAAGGATCCAGCCCTGGCCTTGAGCGAAGGAGGCGTGGCGCGAGCGCATGTAACAGCGAATTTCGCACTGGAGCGTGAGGCCGCGGCCCTGCGCGAGGTCTATGAGGAATTGTGGAGCCGGTCTTGAAACACACACTGTTGCGCAGTGGGGCTTCGATCGAACAGGGCGTTGCCTTTAATCGTCGAAGGCGACCAAACCCTCATCCTTGACCTGGCGAATCGTCAGTACGGTGCGAACCGTATCTACATTGGGCGTTGACGTCAGTTCGTCGATGACAAATGTCTGGAACGCCGCTAGGTCCGTGGCGACGCATTGCAGCAGGAAATCCGAGTCGCCGGAAACCATCCAGGCGCGACGGACGATGGCCCAACTCCGCGCACGCTCGCCGAAGTCGCGCAAATCGGCTTCTGCCTGGTGCTCCAGTCCCACCAGGCAGAATGCGGCCACATCATATCCCAGCATCGAGCGATCAAGGAGAGCCCGATAGCTCTTGATGATACCGTCTTCTTCCAAGCGTCTGACCCGGCGCAGGCATGGGGGAGCGGAAATGCCCACGCGCCGTGAAAGTTCGACATTGGTTATCCGCCCGTTGTCCTGGAGTTCGCGGAGAATTTTCCAATCGATGGCGTCGAGATCCGCCTTCAGCGGCATGCAGGCACCCTTTCGGATCTGGCGCATAAATCTGTCGCGCTCGCGCAACGATGTTTACGGCAAGCCAGTGCCGAAACCAAGCCATCCTTGCTTCATGCTGTTTCCGCGAACAGACGCCGTGTCACTTGGTAGCTGTTGGAAAACCGTTCTTCGCCTTGCATATAGAAGTATGGGATACTTAGATCATAGCCAGCTGTAGGCACCGCCGCTTCGCCCCGGATCTTGGAAAGGAAACTGTTATGACCAGCCGTCACGCGCCCGTCCTCATCATCGGCTCGGGGCCGGCGGGGTACACCGCCGCGATCTACGCTGCGCGTGCGATGTTGAAACCGATGCTCGTCGCGGGCCTGGAGCAGGGCGGGCAGCTCACCATCACCACAGAGGTGGAGAACTATCCCGGCTTTGCCGACCCCATACAGGGGCCATGGCTAATGGAACAGATGCGGTTGCAGGCGGAGAATGTGGGCGCCGAGATCGTCAGCGACCTCATCGTCGAGGCTGACATCGACTCACGCCCTTTTCGGCTTACGGGCGATTCCGGAACGATTTACACCTGCGATGCGCTCGTCATCGCCACGGGTGCGAAAGCCAAGTGGCTCGGGCTTGCCTCGGAGCAGACCTTCATGGGATTCGGTGTGTCCGCCTGCGCCACGTGCGACGGCTTTTTCTATCGCGGCAAGGACGTGGTGGTGGTCGGCGGCGGCAATACGGCTGTTGAAGAGGCGCTCTACCTTTCGAACCTTGCACGGAAGGTGACGGTAATCCACCGGCGCGGCGAATTTCGGGCCGAACGCATTCTGCAGGAGCGTCTTTTGCAGAAGGAGAACATCGAAGTCCTCTGGGACACGGTGGTGGATGAAATTACGGGTGAGGCAAGCAAGCCACCCATGCCTCCTTCTGTCACCGGAATTCGGGTGCAGAACGTCAAGACCGGCAAGACGGAAGATCTTCCGGTGGACGGAGTCTTCGTGGCCATCGGGCATGCGCCTGCTGTCGAGTTGTTCGAAGGCAAGCTGAAGCAGAAGCCGAACGGCTATCTCTGGACGGAGCCCAATTCGACGCGCACGGATGTGCCTGGCGTCTTTGCCGCGGGCGATGTAACTGACGATATCTATCGGCAAGCAGTCACGGCAGCAGGTCTCGGCTGCATGGCTGCGCTGGAAGCGGAAAAATACCTGGCGGAAATGGAAACACGCCGGGAGGCGGCGGAGTAGAACGATCTTCGTTGATCCTACGCCCACAACAAAGGGGAACAGGCGTTGGACTGGGACAAATTGCGCGTATTCCATGCCGCAGCGGCGGCGGGCTCGTTTACGCATGCAGCGGATACGCTGCACCTTTCACAATCGGCCATATCGCGCCAGGTTAGCGCCTTGGAGCAGGAGGTCGGGGTACCGTTGTTTCATCGCCATGCGCGCGGTCTCGTCCTGACCGAGCAGGGCGAGATGCTTTATCGCACCGCTCACGAGGTGCTGATGAAGCTCGAAAGCGTGAAGGTGCGGCTAGCGGAGGCAAAGGATCGGCCGTCGGGCATGCTGCGCGTTTCGACGACTGTCGGACTGGGCAGCGGATGGCTGACCGAACGAATCCCCGAATTCAGCGAGCTTTACCCGGACATTCATCTTCAACTCATCCTCGACAATGAGGAGTTGGACTTGACGATGCGGCAGGCAGATTGCGCCATCCGCATGCGCCAGCCGCAGCAGCCGGATCTTATCCAGCGCAGATTGTTCACGTTGCACTTCCACCTCTACGCCTCGCCGGCCTACATCAAGCGATATGGCAAACCCTCCTCCATTGACGATCTCGACCGGCACAGGATCGTCATCTTCGGGGAAACGGTCCCGGCGCATCTCAGCGACATGAACTGGCTGGAAATTGCCGGTCGGCCGGAGGGCGCAAAGCGCCCTGCCGCTTTGCAGATCAACAACATCCTGTCGATCAAGATCGCTGTACAGCGTGGGGCGGGCATCGCCATACTGCCGGACTATTTCGTCGGCGAGGATAGCGGCCTTGTCCGGCTGATGCCCGAACTCGCGGTGCCGTCATTCGACACGTATTTCTGCTATCCGGAAGCACTGAAAAATCAGGCGAAACTGCAGGTTTTCCGGGACTTTCTCATCTCGAAGTCACGAGCCTGGGCTTTCTGAAAATTCGGGTGCCGCGTCAGTTATGCAGAATTGCATGGCTGAAATGCACTTTTCCGTGGTTGTTATTTGTGCATCGAGTGCCCATATCCAAGTCACTCCCGGGGAGCGTTCTCCTCCCATTAGCCCCCGGTGAGTGTTCCCCTCTGGAGGTTTCGCCTTAATGGCACTCCAATAACTGAGCCGGGTCTGATGATCCGGCTCTTTTTTTGGCTGTGCCATCAGGCTGCCTTCCCCTTGCCGCTGAGTGCATCTTCCGCCAGTCGTCCGGTAAGTTCGGCCATATGGTCAAAGGCGGCCCGGTAGGTGGCCACCCCGGCAGTCGCCGAGCGCAATTCGATAATGAGATTTCCCATTTCTGCTTGCGGCATCATTGCGTCCACCGTGTCCCATCCGGACCAGTCGGTACGCGTGTTGAATCCGAGTATCTGCCCACGCCGTTGTGAAAGGATGGCCGTGACGCGCGCCGTTGCTTCCGAGGGTGTATCCACCTCCACCTTCAACATCGGCTCCAGCAGCACCGGGCTTGCGCTCGCAAGCGCCTCCTTCATTGCCAGTCGGGCAGCCATTTGAAACGCCATGTCCGACGAATCCACGGTATGATAGGAGCCGTCCACCAGGTTTACTGCCAGATCGACGACAGGAAAGCCCAATGGCCCGGCGCGTAGTGCGTCACGAACACCTGTTTCGACGGACGGAATATATTGGCGTGGAACCACCCCGCCGGTGATCGATTCTGTGAACTCAAAGCCGCTGCCCCGCGGGAGCGGACGTAATTCCAGAACCACATCACCGAACTGGCCGTGCCCGCCGGATTGCTTCTTGTGCCGACCTCGCTGGACAACCGCTTTCCGGATCGTTTCACGGTAAGGGATCAATGGCGGATAGGCATCGACCGAAAGTTGAAACTTTCTCATCAGACGCTCTCTGGCGAGGCGCAGATGCATCTCCCCCTGTCCGCCCAGGACCGTTTCACCCGAATCCTGTTTCTGCTCGAGAACCAGCGACGGATCCTCCTGCAGAAGTTTCTGGAGCGCTGTAGAAAGCTTGACTTCGTCTTTGCGGTCGCGTGGTGCGATGGCGAGCGCAAAAACCGGTTGTGGTGCAACCTGCCGAGCAAGTTGCGGTGTTTTTCCCTTGCCGACTGAAAGGGTGTCGCCTGTGTGGGCATTCTCCACCTTGCCGAGGGCGACAGTCTCGCCTTCTTCGCCTGAATCGACCTTGGTCTGCAGGTTCCCGTTCATCGTGTAGATGCCGGAGACACGGCCTGCGCCAGCCAGTTCCGTCCCGTCGGCGATGTTTCCAGCGAGGATCCGTGCGATGGAGATCTTTCCGCCATGACCCGTGTGAACGGTTTTCATCACCTGCAGCACCGCGCCGTCGCGCTCATCCAGACCCAGACGCTGGCGCGTCTGCGTCACATCCGGCACGTCGTGGCGAACTGCCTTCAGTAGCCGCAATACACCATTTCCGTTTTCGGCGGAGCCGATGAGAACCGGCGTTACGACGCCAGAACGCAGGTCCGCCGCCAGATCATCGAAGATCGCATCGCGGGGCGGCTCTATTTCCTCCAAAAGCTGTTCCATCAGTTGGTCGTCTTGATCGGCCAGCGTTTCAAGCATGGAGAAGCGCGCTTCCAGTTCGCGCGCCTTTTCATCATCGGGAATGGGCGCGATTTCACTTTCCGCGTGCTTGCGGTAGATGTAAGCACGCTCCAACGCCAGATCGATCGAGCCGATTACATTCTCACCCTTGCGCAACGGGATATGGCGCAGGAGCAAAGGCCTGCTGCTGGCCGGCTGCAAGGACTTCAGTGTCTCACGCACGCCTGCGGTGCTCTTGTCCAGCTTATTGAGGAAAATCATGCGCGGTATGCCCAACTCGTCCAGCCGGTGCAGGACGAGTTGCAATGCCGGGAGCTTCTTGTCATCGGCTTCGACCACAACCAATGCGGCGTCGGCGGCTGCCATCACCGGCTCGGCTTCCGCTGCAAATTCCACCGAGCCCGGGCAGTCGACGAAAGTCATGCTTTCGCCCATGAAGCGTGTCGTCGCAAAGCCGGCCTCAACACTCATGGCTTGCGCGTTCGTCTCGCCGGGCTGACTTTGCGGACCGCTTTGAGGGGATGAACTGGCGGTGCCAGCGGTGCGCGACAGGATCGCGTTGAAAAGTGTGGTCTTACCGCTTCCGAGGGGGCCAAGAATAGCAATGCATTTTGGCCCGGTATGCCTGTTTCCAGCTCGATTACCCATGATGCCGACCTCCTCTCATGCCCTCCCAGACAGAATGAGCGGCCGGCAGTAATTTCCTCCGGTCAGGAACCGAGTGTCGGTCGATCCGGCGACAGCCCCCCGGGCCCGCGCGCAATTGCACGAGGGCTGCACCCTATCATTGGCTCTTTCGGGCATGGCTGCGTTTTATGCAAAGCCGGATATGCTCCATTCCGGAGGCCGCCTGCTGCGGCCGTCATGCGTGGGGACGCCTTCATGTCCCACGGGAACATGGTCACACG
>JAJUHJ010000149.1 GCA_029279965.1 Phyllobacteriaceae bacterium
CCACTTCTATTCGAATACCGCCGATCAGTTGATCGAGGAATGCGCTGATTATCTCGACCGCCGCTTGAGGGGCGAACTGGCCGAAGTCCGGCCGAAGCGGATCCGCTGATCGGCGGAGCGCAACGCAGTCTCATAACCTTCCCCGACGGGAATTTTGCAATGTCCGAGTTTAAATCCGATTTCCTGCGCACTCTGTCCGAGCGCGGTTTCATCCAGCAGACATCCGATGATGCGGGTCTGGACAAACTGTTTCAACGCGAGACGGTGACTGCTTATATCGGATACGATCCGACGGCCGCGAGCCTGCATGTCGGGCATCTCACGCAGGTCATGATGCTGCACTGGCTCCAGCAGACGGGGCACAGACCCATCGCGTTGATGGGCGGCGGCACCGGCATGATCGGCGACCCGTCGTTCAAGGACGAGGCACGGAAGCTCCTCACGCCGGAGAAGATCCAGCAGAATCTCGACGGCATGAAAAAATCTTTCAGCCGTTATCTGAGGTTCGGCGATGGGCCTACGGATGCGCTCATGGTCAACAATGCCGATTGGCTGCTTGAGCTGAATTACGTTTCATTCCTGCGCGATGTCGGCCGGTACTTCTCTGTAAACCGCATGTTGTCGTTCGATTCGGTGAAGATGCGGCTCGAACGGGAGCAATCGCTCTCTTTCCTGGAGTTCAATTACATGATCCTCCAGGCCTACGACTTTGTGGAACTGTACCGCCGCTACGGGTGCCGCCTGCAGATGGGCGGCTCCGACCAATGGGGCAACATCGTCAATGGCATCGATCTTGGCCGGCGCATGGAAGATGCGGCGCTCTTTGCGCTTACCTCGCCTCTGCTCACCACTGCCTCCGGCGCCAAGATGGGCAAATCGGAAAGCGGCGCCGTCTGGCTCGACCCGCAGATGCTGAGCCCCTACGAGTTCTGGCAGTACTGGCGCAACACAGAGGATGCCGACGTGGGGCGCTTCCTGCGGCTCTACACGACACTGCCGATGGACGAGATCGTGCGGCTCGAAGCGTTGGGCGGAGCGGAGATCAACGAGGCAAAGAAGGTGCTGGCAACGGAAGTGACGGCGATTTTGCATGGCCGCACGGAAGCGGCCAATGCCGCCGAGACGGCCCGCAAGACCTTTGAGAAAGGGGAGTTTTCCGAAAGCCTGCCGACCGTTGTTATACCACGCGCCGAGGTCGATGAGGGGCTCGGAATTCTGAACGCCGTCGTTCGCGCCGGGCTTGCCGCAACGAATGGAGAAGTTCGCCGCGCAATTGCGAACAATGCGATCCGGATCAATGATTCGACGATTGCCGACGATCGGGCTGTCATCGGGGATGCCGATGTCACTGCGGACGGGGTGATAAAAGTCTCTTTCGGGCGCAAGAGACACGTTCTCCTGCGCCCTCAGTAGCCGCCGTCTTTCTCAGCTATCGATACTCGAAGAGCTGGCGCAAAAAGCCGGGCGCCAGGGCAGAGATCGGATTTACCTGGAGCACGGGATCGGCAAATTCTCCGCTGAGACGATAGGTAATGCCAAGCAGACCACGATCGCGGCCATTGCCGAGGACCTGACCGATGAGCGGAATTTCGCCGAAAATCCGGTTGAACCCGTAGATCGGCATGAACGTGCCAGTGATATCCATATTGTCATTGGCATCATAGAGAACCCCCTGAAACGTCGAGCCGATCAACGGACCGCGAAGAACCCCCTCCTCCAGACTGAGAGTGTCATTGCCCATCCGCAACAGCGCGGCGCCGCGCTCGAAATAGACGCGCGTGGCATCCACCTGGCCGTTCGCACTTCTTTCGCTTGCGGCAACGAGCGAACGCATGCGCGGCTCGTTCACCACCTCGAAATCGCGTATGCCCAGCCGGCCTGACAGCACGTCACCCTCGCTGTGCCCATCGAGCACCAGATTGAGCTGCCCATTCTCCACATGCTTATAGATGTCCAAAAAGCGCAGAACGGCGCCGGCATTGCTCGACGTGGCGCGAACTGTATGCCGGGTCTGATCCACAGTTTTGGTCAGCCTGGCTGAACCGTGCCTCGAGGTTGCGCCTGAAAGCGAGAGGCTGGCAGGTCCGCCATCGCTGGCGTAGGTCAATTCCACCTGGCTCAGGCTCTCCCCGTTGAAACCGCCAACCCGCGCGAACGAAGCATCGACCGTCACGGCCGTTGTGTCCCTCTCCTGGGAGGCAGACGTTGCTTCCCCGCCGCCCAGCGCCCTCTTGATGATCGAGCGTGCGTCGATTGAGTTTCCATCAATCGTGACGGCATAGCCGGACCCACCGCGTTCGATAAGGGCGGCATAATCATCAGCGGGATTGAAATTCACATGGTCGAACCGGGCATGTTGGAGTTGGCCGCCGTCGAGCCGTATATCGCCGCTAAGCGCAAAGCCATCGCCGCTGAGCTGGAAATCGGAAAGCTCGGTCGCGTTGCCGTCCTGTTTCATGTGGAAGCTGGCGCTGGCCGGGATGCCGGCACCCTTGCTCCAACCGATCCATGGCACGGTCAGCCGCGACTGGTCCAGCAGGACCTTAATCTTCTGGCGCTCGCCTCCACTTTCCTCATACAGCACCGTGAACGGTCCGGAGACCAGCATGCCGAGGCCGGGAAACAATCTTTCGCGGGAAGCATCATCCACCTTCAGCGCGACGTGTCGCACGTTTTCGACGTCCGAACCTCCAAGTGGCTGTACGACGTCCAATTCGGCGGGAACGCCGTTCAATTTTGCCTCGGCGCTGATTTCAACCCGATCCGGTTGGATTGACATGGTACCGTTCGCGTCCGTCACCTTTTGTCCGTCGAACGGTTTGGCGACTGAAAGATCCTCATAATCGAGAGAAACCCTCCAGTTCAGGTCGACGGCTGGAAGGTCCCGCTGGACGGGGATATCCGCGCCTATATGACCCGACATATCGCCGCTCAAATCTTCGGGGACGAGGTGATGAAAACGCGACGCATCTATTGGCTCGTAGGAGGCAAGTTCGATGATCGCTGGCGCCGGTCCCGCGACATCGATCTCCAGCCTGCCGATGCGGGGTTTCAGGTGCGCATCATCGATGACAAAGCTTCCGCCGCTCGTATCGACCTGCCGGCCGCTCGGCATATAAATAGTACCAGCCGATAAATCCACCGACACATCCGTACCGCGAAAAGCAACCGAGCCCGTCGCGTCGCGCACCGGCGGAATCGTTCCAGCAATATCGAAGCGAGTGTCAGCCAGGGAGAAACTGCCGAAGACTTCGTTGTCGGATAAAGGAATACCATTGCCAAGCCGGCCCGGCGGGACGGAGAAGCGCAAATTGCCATCGCTCACATGTCCGCCGAAGACGTTTTCCAACGTCCATTGGCGCGCACCGGCGGCAGCGAACCATGGCCAGAACTGCTTGACGTGCGCGGTCGGCAAATCAGCCACATAGATCCCTAGCGTAACGCCTGGTGACATACCGGGCGGCATCGTCAACGATGCGCTCGCCGTCAACCCGCCCTGGGCCGTGCGAATACGAATCTGCTCGGCCGTCAGGCGTGAATGCGCCACCTCCAGTCGACCCGTCATGCGCATTGTGAAAGGCAGCGGAGGCTCGGGCGAATCGGAAGGTGCCAGGACAGACCGCCGCGAAAGCAGATTGATGCGGTAGAAAGGTTCTTCTGCGCTCCGGTTAACCGGCTCGACCAATCCGTGCAGATCGATGCGGCTGCGCCCGGCAGCAATATGAAACTGGGGAATGGCAAAGCCGTCATACTCATCGGCAAGGACGACCTGAACCTCCGCCCTGTCTATCAGCGCCTCGTCCTGACCGAACCCGATCAGCGCGTCGCGAACGGTTGCATTGAACTCCAGCCTTTCCCCGTTGCCCGCGCCATCTTCTTCCTGCCCCCAAAGGCTCATATCGAGAGAACCGAGCGAGCGAACGAGCCCGGAAGTTGCACGCTCTTCCGCAAGTTCCAGCGGCGGCGTGCTCATTTCCAGTGACATTGCTTCAATGACATCAGCGCTCACATCACGTGCCGCGCGGCCCTGGAAAGAAATCCGGCGGCCGCGCTGAAGCGCGATGCCCTCGAACGCGATTTCCTCTCTCCCCTTACGCGACAGCTCCAGGGTTTCGATAACGGGTCCGGGCGTTCCAAGCAGGCTGACATCCTCCAGGCTCACCCGCGTGAGGCCCGCCGCATGCGTGATATCGAACGCCTTGTGCAGGGAGGAAAAGACGGCTTTCCTCACCGCGTCTGGCGTGGCACCTTCAGGTTCGCTGGCCAACCAGGCAAGCCCCCCCGCGGGCATGCCGGCCGGCGAGAACGCTGCCTGCGCCACCGCGACCTGTGCAAGCTCGATCCTGCCCGTGAGCAATGGCAACGCCTTCAATCCGAAACGAAGGGTGCCGGCGGTAGCAATCGAAGTGCCATCATCCGCCCTCACGATGCGCGCATCGTGTACTTCCAGCGCAAAAAGGCTCGAGACGCCAAGTCCGAGCCCGAGACGGCCGATCGAAACGTCAACATCGATTCCGACCAGCCGCTCCATCGCACGCTCGGCCTGCAATCGCAGCCGTTCGTTTCCGATAGCATCCACGCCAAAAAGCGAAATCCCGCCCGCTAGAAGCAACATAGCCAATGCAAGGCCGACGATTGGCCAGAGAAGCCAGCGCACTCCAAAGGACCTTGCCCGGCACAATGCGTGCAGCGGTGCGCCGGCGGACGGGAAACTCTCCAGCGGGGCGACCTCATCGCGCCGGAATCGCACTTCCTCGTGTTCGCTTGTGCCTTGCTCCACCAAAGTTCCCGTCAAGCTCGTTGGGCGGCATGGACGAATCCGCCACGAGCATTATACCTAAGCGTTCCACCACGTGGACCGGTTGTCTGAAGACTTCCGGGTTTTGTTATAGTCCGGCAGCGCTAGCCACAAACGAAGGTAACAAAATGGCCGCATTAACGACAGGCGACACAGCTCCCGATTTCGAATTGCCGCGTGACGGCGGCGGCACCTTCCGCTTGTCGGCATTGCGCGGGAAGCCGGTCGTGCTTTTCTTCTATCCCAAGGATGACACCAGTGGCTGCACGGCGGAGGCCATCGACTTTTCCACGCGCAAAAATGACTTCGATGCGCTTGGTGTCGAGATTGCCGGCCTCTCGCCCGATAGCCCGAAAAAGCACGACAATTTCAAGAAAAAGCATGGGCTGACCGTCGCCCTTATCTCGGATCAGGAAAAGACCGTCCTCGACGCATATGGGATCTGGGTGGAGAAAAGCATGTACGGCCGGAAGTATATGGGCGTTGAGCGCACCACCGTGTTGATCGGTGCCGACGGACGCATCGTTGAAATCTGGCCCAAGGTGAAGGTGCCGGGTCATGCCGACGCAGTGCTGGAAGCCACGCGTAAGCACGTGACGGACCACGTGCCATCTTGATGCATGACTGACGTGCACCAGACAAAGCAGCCTCGCGACCTGACCACCCGCGCGCAACGCAAAGCTTTGTTAACCTTAAAACTGTGTAATCCGAACCATCGATTCAACAAGGCTCGCGCGGTTCGGTGCAGCAGAAAAATCCTAAACGGACGCGTGGCAAACGCAAAGAACGATTGGTCATCGTCTTTGCGCGTGGCGATGCCATGCGATGTGTTACCGTTCGGCCATGGATGACAATCCTGACCACGTCTCTCCTGACGGCGTTTGTCGTCGCTTTCTTTGCATCAACGGCCTACCTCGTCCTGCGCGATGACTTGATCGGTGCCGCTGCCGACCGTCAGGATCAGATGCGGCATACCTACGAGAGCCGCATCGCAGCGTTGCGCGCGGAAATCGATCACGCAAAAAGTCAGCAGCTACTCGAACGGCAGCGTATGCAGCGCAAGATGGCGGAATTGATCGAACGTCAGGAGCGTTTGACGCAGCGGCATAGTCGTCTCCGTCCCGTGCTGGAACGCGCGGGTGAATTGCACGCCGACGGCACGTCAATTCCCGTCCCCACCCCTCGACCCGATATTCGTGCGGATCTCGAACCGGGCAACAGGACGCCGAACTTGCCGCAGCTTGCCAGCGCGCTGATGCCACCGGCCGACGCCATTCCCTGGCCTTTGCGCGCCTCTCATCAAGGTGCAGACGCTGCGCGCACAAACGATCTGCTATTGGCTCTCGACCGGTCGCTGGAAGACCTGGAAACGGATCAGGTGGCTCGGGTCAGTTCGCTTTCCGAAGCCGCATACCGCTCCTCGGAAGCAATTTCCGATGCTCTGATTGCTGCTGGCCTCGCGGTCTCCAACGAGGGCTATGGCGGACAGGATTCCGGCGGGCCGTTGCTGGCCGCAGGATACTTGCCTTTCGATGAAAAGGTCCGCGAACTGGCCGAGGGGCTGGACCGGCTGGAGCAACTCAAACAGACAGCACGGCGCGTTCCGATTGCCAATCCTGTCCCCGGGGCATCAGTGACGAGCGGTTTCGGCGTGCGCCGCGATCCCATCCTGGGGCGCCGGGCCCACCACTCCGGCATCGATTTCCGAGCGAAGAGTGGAACGTCCGTAAGCGCGGCTGGCGGCGGCGTTGTCGTTTATGCCGGCTGGAACGGCGGCTATGGGCGCATGGTGGAAATCGATCACGGCAACAATTTTACAACCCGCTACGCCCATTTGAGCAAGATATTGGTGAAAAAGGGCGACGCGGTGGAAAACGGGGCGGTTATCGGCCGCGTTGGCAGCAGCGGCCGCTCGACCGGACCGCATCTGCACTATGAGGTGCGCCGCAACGGCAAAGCGGTCAACCCGCTTCCCTTCATTTCCGCCGGAACGCAGATAGCCGAGTATCTGTAACGATAGTGTGTGTGCACACGGTGCTTTGGCGGCAGCTTGGCGCTCAAGGCTGCTGCCATTGCCAGGAACGGTTTTGCCAGATCCGTTCGCCGATCATGCAGTCATATGCCGGATC
Source organism: Phyllobacteriaceae bacterium (assembly GCA_029279965.1). Classification (GTDB taxonomy): domain Bacteria; phylum Pseudomonadota; class Alphaproteobacteria; order Rhizobiales; family Rhizobiaceae; genus Chelativorans. Next base: position 6,928 of record JAJUHJ010000149.1, read on the forward strand.
AGCCTGCGCCAAGATGATCTGCGGGTGAGCATTCTCCATATCCGCTCCGGCGAGCTCGATCACGAGCTTTCGGCGCACCGCCTCGGGAAACTGCGACCATTCATTCACCGGCAGCACAAAGGATCCGGGGCCGCCGATCACGCAATCGCTGTAATATCGGTCAAGGTTCCCGATGTCATAGGTACTGCTCATGCCGTCGCTGGTCATCAACGGCAAACCGTTGATTGTGATGCCTTCGGCGATGAGCGCGTCGCGGGCGTCGAGAACGGGCGG
>JAJUHJ010000150.1 GCA_029279965.1 Phyllobacteriaceae bacterium
GGGAGTCGCCAGACGGGTTCGCCAGACCTCAGGACGCTATTCCGAAGCGCTGCAAATCAGCGCGCAATGTGTCCGCATCGGTAAAATGCACGGCCTGCCAGCCAGCCGCTTTCGCACCGGCAACGTTGTCGGGGGTGTCGTCGATGAACAGCGTTGCTGCCGGATCGAGACCGAATGTCGCGGCATGGCGATCGTAGATGGCGCGGTCGGGTTTGATGAGCTTGATTTCGCCAGACACCGTGACGCCGCGCGGGCGGTTGAGAAAGGAGAAGCGTTTGCGCGCCTCCGCAAAGGTATCGGCAGCGAAATTGGTGAGCATGGTGACGTCGTGGCCGGCGTCGATGAGGCTCTCCAGGATTGCCACCGAATCTTCATAGGCGTGCGAGACCATCTCGTGCCAGTGGCAGCGGAAAGCGCGGATGTTTTCCTCATGTGTGGGGTGCAGGGCGATCAACTCGGCTTCGGCCTCTGCCCATTCACGTCCGCGGTCCTGTTCCAGGTTCCATTCGTGCGTGCAGACATTCTTGAAGAACCAGCGGCGCTCCTCTTCATCGGGGATGAGACGAGAAAAGGGAATGTCCGGGTCGTAGTGGATGAGAACCTTGCCTATGTCGAAGACGATGTGCCGCACGTCCGTCATATTCCTGCCATTCCTCGTTCGTTTCTGGTTGAGCCGGGTATAGCCGTTTCGATCACCTTTTTCATGACGGTTGGCAAGGCTTCCCCCCGCAGGTTCGTCGGGTGCGACCACCATTGCCCTTCGGATGCCGGAACATCGGCCACGTCGGCGCGATAAACCGAAAGGCGAAGGGCGAAATGCGTAAAGACATGGTTGATGACACCGCAGCTTTGCCAGGGCGCTGAAAATGGTGCAGCGGTGACGTCGGCGATGCCGTCGGCCCGGGCGTTCCAGGAACTGGTGGGCACCTCCGTCATTCCACCGAGCAGCCCGTTTTCGGGCCTGCGGCACAAGAGCACGGAACCGTCCGGGCGCACGGCCACGAACGCCGCGCCACGCCGGATGGGCTTTTCCACCTTCGGCGCTTTCACCGGGAAGCGCTCCTGCGCGTCGAGTGCGCGCGCCGCGCAAATCTCGGCGAGGGGGCACAGCAGGCAGGAGGGGCGGCGCGGCGTGCAGATGATCGCGCCAAGGTCCATCGTCGCCTGGGCGAAATCACCCGGCCGGGAAGTTGGCACAAGCGCCTCGATCACCCGCCGGATCTGCTGCTTGGCGGCAGGCAAAGGCTCCACGATGGCATGGAGCCTGGTGAAGACCCGCTCGACATTTCCATCAACGACTGCCGCCGGATGTCCGAATGCAATGGCGGCGATCGCGGCGGCGGTGTAGTCGCCGATGCCGGGCAGTTTCTTCAATTCCCCTTCGGTTTCGGGAAACGCGCCGCCATGACGAGCCACAACCATTTCAGCGCATTTTTTCAGGTTCCGCGCCCGCGAGTAGTAGCCGAGCCCGGCCCATGCCTTCATCACATCATCCGTGGCCGCCTTGGCCAGCGCGTTGACATCGGGCCAACGCGCAATGAATTTCTCGAAATATGGCTTAACGGCCCCGACCGTTGTCTGCTGCAGCATAATCTCGGATAGCCAAACGCGGTACGGATCAGGGCGCATGCCCCTGCGAATGGCATCGGGCGGCAGGCGCCACGGCAGGCTGCGATGATGCCGGTCGTACCAGGCAAGCAGCGCCGTTGCAGCCATTTCTGGTTCCCGCAGCGGTTCCGCTTCGATAGTCTTTGTCATCCCTCGCCGTTCTGCGCTAGATTGCGGTTGTGAACAGGAACGAGCACATGACAGGGAAAAAGCGTTACGGCAATCCCGTCCCCGTCAGCGATCTGGCGACCGAATTGCTCGATCCGGTGCTGCGGCGGCGCGCCGGGCTTTCGATGGATCTGGTCCAGTCCTGGCCGGAAATCGTGGGCGGACGGCTGGCGTCAAGCACGCGGCCGGAGAAGGTTGCCTGGCCGCGCCGGCTAAGCGAGGATGACCCGTTCGAGCCGGCGACTCTGGTCATCGCCTGCGAGGCGGCGGCCGCACTTCACGTGCAGCATGAAACCACGGAGATCGCGGCGCGCGCCAACGCCTTTCTCGGTTTCAACGCTATTGGCCGCATCAAGATCGTACAGAAGCCGGTGGCCGCCGGACAACCACCCCAGCGGACGCGTCCGCGCCCGCTTTCCGCTTCCGAGCAGGACCGGCTGAAGCATCTGACCAGCGGCATCGAAAGCGACAGTTTGCGCGAAAGCCTGGAGCGGCTGGGGGCAAGCGTTCTGGCTTCTCGCAGAAAACCGCCCCTCGCGAATTCGTGAGCATGCCGCGACAATTGGCATTTGGCGCGGCCCCCGCAATGCCTTATTCACGTGAACTATCGCAATTTCTATCTTCGCGGTAGGATTCCGAACGGAGCTTGATGATTCGCATGACTGCACTGACGACGACCCGTAGACGCTTTCTCTCTTCGCTGGCCGTTCTCCCGGCTCTCGCTGTGGGCGGTATGGGACTGCGCCCAGTCTGGGCACAGGACGCGCCCGAGCCTGCCGGCACGGTCGATATGGAAGCGCTGCTTGAGACGGGTGAGTTGCCCGAAAAGGCACTCGGCGCGGAAGATGCGCCTGTGACAATCGTCGAATATGCCTCGATGACCTGCAGCCATTGTGCCAGTTTCCACGTCAACACTTATCCCGCGCTGAAAGAGCAGTATATCGACACCGGAAAGGTGCGCTTCATCATGCGCGAGTTTCCGTTCGACCCGCGAGCCGAGGCTGGCTTTATGCTGGCCCGTTGCGCGGAGGACAGATATTTTCCGATGGTCAAGGTGCTTTTTGAACGCCAGGACAAGTGGGCACCCGTGCAGGATGCTCGCACGGCGCTGTTCAATATCGCCAAACTTGCCGGTTTTTCACAGGAGTCGTTTGAGGCCTGCTTGACGAACCAGGAACTTCTTGACGATGTGAGGGCGGTGCGCGCGCGCGGCGCATCGGAATTCGGCGTCAACGCCACGCCCACCTTCTTCATCAATGGGAAGAAGTATTCGGGAGCTTTGTCGATTGCACAGATGTCGGCGATCATCGATCCGCTTCTCTAAGGCGCCGGCCGGCATCGGCAAATCCTTCGCGCGCCAGGGATGGCGTGCATGAAATTCACCAAGCTCCGGCTTCTCGGTTTCAAGTCCTTCGTCGAGCCCAGCGAGTTCGTCATCGAGCCGGGGCTGACGGGGGTGGTTGGGCCGAACGGCTGTGGCAAATCCAATCTTGTCGAGGCGCTGCGCTGGGTGATGGGCGAGAGCTCATACAAGAACATGCGTGCCTCCGGTATGGACGATGTCATCTTCTCCGGCTCCGCCACCCGGCCGGCACGCAACACTGCGGAGGTGGCGCTTTTTCTCGACAACAGCGACCGCACGGCACCCGCGACGTTCAACGATGCGGACGAACTGCAGGTTGCCCGACGTATCGAGCGTGAAGCAGGCTCTGTCTATCGCATCAACGGGAAGGAGGCGCGCGCCCGCGATGTGCAACTCCTCTTCGCAGATCAATCGACGGGCGCGCGCTCGCCTTCCATGGTGGGGCAGGGGCGTATCGGCGAACTGATCCAGGCGAAGCCGCAGGCCCGCCGCGCTCTGCTGGAAGAAGCGGCGGGAATTTCCGGTCTGCACTCACGTCGTCACGAGGCGGAATTGCGTCTGCGCGCCGCCGAACAGAACCTGGAACGCCTCGATGATGTGGTGGGCGAACTCGATAGCCAGATCGTAAGACTGAAGCGGCAGGCGCTCCAGGCGTCGCTGTTCAATAAACTCTCCGCCGAAATTCGCAAGGCCGAGGCCATTCTCCTGCATCTGCGCTGGTCGCAAGCGAAGGAACAGGAGGCCGAGGCGAAATCTGCTCTCTCCGCTGCAACCGCCTTGGTGGGCGAACACGCAAACGCGCAGATGGAAGCCGCGAAGGAGCAGGCCATTGCCGCGAAGAAGCTGCCCGAATTGCGTGAGGCGGAAGCCGCCGCTGCCGCAGTGTTGCAGCGTCTCACAATCTCCCGCACGCAGATGGAGGAGGAGGCACGGCGGACACAAGACCGCGTGAGCGAACTCAGCAAAAGGATCGAGCAACTCGATGCCGATATCGCCCGCGAAAAGCAGATGATCAGCGACAATGCTGACGTGCTGAAGCGGCTTGATGAGGAGGATACCTCCTTGCGCGAGGCGGAGGCCGGGGGCGACGAACGTGAGGCCGAACTTGCAGCCGCGGTCGAGAAGGCGGGGTCGGATCTTGCCGACAAGGAAGCGGCGCTGACAGCGTTGACGGCGAGTAAGGCAGAGGCGAGCGCGAGCCGGTCGCAGGCAGAACGCGCGGTTCGCGAGGGCATCGAACGGCGTGAACGCCTGGCGCGACAGTTGGAGGCAGCGGACCGCCAGCTTGCCGCGATCGCGGAGGAATTGGGAAGCTTGCCCGACCCGGCCGCCAAACAACGGGAACTGGAACAGGCGGCCGCATCGCAGGAAGTAGCCGAGCACGCCGTTGCAATGGCGGAAAAATCGGTTGCGAACGCGCGAGCCGCGGAAAATGCTGCCCGGCAGCCTTTAAGTGAGGCGCGTGCCGAATTGCAGCGCATCGAGACGGAGGCGAACACGCTCGCCAAGGTGCTGAACGCCGGCGGCAACGACCTTTTTCCTGCCGTGCTGGAGCGCGTGCAGGTGGAGCCCGGCTTTGAGACTGCGCTGGGGGCAGCCCTTGGCGAGGACCTCGATGTACCGCTGGATCCTGCTGCGCCGGCGCATTGGGGAAGCGTGGAGCCCGCACACGATGATCCGGCGCTTCCCTCGAACGCGCGGCCGTTGAATGAGGTGGTGAAGGCGCCGCAGCAACTGGCAAGGCGGCTGGCACAGATCGGCCTTGTCGAGGCGGCAGACGGGCCGCGCCTGCAAAAGGAATTGAAATCCGGGCAGCGGCTGGTAAGCCGCGATGGGGCTTTGTGGCGCTGGGACGGCTATATGGCGAGCGCCGATGCGCCGACTGCCGCCGCTCAGCGCCTTGCACAAAAGAATCGGCTTGCCGAACTCGACCGCGAGGCAGTGGCCGCAACAAAGACCGTCCGCGCGGCGGAAGAGGCGCTTGCAGAGGCGGAAAAAGCTGTCAGCCAGTCTGTGGAGAGCGAACGCCAGAAACGTGAGCGTTTGCGCGAGACGCAACGTGCCGTGGCAGCGGCGCGCGATGCGCTGGCCAGCGCCGAAAAGGCTTCCGGCGAGCTTACCAGCCGCCTTGCGGCGCTGGAGGATTCGCGCTCACGTTTGGCTGAGGATCACGCCGAGGCCGTGAAGGCGGTTGGCGAGGCCGAAGCCGCATTTGCCACGGCACCCGACATCTCGGAATTGGACGAGCGGCTGAGGACAGTGACTGCGGATGTCGCCACGGCCCGCGCCAAGGCGGCGGAAGCCCGAGCAGCGCTCGAATCCTTAAAGCGCGAGACAGAAGCACGTCAGCGGCGGCTGGTAGCAATTGCCGATGAGCGCAAGCGTTGGAGTGCGCGGGCCGAAAACGCCGACCGACAGATCACGGCGCTTACCGAGAGGCGCTCGGAGGCTGCTTCGGAGCTGGAAAAGCTTTCCGGTGCGCCGGAGGAAATCGAGGCGCGTGGACGGGTGCTGCTCAGCCAGATCGCAGATGCGGAGGGCTTGCGCAAGGCCGCTGCGGACCGTCTGCAGGAAGCAGAAAACCGGCAGGGCGAACTCGACAAGAAAGCGAACGAGGCCGTGCAGATGCTGGCATCCGCACGCGAGAGCCGTGTGCGGGCGGAAGAGCGTCAGACAGCCGCCGAAGATCGCCGCAAGGATGCCGAGATGCGCATCCAGCAGGCATTGAACATCCCGCCACATCTGGTGATTCGTCACGCCGAACTGAACCCGGACGACCCGCTGCCGGACATGGCCGATGTGGAACGGCGCCTGGAGCGGCTGAAAATCGAGCGTGAGCGGCTGGGGGCGGTAAACCTGCGGGCCGAAGAGGAGCAGGCGGAGCTTTCCGAGCGTCTGGATACGATCGTTTCCGAGCGCGAGGATATCATCGAGGCAATCCGAAAGCTGCGCCAGGCGATTCAGAGCCTCAACCGTGAGGGGCGTGAGCGGCTGCTTGCTGCCTTTGACGTGGTGAACGGCCATTTCCAGCGCCTCTTCACCCATCTCTTCGGTGGCGGCACGGCGGAGTTGCAGCTTGTCGAATCGGAAGATCCGCTGGATGCCGGTCTGGAAATTCTCGCTCGGCCGCCGGGAAAGCGGCCACAGACCATGACGTTGCTTTCCGGTGGCGAGCAGGCGCTGACGGCGATGGCGCTCATCTTTGCCGTCTTTTTGACCAACCCCGCGCCCATCTGTGTGCTCGATGAGGTCGATGCACCTCTCGACGATCACAATGTCGAGCGCTTTTGCAATCTGATGGACGAGATGGCGAATTCGACCGAGACCCGTTTCGTCATCATCACGCACAATCCCATCACCATGGCGCGCATGAACCGATTGTTCGGTGTCACCATGGCAGAACAGGGCGTAAGCCAACTCGTCTCCGTCGATCTCCAGACGGCCGAAAAACTGCGCGAGGCAAGTTAAGATCATAGGCCGCGGGGAGAGAGCGACCGCATCCTGCAAGAATGAAGCGTAAATCGCTCCTCCTGGTCTTGCGCCACAGCATCGGCCCCGATCCGGAATTGGTTTTCGGAAAAAGATTCCTGTTCAATAACTTACCGAGTTCGCCGTGCGAGGAACGCACGCCGCTCTAGCGCGCCGTGCGTTTTTTGGACGCACAAGGACACTCTACCTCATCGAATCTACGATCGTGCTTTTGAGAATCGATTCAGATTTCGGGCGATGCTCCAAAGAGATCAACCCTCACTCCAGACGGCCAATTCATTCCCCGCCGGATCGATGAAGTGAAAGCGCTTCCCGCCAGGGAACTCGAAAATCGGCTTCACGATACGCCCGCCAGCTTCTTCCACGCGCCGCAACGTATCCTCAAGATCGTGTGAATAAATCACGGGAAGAGGCTTTCCCGTTCCTTGGTGAGCGTCCCCGTAGAAGCCGCCGTCAAGACCTTCATTGAACGCTGAATAGCTTGGGCCATAGTCGGTGAACGACCAGGCGAAGGCGTTGGCGTAA